>NZ_JBFBDP010000040.1:0-70839 GCF_040701585.1 Streptomyces sp. NPDC093801 | reverse complement strand
GCGCCGATCCCGTACAGCCGCAGCAGCAGCGGGTCCCGCAGGTGCCCGGCGACCGTACGGCCCACCGCGCGCGGGTTCAGCGAGCCGCGCCGGGCGCGCTACCAGTCGACCGCGCCGGCGTCGTCGAAGAAGCCGCCGGTGGGGCCGTCCTCTCCGAGGGTGGCCAGGTGGACGACGATGCGGGCGCCCTCCTCGACCGTACGGGTCCCCTGGTGGCGGTTGAGGTCGGTGGCCACGTAGCCGGGGGTGGCCGAGTTGACCTTCAGCGGGGTGCCGGCGAACTCGCGGGCGTAGTGCAGGGTGAGCGAGTTCAGTGCGGCCTTGGACGAGTTGTACGCCAGCAGGAGCCGGTGCGGGGCCTCGAAGTCCGCGGCCTTGGCCAGGGACCCCAGGCGGCTGGAGAGGTTGACCACCCGCCCGGCCGGCGCCTCGCGCAGCAGCGGGAGCAGGGCGTGGGTGGTGGCGATGACACCGAAGACGTTGGTGGCGTAGATGCGGGAGGCCAGCTCGGCGGTGGTGCCGCTCGGAGGGATGTCCTCCTCGACGATGCCGGCGTTGTTGACCAGGACGTCGAGCCTGCCGTAGGTGTGCCCGACGGCGGCCGCGGCGGACTTGACGGTCTCCTCGCGGGTGACGTCGAGGGTGAGGGCGCGGGCGTCGACGCCGCTCTCGCGCAGGGCGGCGGCCGTGCGCTCGCCGCGGTCGGTGTCGCGGGCGCCGATGAGGACGGTCATCCCGCGCAGGCCCAGCTGCCGTGCGGTCTCGCGGCCGATGCCCTTGTTGGCGCCCGTGACGAGGGCGACCGGGCGGGGGTGGTGCGTCATGGTCGTTCTTCTTCCTGTCCGGGTGGACGTGCGAAGTCCGGCACCGGACGTGCCGGTGCCGGACTTCACCGGTCGGGGGAGCCGGGGCGGCGGCTCAGTGGATGCCGAACATGCGGCACGGGCCCGCGAAGCCCTTGCGGTGGCGGATCAGGCCGACGACGGCGGTGGCGCCGACGTCGGGGACGGTGTGGAGGTTCGCGATGTTCTCCACGCCGTAGCGCAGGTCGCCCAGCACGATGCGGTGGGCGCCCGGGTCGTCGATCTGGAGGTTCTTGGAGGCGTCCAGGCTCGGGGTGTCGGTTCCGGCGGCCACGATGGAGCGCTCGCGGACCAGGAGTTCGGCCGCGTCGAAGCCGAGCCCGGGGAAGTGGGGGACTCCGTCGGCGTCGCGGTTGATGTAGGCGCCGGGGGTGTCGATGCGGGAGCACCAGCCGGAGTCCATGACGACCAGGGCGCCGTCCGGGATCCGGCCGTGGCGGCGCTCCCAGGCGAGGATGTCGTCGGCGGTCAGGGTGGTGTCGGGGTCCTTCGCGGCCCGCTCGCCGATGCGGATGACGCACAGCGGGGCGATGAGCCGGTCGATCGGGATCTCGTCCGTGTAGACGGGGCCGTCGATGAGGTGGGCGGGACCGTCGACGTGGGTGCCGGTGTGCTCGTCGATCTCCAGCTTGTTGGCGTTGAAGCCCTCGGAGGCGATGTCGGCGAAGTGCTCGATGTTCGGCTTCAGCACGATCGGTTCGAGGACCGGGAAGTCGTTGCCGAAGGCGTGCGTGAGGTCGCTGACCCGGCTGCCCCGGATGAGCGGGGCGGGCGTCCGGGGGCGTTCGGCCGGCCGGGCGCCGTCCTGGCCGGCCGCGGCCTCGTGGGCGGTGCCCGCGTCGGTCGCGTGGTCGGCACAGCTGTGTCCGGGCTCGCCGTGGACCAGCTCCATCACCTGGGGGCTGCACATGGGAGGGGATCTCCTTGGTCGGTCTCGTCGGTCGTGTGGTGCTCGGAGGGGGAGGGCGGCGGCCGGGTGGGGGACCGGCCGCCGGGCGCCGGGGGAGGGCGCGGGAAGGGGCGGGGAGGGGTCAGGCCGCGGCGGGGGCGTTCGCGGTGCTGCGGTCCTCGACGCGGCTGCCGCGGATCAGCCAGGTCGGGCCCTGGGCGATGCCGGCGATGCGCTCGAAGAACATGGCGAAGTGCGGGCCGGCCATGTGCCGGTCGAACGCGGCGGCGTCGTCGTAGACCTCGTCCAGGTAGAAGCGGTTGGGGTCCACCTCGTCCTCGACGAGCTCGAAACGCTGCGTGAACGGCTCGTCCACGGCCGAGTCACGGGCGTCCGCGTGGGCGGCGGCGATGAACGTCTCGCGGTGCTCGGGCTGGACGTCGAAGGCGACGGCGACGTGGTACATGGGGGTGCTCCTGGGGGTGGGGACGTACGGGTCGGGGGTGGTGGGGCGTCAGTCGCGCAGGGCGGGCGCCTTGGGCGCGGCGGCTGCGGGGGCGCCGGCCGGTGCCGCCGCCGTGACGGGGACCGCGCTCTCGCCGCGACGGCGCGGGCGCACGGCCCGGTTGCGGCCGGAGCGCAGTCCGAGGACCAGTTCGGGGAGGGTGAAGGCGGCCAGCAGGACCAGGGAGACGGTCCAGCCGCCGGTGGCGCCGTGCAGCAGGCCGAGCAGGAGCGGGCCCGCGATGCCGCCGGCCAGGTAGCCGATCGTCTGCACCATGCCCGAAAGCCGGGCGGCGGTCTGCGGGTTGGGCGAGCGCATGCCGATGAAGGTGAGGGCCATCGCGTGCCCGGCGCCCAGGGTCACGCCCAGGACGGCGACCCACAGGGCGGCCGCGCCCGGCGCCCACAGCAGGCCCAGCAGGCTGACCGCGCCGGCCACCGCGATGGCGACCACCATCGGAGAGGTGCCCTTGCGGCCGACGAGGATCGGGGCGAACAGTGCGCCCGGCACGCTGACCAGCATCGCGACGGAGAGCAGCGCGCCGGAGGAGGAGTTGCTGTAGCCCAGGTCGGCGAGGATCGTGGGCAGCCAGCCCAGGGCGGTGAAGTACACCAGGGCGCGCAGCGCCAGGTAGCCGGTGACCTGCCAGGCCATGGCGTCGCCGAGCAGCGAGCCCTGGTCGGCGGCCGGACCGGCGGCGACCGGCGCGGGCTTGGAGTTCCTGAGCAGGGGCAGCCAGGCGACGAGGCCGACCGCGGCGGGGATCGCCCACAGGGCGAGGGACCCGCTCCAGCTGTCGGTGGCGTCGCGCAGCGGGACGGCGAAGCCGGCAGAGAGGGCCGCGCCGGCGCTGAGGATGCCGGTGCCGATGCCGGTGAAGAGGCGGACGCGGTCGGGGAAGGCGCTCTTGATGACCGCCGGCATCAGGACGTTGCCGATCGCCAGGCCGGCCCCGGCGAGGGCGGTTCCGACGAACATCGCCCAGACGGAGTGGTCCAGTCGGAGCAGGATGCCCGCGATCAGCAGGACGAAGCCGAGCACGAGGGCGCCGGGGGTGCCCATGCGGCGGGAGAGGGCGGGTGAGACCGCCGCGAAGATGCCCAGGCACAGCACGGGCAGGGTGGTGAGCAGACTGATGGCCGAGTCGCTGAGCGCGAGGGACTGCTGTAAGTCGTCGAGTACGGGCGAGACGCTGCCGATGGCGGGGCGCAGGTTGAGCGCCAGCAGGCTCAGCCCCACGGTCGTGGCCACGGTGCTCGCGCGGTTGCCGGATCGGTGGTCGGACACGGAGCTCCTCCTAACCGGGAGAACAAAGGGGGTACGGGTTCGATGAACTAGTTGATGCACGACGACCATAAGATGTCTTACAGCAGGGTGTCAATCGATGACTGTAAGAATCCTGTCAGTTCGGGGAGGTGCCGGTCGTGGCCGGCACCTCCCCGAACAGCCGGGCGTGCAGGGAGTGTTCCACGGCATGCCGGAGTACGGCCCGCCGGCGGCGGGCCGTACGGACGCGCAGCAGCGCCCGGACGTCCGCCTCGTCGTCCACCGCGGCGGAGCCGAAGCCCTGACCGCCGTCGCTGGTGTGCGTGTCCATGGCAGTGCCCTTTCGGAACGGAGGGGGCGGGGGAGGAGGGATCAGCGGACGGCGGCCAGCTCCTGGGCGCGGGACCGGGCGCAGGCCGTCGGAGCCCAGTCGGCCAGCACCGCCCCCACGGTCATCCCGCCCCCGAACCCGGCCAGCAGGACGCTGTCGCCGTCGGCGAACAGCCCCTGGCGGTGGGCGAGGTCCAGGGTGACCGGGACGGAGGCGGAGCCGGTGTTGCCGTACCGCTCCATCGCCAGGTGCATGGTGGCGCCGGTCAGGCCGAGGGCGGGCCAGACCTCGCCCAGCATCACCGCGTTGGCCTGGTGCGGGACGAAGTGCCGGATGTCCGCGGGCCGTGCGCCCGCCTTCGCCAGCAGCTCGTGCAGCGCCCCCGGCAGGTTGTCCTGCACGAAGCTGCGCACACCGCGCCCGTCCATGCGGAAGAAGTGGGCGCCCTCGCGCAGGGTGCGGTCGTTCGCCGGCATCCGGCTGCCGCCCGCGGGCACGCTGATCAGCCGGTACTGGTCCCCGCGCGTCAGCAGGCTCGTCTCCCGTATGCCGCGGTCCGCGGCGACGGTGCCGAGCAGCGCGGCCCCGGCCCCGTCCCCGAACAGGAGGGCGGTCTTGGGGTCGGAGTAGTCCAGGATCCGGGAGTAGATGTCGGCGCCGATGACCAGGGCGTAGCGCCCGGGTTCGGCCGCCCGCAGCAGCCGCTCGGCCACCGTCGTGGCGTAGACGAAGCCGCTGCACACGGCGTTGATGTCGAAGGCGGCGGCGTTCTCCGCCCCGATCAGGTGCTGCACGATGCTCGCCGTCGCCGGCTGCGGGTGGTCGGGCGTGGACGTGGCCAGCACGATGTACGCCACGTCCCGCGCGGCCACGCCGGCCTGTTCGAGGGCCGCCCGGGCCGCGCGGGCGGCCAGGTCGGAGGTGGCGTCGCGGTCGTCGGCCCGGCGTCGCTCGCGGATGCCGGTCTTGCGCACGATCCACTCGTCGGACACCCCCGAACTGCGGGCGATCTCCTCGTTGCCGACGACCGTGGGGGGCAGGTAGGAGCCGGTGGCCAGGATTCCGATGCGATTCATGGTGTCTCCAGTGGTGTGGCGGGCCGCCGGGTGCGGCCCGCCGCGAGGTCAGGCATGCCCGCCGGCCTCCAATGTCCTCCAGCCGTGGCGGCGGGCGTGGGCGGCCAGTTCGGGGTCGTCGCCCACGGCCACGGGACGGCCCACCGCGCTCAGCAGCGCCAGATCGCTGCTGTGGTCCCCGTACCCCCAGCAGGCGGCGAGGTCGAAGCCGCGCAGGGCCGCGCTGACGTGCACCGCCCGCCCCTTGGCCGCGCCGATCATCGGAACGAGCACCTCGCCGGTGAGCAGCCCGCGCCGGACCACCGGGCGGGAGCCCAGCGCGTGGTCGGCGCCGATGTCCTCGGCGATGGGCTGGAGGCAGGCGAAGAAGGAGCCCGAGAGCAGGACCACCGAGTGCCCCGCGGCCCGGTGGCCGCGCAGTTCCCGCGCCACCGCAGGGAGGTACGGGCCGCCGGGCCGCTCCCGCTCGTGGGCGAACCAGGAGCGCCCGCTGCGCTCCAGGTCCGCGACGGACTCCCCCGCGAGCAGCTCGTAGTAGCGCCGGTTGGTCCGCTCCCGCGGCTCACCGCGCCGGGCCGCCTCCCGCAGGCCCTCCGCCAGCCGTTCGTAGGTGGCGGGCGGCTCGCCGCGCCGTCGCAGGTGGAACGCGAGGAAGCGGAACATGCTCTTCATGCGGATCAGCGTCTCGTCCACGTCGCTGAACGCCGCTGCGGCCACCGCCCCCGCCGCGGTGCCGGCGAGCGGCGTCCGCGCCGCGGTCATGGTGGCTGTCATCACGGTCATGCGTGCCGTCCTTTCCGGGCGCTCAGGACGACAGCCGCGTCAGGACGAAGGAGACGACGCACAGCGACTCGCCCCGCTGGGTCGCCTCCACCCGGACCGGAACCTGCTGGAGGGCCGCCACGCGCTCCCGGTCCGGCCCGTCCGCGTCCTCCGGCTCCAGGACGCCGCCCTGGGTGTAGACCGGGCCGCCGGGGCCGGACTGCGGGCCGCCGCCCGCCCGGGCGGTGAGCACCGTCTCGTCCTCCAGTTCGCCGAACCGGGTGAAGAGCACGTCGATCTCGGTGACGAGGGTCTTCGCGCCGGCCAGCCCCCGGACGTCGAGCGCGGCGAACAGGGCGAGCTGGCGCGCGCCTTCGGCGATGACCATGCCCGGCAGGTGGTCCTGCGGGTGGTCGAACATGCTCGCGTGCTGGGCCGGTATCCGCAGCAGGGCCTGCGCGGTGTCCCCGGCCGCCACGGTGTCCACCAGGACCACGTTGTCCGGGTTGGCGCGCCCGACCAGGTGCGGGGCCAGGGGGGTGCCCGGCGTCCTCACCGGGTACGCGGCCGAGGAGGGCAGGGCCAGGCCGTCGCGGTTGTTGAGCCGCAGGGTGAGGTAGCCGGTGGGCGTCTTGAAGCGCAGCCCGACCGCCGCCCGGCCGATGACGACCCCGCCCACGGTCAGGTCGAACTCGTAGTCCAGTCCGGTGACCCGGCCCTCGCGCTCCTTGCGGCTCACGATGGTGACCCGCAGCGCGAGGGCGATCGGGGCCGATCTCACCACGACCATCTGCGGCCGGTCCAGGCGCAGCCGCAGGTGGGTCAGGATGAACTTGTTGTCGGACGGGACCCCGTAGAAGCGGTGGGCCCCGGCCAGCGCCGCCTGCCGGCAGGCCTCCAGCAGCAGGAGCGGGTCGTAGCAGCCTGGGCGCAGCAGGTGGTCCCCGTAGTAGGCGTGCGAGCGGGGGAGCTGGACACCTGCGGCGTAGCGCTGGTCGTCGATCGGCTGGAGGTCCGTCAGGAAGACTTCTCCCAGGGCGTCCCGGTGGACCAGCAGCCGGTCCACGGTACGGGAGTAGTCCAGGGCGGGGAGCGCGGCGGGCGGCGCGGGCGGCGCGGGTGCGGCCACGGGCGCGGCGGCGGGTGCAGTGGTCATGGGGCCTGGCTTCCTGTCGCGGTGGGTGGTTCCTGTGGGTGGTCGGTGCGCGTACGGGGAGGTGGCCGCGGCGGACCGGGGGGCCGGTCCGCCGCGGCCGCGCCGGTCCCCGCCGGCGGGGGAAGGCGGCGGGGACCGACGGGATCAGGCCGGGTAGACGTCTCCCGGCAGCTTGCGGTCGGCGCCCACGGTGCCGATGTGCCAGTACGGGTAGGGCGCCGGGGTCTCGCTGACCTTGTCGAGGCGGGCCAGCTCCTCCTCGGTGAGGCTCCACTCCATCGCCCGGAGGTTGTCCTCCAGCTGGTGCGGCTTGGTCGCGCCGACCACGGCCGAGGCGATGGCGGGCTTGGCCAGCACCCAGTTGAGCGCGACCTGCGCCACCGTCGCGCCGCGGTCCTCCGCGACCCGTGCCATCGCGTCGACGATGTCGTACGCCTGGTCGGGGTCGGTCAGCGGCGCCGACTCGGCCGGGGTGCGCTGCGAGAGCCGGCTTCCCTCGGGGCGGCCCTCGCCGCGGCGGTACTTGCCGGTGAGGAAGCCCCCGGCCAGCGGGGACCAGGCGGTGATGCCGACGTTCTGGTCCACGGCGAGCGGGATGATCTCGCGCTCCAGGTCGCGGGCGGCGATGTTGTAGTAGCCCTGGTAGCAGACGAAGCGGCTGAGGTTGCGGCGCTCGGAGACCGACAGCGCCTTCATCAGCTGCCAGCCGGCGAAGTTGGAGACGCCGATGTAGCGGACCTTGCCGGAGCGGATCAGGTCGTCGAGCGCGCGCAGGGTCTCGTCCAGCGAGGTGCGCGGGTCGAAGCCGTGGATGTGGTAGAGGTCGATGTAGTCGGTGTTCAGCCGCCGCAGGCTGGCCTCCACCGCGGCGAACAGGTGGTGGCGGGTGGCACCGATGTCGTTCGGGTCGTCCGTGATGCGCCAGCGGCCCTTGGTGCCGATGATGACGCGGTCGCGCACCTTGCCGAGGGTGCGGCCGAAGAACTCCTCACCCATGCCGTTCTTGTAGACGTCGGCGGTGTCGAAGAAGTTGATGCCCGCGTCGAGGGCCTGGTCCATCATCCGCAGCACGTCGGAGTCGTCGACGGTGCCGAACTCGGACCAGTTGCGGTCCTCGGCGCCCAGGAAGCTCGCCCCGCCGCCGAAGGTCATGGCGCCGAAGCACAGTTCGGAGACGGACAGGCCGGTGTCGCCCAGGTAGCGGTAGCGCATCTTCTCTTCTCCTGCTGTCGATGTGTAAGATTGCGATGAACCATAAGACATCTGATAGTAGTCGTCAATGAGATGGAGGAGCGTTCATGTCCACCACACCGCTTCCGGACCCGGAGCCCTACGACGTCCTCGTCGTCGGCGCGGGCCCTGCCGGGATGACGGCCGCCTGCGAACTCCTGCGCCGCGGCGTGCGCGTGCGCGTGATCGACCGCGCCCCCGAACCCTCGCCGCTGCCCAAGGCCCTGCTGGTCTGGCCGCGCAGCCTCGACCTCTTCGAGGACCTGGGCATCCTCGACGAACTGCGCGAGGCGGGCCTGCAGATCAACGCCTTCAGCTACTTCTCCGACCGCCGGCGCCTGGCCACCTTCGACTTCCCCCAGCACCTCGCCCCGCTCTGCCTCCCGCAGAACGCGACCGAGGAGGTCCTGCGCCGCCGGCTGCTCTCCCTCGGCGGCAAGGTCGAGCACGGCGTGCGCCTGCTCACCCTGGAGGGCATCGACTTCTCCGGCCGCATCGACGGAACCGACCCCGTCACCGCCGTGCTGGAACACGCCGACGGACGCATCGAGCGCACCCGCGCCCCCTTCGTCGTGGGCACCGACGGAGCCTCCAGCGCGGTACGCGCCCAGCTGGGCAGCGGCTTCGACGGGAGCACCTACGAGAGCGCCTTCGCCCTGGTCGACGCGCGGATCGAGGGGGACCTGCCGCCCGACCAGGCGCTGTACTACCAGTCGCCCGCCGGGGCCCTCGTCATCGTCGCGCTCCCCGACGGGGTCTACCGCTTCTTCTCCAGCCTCGCCCCCGGCGAGGCGTCGGGCCTGGAGCGGATGCAGCAGATCGTCGACGAGCGGGGCCCGCGCGGGGTCCGCCTCGTCGAGCCCCTCTGGGAGACGGTCTTCCGCATCCACGCCCGGCACGCGAGCACCTACCAGCTGGGCCGGGTCTTCATCGCGGGCGACGCCGCCCACGTGCACAGCCCCGCCGGCGGCCAGGGCATGAACACCGGCATGCAGGACGCCCACAACCTCGCCTGGAAGATCGCCGCGGTCGTCCGGGGCGAGGCCCCGTCCGGTCTGCTCCTCGGGTACGGGGCCGAACGCTCCGCGGTGGTCCGGCGGGTGGTGCGCGACACCGACATCCAGACCCGGGGCTGGCTGGTCCGCGGCCGGCTCGCCGTCGCCGCCCGGGACGCCGCGTTCCGCGCCGCCGAGCGCACCGGCGCCTTCCGGCTCTACGCGCCCGTCATGGCGGGCCGCCGCCTGTCCTACCCCGCCCTCCGTCCCAGCCAGCTGCCGTCCGGCCGCACCGGGTGCGCGGCCCGCGCGAAACTGCCCGGAGCGCTGGAGGTGGGCGCGGTCTTCCCCAGGGAACTGGCCCTCCCGCACGGGATCGCCGGGCCGGCGGCGGAAGCTCCGTCCTGGACCCTCGCCGTGGTCGGCCGGGGCACGGCCGCCGCCTGGCGCACCCAGCTGCGCGCCCTCGCCGCGCCCTGGCCGCAGGTGCGCGCGGTGGACCTCGCCGCCGGCTCGGTCCGGCCTTCGACCGGCTGCGGCCGGACCGGCTACTACCTGATCCGGCCCGACGGGCACATAGCCGCGCACGGCCACGAGCGCGACACCGGCCACCTGCTGGAGGAGCTCGCCACCTGGCTGGGCCCGGCCGCGGGTGCCTGACCCCCGGCACGGCACGGACGGCGCCGCCCCCGACACCGCGAAACGGTGCCGGGGGCGGCGCCGCGGCGCACCGGGGACACCGGCCGCGTCGCGCCCGGTACGCCGTCCGTGTCGTGCCCGGGGACACCGCCCGGGGGGCCGTTCGTGTCGGGGCCGGGCCGCCGCCCGGTACGCCGCCGAGGCCACCGCCCGCGTCGCGGCCGGTACGCCGCCGAGGCCTCCGCTCGCGCGCGGCCGGGCCTCCGCCGGGTACGCCGCCCGGTGTCCCGCCCGGGGGAGCGGCTTCGCGGGCAGCCCGAAGGGGGCGGCCGTGGGGCCGCCCCCTTCGTCGGTGCCCGGGCCCGCACGCCCGGGCCGGATCAGACCGCGGCCCGCTCCCCGTCCCGGGCGCGGGACCGCCCGAGGGAGAGCTCACCCGTGGTCAGCAGGTCCAGCAGCTGCGCCAGTTCACGGTCCTCGGGCGTCGCGGTACGGAAGACGAAGTGCCGCAGCCCCGCCTGCTCGGGACCGCCGAAGAACCGGAAGAAGCCGATGTCCGCGCCCTGCGGAGCGAAGCTCTCGTAGAGGAACACCTGCCCGCCGTCGGCGGTCAGGCCCCGTCCGGCGGCGATCAGATCGCCCGCGGCGGCCTCGTACACGATGTCGAAGGAGCCTTCGAAGCCGTCGGAGACCGCGTCCGGGGTCATCACCCGACGGGCCCCCAGACGGGCCACCCCGGCGGCCTCGCCTGCGTCCCGCACCACGGCGGTCACCTCGGCGTCCAGCGCGGCCGCGAGTTCCACCAGCAGCCGGCCGATGCCCCGGCCCGCTCCGGTGACCAGCACCCGGCGGCCCGTCACCGAGCCGGCGCCGCGCACCAGGCGCAGCGCGGTCAGCACCGCGACCCGCAGCGCGGCGGCCTGCTCGAAGCTGACGTGGTCGGGCAGGACCACGGCGTACTCGGAGGGCAGGGTCATGCACGATCCCCACTCGGTACCCGTGGCCACGCCCACCACCCGGTCGCCGGGCTGCGGGCTGAACCCCTCGGGGGCCGCCTTGAGGACGACCCCGGCGACGTCCCAGCCCGGCAGCCAGCCCTCGGGGAGCGGCTCGGCCCGGATCATCTCGTCGATTTCGGGGGCCACCGCGCGCACGGCGATCAGGATCTCGTCCTCGGCCTGCTCGGCGATGCCCTGGGGGGAAGGAAGGGTGGGGGACTGGTAGGACATGGAAGTTCCTCTCGTACCTGGTGGTGTTTCCTCGTACGGCTCGTGATCCAGCGTGGGGTGGTGCGGTGGGTCAGAACTCATCGGCGGCCAGCGCGGAGGTGCCGTCGAGGCGCTCCACGGAGACGACGTCGAAGACCTCGGGCTGGTCCAGGACGAAGGCGGGCAGGCTCAGCCGGCTCTCCAGGACCTGGTACCGGATCCAGTCGTGCGTGTAGTGGTCGTCGGGCACGCCGGGCGCCAGGAGCACCCGGAGCTGCACCCGCTGCCCGCGGCCCACGGCCACCTGGGCGGCCGTCACCTCCCCCGTGGCCAGGGCCGAATCGACCAGCTCCCGGGCCGAGACCCCGCGCCCGTGGAGCCGGAAGTGCGGGTCGGAGGGGCCCAGCAGCCGGACGGCCGGACCCGCGGCGCCGCAGACGCAGGAGGCGTACTCGCCGCGCTCCTCGGTCGCGTACCGGATCAGCGGGGGGTCGCGGCGGGCGTCGAGGGTGGTGACGAGGACCTGCCCGTCGACCACCTCGATGTGCTGGTGCGGCAGCGGGTGGTAGAGCCCCGTGAGGCAGTGGGGGCCGTGCTGCCCGGCGACCCCGGTGGCCGGGGTCCCGTACAGGCGCCAGACCTGCGTGTAGGGGAAGCGGTCGGAGAGCAGGGCGTCGGAGGTGGTGTCGTGCAGGGTGCCGCCCAGCAGCAGGGTGCGCAGCCAGGGGAGCGGCCGGCCGGCCCCGGCGGCGCCCGCGAGCCGTGCGACGGTCTCGGGCGGGGCGCTCAGGGCGGTGACCCCCGTACGGGCGAAGAACTCCAGCCACGCGTCCTGGGCGCCGTCCGGCAGCGGGCCGAGCGGCAGGCAGGCGGCGCCCGACGCGGCGGCGAAGCGGTTGAAGAAGTGGTGGTCGGGGCGCAGACGTTCGCAGGAGTGCAGGTTCGTCAGGACGTCGGACGGGCCGAGCGGGCGCCACGCGCCGCGCACCCGCTCGGCGAACAGGTCCGCCGGCAGCAGGCTCAGCGAGGGCGTGCGGACCGTGCCGCCGTCCGCCCAGATCAGCGATCCGGCCGGCCGGGACCCCGAGAGCAGTGCCTCCTCGGTCGCCAGCGCCAGCTCCTGACGGGTCAGCACGGGAAGGTCCGTCAGCCGTACCGGGCCGTCGGCCAGGACGGGGGCGTACTTCGCCCGGAGCGAGGGGACCCGTAACGCCCGGCGCAGCAGGTCCGGCAGTTCACGGGGCCCCTCCGGTGCCTCCGCCCGCGTTCCTGCTCCTGCTCCTGCTCCGGTGCCTGGTGACGCCGTGTGCTGTGACGTGCGCGGAGCCAATGGAGTTCACCCCTTCTCGCTCACAGGTCTCTCAGATCTGACTGGAGTTCATTTTTGGGCTTGGGTCTAACTTTCTACTACAGGCCAACGAGTTTGGGAAGTGGGATAGTTCGCGGAGTGCCCCGATCCGGATATGACCTCCGATCCATCATTGTTCTCAAGTACAGACTTGAACTACGATCGAGACGCGGTGGAGCTGCGGGGGAGGCGGCTCCCGCGCACTCACATCGGACGAGGGGGCAGTCGTGGAATCGTGGAAGGAAGAGACGACCGTGGCGGTCGTCGGCATGGGATGCAGGTTTCCCCAGGCCAACAGCGTCGGGCAGTTCTGGGACAACCTGGTCGCCAACACCGACTCGGTGACCGAGGTACCGCAGGACCGCTTCGACATCGACGCGTACTACGCACCCGGGCCGGGGGTCCCGGGCAAGACGGATTCCCGCTACGGCGGCTTCCTGGACGACCCCTTCGGCTTCGACACGGAGTTCTTCGGGATCTCCCCCGCCGACGCGGCGGCCATGGACCCGCAGCACCGCCTCCTGCTCCTCGTGCTGCGCGAGGCGCTGGACGGGGCGGGCATCCGGCCCTCGTCGCTGGCGGGCACCCAGGCCGGGGTCTTCATCGGCCAGGCCACCGCGGAGTACGCCCGGGGCGAGGACCTGAACGTCCACACCCTCAGGGAGGTCGCGGGCAGCGGCGTACGGGCGATGGCCGCCGGCCGCATCTCCTACGACCTCGACCTGCGCGGCCCCAGCGTCACCCTCGACGCGGCCTGCTCCTCGTCCCTGGTCGCCGTCCACATGGCCCGGCAGAGCCTGCTCACCGGGGAGAGCGACCTCGCCGTGGCCGGCGGGGCCAACGTCATCCTCTCCCCCCACGAGGCCGTGGCCTACTCCCAGGCCGCGATGCTCTCGCCGGGCGGACGCTGCCGGTTCGGCGACACCGCCGCCGACGGCTTCGTCCGCAGTGAGGGCGTCGCCGTCGTCGTCCTCAAGCGCCTGCGCGACGCCCTCCACGCCGGCGACCCGGTCCTGGCCCTGCTCCCCGGCAGCGCCGTCACCAACGACGGCCGCGCCAGCGGCTCCCTGATCCGCCCGGCCGTCCACGGCCAGACCGCGATGATCCGGGGCGCCTGGCGCAGCGCCGGTGCCGACCCCGGCCGGCTGGACTACGTCGAGGCCCACGGCACGGGGACCCCGACCGGGGACGAGGTCGAACTCCTCGCACTGGCCGAAGCCGTGAGGGGCCACCGCCCCGCGGACCGGCCGCTGAGGATCGGCTCGGTGAAGACCAACATCGGCCACGCCGAAGCGGCGGCCGGTATCGCGGGCCTCGTCAAGACGGTGCTGATCACCCAGCACCGCCTCGTCCCCGCCTCGCTGCACGCGACCAGTCCGCACTCCTTACTCGCGGGGCAGGACGCTCCGCTGCGGCTCGTCACCCGCAACGAGCCCGTCACCGCCCGGGGCGGATCCGGCACCGTCGTGGCCGGCGTCAGCTCCTTCGGCCTGTCGGGCACCAACGCCCACGTCGTCGTCGCCTCACCCGCGCCCCGGCCCGCCGCACCCCCGCACGGCCTCAGCGAACTGCCCCCGGACCGCCCCACCCACCTGCTGGTCCTCAGCGCGCACTCGCCCGCCGCCCTGCGCCGCCTCGCCGCGGCCCACGCCGCCCACCTCGCCCCCGGCGGGGCGGGCCGCGACCACCCCCTGTGGGACCTGTGCGCCACCGCCGCCCTCAAGCGCGACGCCCACCCGTACCGCCTCTGGGCGACCGGCGCCGACCACGACGGCCTCGCCCGCACCCTGCGCGCCCTCGCCGAGGACCGCCCCACCCCGGACGGCGGTACGGGCGAAGCCGGGTTCGCCGGCCCGCGCCGCCCCGTCTTCGTCTTCCCCGGCCAGGGATCCCAGTGGTCCGGCATGGGCCGCTCGCTGCTGGCCTCCTCGCCCGCGTTCCGCGCCGCCCTCGACGCCTGCGACACCGTCGTCCGGGCCGAGACGGGCAGGTCCGTGCGCGAGGTCCTCGCCGAGGACGGTGACGACTCCCTCCCCGACCGGGTCGACACGATCCAGCCCCTGCTGTGGTCGGTCCAGACGGCCCTGGCCGCGCACTGGCGCGACATGGGCGTCGAGCCCGAGGTCTGCGTGGGCCACAGCATGGGCGAACCCGCGGCCGCGGCCGCCGCCGGAGCGCTCTCCCTCGCCGACGCCGCCGCCGTCATCTGCCGCCGGAGCGCCCTGCTCCAGCGCACCACCGGCCAGAACGCCATGATGGCCGTGGAACTCCTGCACGAGAGAGCCGAGGCCCTCGTCGCGGACGAGCCCGGCGTCTGCGTGGCCGCCGAGAACGCCCCCACCAGCACCATCCTGGCCGGAGACCGCGCCGGACTGCGCCGGATCGCCCGGCGCCTGGAACAGCAGGGCGTCTTCCACCGCCTCGTACGGACCAACGTCGCCTCGCACTGCCCGGCCATGGACCCCCTGCGCGACGACCTGCTCGACCTGCTCGCCCACGTCACGCCCCGCCGCGCCCGCACCGCGATGCACTCGACGGTCCGCACCGCCTACCTCGACGGGACCGAACTCGACGCCGGGTACTGGGCGGACAACCTCCGCCGCCCCGTCCGCTTCGCCGACAGCGTCCGGCACCTGGCCAAGGAGGCGGAGCACGTCTTCGTAGAGATCAGCCCCCACCCCCTGCTGAGCCCCGCCGTCGAGGAGACCCTCCAGGAGCTGGGAGCCCCCGTCGCCGTCGTCACCTCCACCACCCGCCGGCTGCCCGAGGGCGAGGCCCTGTCCCTCGCCCGCTCCCTCGGCGCCTACTTCACCCTCGGCGGTCCCGTGCGCTGGGACCGCTGGTTCCGCGACCGGGCCCGCCCCGCCCCGCTCCCGGCCTACCCCTGGGAGGCCGAGCCGCTGCGCCGCCTCCCGGCCGCGGTCCACGCCCCCGCCGCGGGGAGCCACGTCGCGGACATCCCGTACGACCACCGGATCGCCGCGATCAGGCTGCGCGGCCTCACCCCCGTCCCCCCGGTCGCCCACCTCGCCCACCTCCACGACCTGGCCCGCGCCTCCGGACGCGCCGAAGAGGTGACCCTGACCCGCGTCCTCGTGGGCGGGGAACTCGTGGAGGCCCCTGCCGAGGGTGCCGTCCGCACCGTCCGGATCCGGCTGGATCCCGGCCGCCCCGGCACCTACACCGCCCGCGCGGACGCCCTCGGCCGGGAGCCCGTCCCCTGCCTGCGCGCCGAGCTGCACACCACCCCCGCACCGCCCTCCCGCCACGGCCGGGCCGAAGTCGACGACGCGCTCGCCCGCTGCCGCCGCCACCTGACGCCCCGGGAGTTCCTCGGGGGCGCCGCCCGCCGCGGGTACGAGGTGCTGCCCGCGATAAGGACCCTGCGCCACCTGTGGCTGCGGGGTGGCGAGGCCGTCGCCCAGATGTCCCGGCCCGGGCCCGGCATACCGGCCCACGGAGCCTGGGAGGCCTGCTTCCTCCCGCTGATCGCGGCCCTGCCCCATACGCCCGGGGACCACCGGGCCTACACGGCGGAGGCCTTCGAACGGGTCCGTTTCCACGCCGACCTCACCGAGGAGTTCTGGGTCCACGCCACCGTCGCCCCCCTCCTGCGGGGGGACGCCGCACGCGCGGAGGTCCACGTCCTCGGCCCGGACGGGCGCCTGCTGGCCGAGTTCCGCGGCATCCGGCTGCGCCGCGTCGGCGTCGCCCCGCCCCTGGCCGTCCGGCTCCAGTCGGCCCTCGCCGTCCCGCTGCGCACCGCCTCGGCCGCCGCCGGCGTCCTGCGCGGCTCCTCAGGAGCCCTCGTCCGGCTGCGCGGTGAGGCGGAACCGCAGCCGTACGCGGCCCGTCCCACCCATGAGCGGACGTCCCCGCCGCAGGAGGCGGAGAGGAGGGCGGAGGCGGACGCGCGGCAGGAGCGGCACGGGGACCGCACCGGCCTGTTCGTCGACCGGGCGGCCCGGGTCCTGGGAATGGTGCCCGAACGCATCGACGTCCGGCGGCCGTTGCGCGACTACGGCATCGACTCCCTGACCGCCACGCAGCTCAGCCGTGACCTGCGCAGCACCCTGGACTGGGAGATCCCGATGCGCCAGCTCCTGGGCGGCAAGAGCATCCGGGACCTCACCGCCGGGGCGGCCGCGTGACGTGGGATCGGCCACAGAAGATGGACTGTGATTCATAAATTGATCGTGATACAAAAGGTCGAAGGTGCCGGTGCGGCGGGACGTCTCCCGCCGCTGGTCACGTCAGGAGGCCAGCGGCCTTGCGCGCCGGCGGTCGCGCGACAGGAGAGCACATGACCAGCACCATCACCGCAGATGCCCCACAAGGCCGCAGGGAGCGCAACAAGCAGCGCGTGCGCGACAGCATCTACGACGCGGCCATCGAGCTCTTCGCGAGCCAGGGCTACGACCAGACCACCGTCGACGAGATCGCCCACAAGGCCGACGTGGCGCGCGGGACCTTCTTCAACCACTTCCAGCGGAAGGAGGACCTCATCACCGAATGGGGGGCCAAGCGCCGCACCGTCCTGCGGGAAGGCCTCGCCGCCACCACCGAGGACGACCCCCGCCGCGCACTCCTGGCGTGCATGGGTCTGCTCGCCGACATCAGTCTGCGCGACAGCGCCCTGACCCGGGCCCTCACCACGGCCTGGGTCAAGGCGGGCTACGTCCTGCAGGAGGAGCCCTTCCTCAGCGACATGCTGAGCGAGTTCGTGATCGAGGCCCGTCGGCGGGGCCAGGTCGCCGAAACCGTGGACCCGCGCCTCGCCGGTCTCCTGCTGCGCGACGTCTACCTCGGCACCGTCTTCCGCTGGGCGCGGAGCCCGGAGGGCGAGCGGGACCTGGCGGCCGACCTGCGCACCGCCTGCGAAACCGTCCTCGACGGCATCATGCCGCTGCCGGCCCGCCGTTCCTGACGCCCCGCCGCTGTCCCCGCCGGACAGCGGCGGGGACGGACGGGGTCTCAGTTCCCGCCCAGGACCTCCAGGAGCCGGGCGGCGAAGCGGGACGGGTGTTCGGCGCAGCCCACGTGGCCGCCCGGGAACTCCGCGAAGCGGGCGCCGGTCAGGTCCGCGAGCCGCGTCGCCGGGCCGTACAGGGCCGGGATCGGCCGCGAGTCCTCCCCGGCCGCCAGGACGAGGCGGGCGGAGGAGGCCCGCAGGGCGGGCACGTCCGGGGTGCTGCCCGTGAACGGGGCCAGGACGTGTTCCAGGAAGAACGGCTGGTTGGCGTACATGCGCGGCGCCATCTCCAGGATCTCGGGCGGCAGTTCGGCGGGCTCCTCCCGCCGGGCCGGCTCCCCGCCCAGGCCCTCGCCCAGGCGGGCCATCGCCTCGCCCGGCCCCCGGGTCCGCGTCAGCTCGCGCACCTCGGCGAAGAGCGCCCGGTACGGCGCGGGGTCCTCCAGCACCTCCACCAGCGGCGGCTCGTGCGCCACCACGCGGCGCACCCGCTCCGGGTGGCGGGCGAGCAGCCCGAGCGCGGCGACCGCGCCCGCGCTGCACCCGAGGACGTCCGCCGGCTCGCCGGGGGAGACCAGCTCCAGCACCCGGCGGGCGTCGTCGGCCCAGTCCTCCACGCGCTGGTCGGCGGCCGGCCCGTCGAGGGCGCTGCGGGACTGGCCCCGGGGGTCGTACGAGACGACGGTCCGCCCGGCGGCGGCCAGGGCCGGCGCCATCCCCGCGTACAGGCCGGCGTCCGCGCCCCCGCCGGGGATCAGGAGCAGGACGGGGCCCTCGCCCCGCCGCTCGTGGTACAGGGTGGCCCCCGGGACCCCGAGCGTCCCGCTGACCGGTGTGGTGGTGGTCATTCCTTCTCCCCCTCGTGCGTCGTCGGCCAGTTCTCCAGGGCCGCGTGGAGTGCGTCGAGCCCGCGCGCCCAGGACGTCCGCACCTCGCGGGAGTGCCCGAAGGCCCCGCTCAGCTCCAGGTGGACGTAGCCGTGGAAGGTGCTGCGCAGCAGCCGGGCCGCGTCCGTCAGGTCCGGGTCCTCCAGCCCGTAGGCGCGCAGCATCCCGTAGGTCAGCTCCACGCTGCGCAGGAGACCGGCCGAGCCGGCCACCTCCTCCGGCTCGAACCGCATCTGCGAGGCGGCGTACCGGCCCGGGCGTTCCAGGGCGTACGCCCGGTAGGCGTCGGCGAACGCGACCAGCGCGTCCTTGCCCGACCGCCCCGCGACGGCGACCGCGATCCGCCCGGTCATCTCCTCGCCGGCCAGCAGCGCCACCCGCACCCGCAGGTCCCGCAGGTTGCGCACGTGCGAGTACAGGCTCGCGTCCTTCACGCCGAACCGCCGCGCGAGCGCGGACAGCGACACGTTCTCGATGCCGGCCTCGTCCGCCATCTCGGCGGCCGCCTCCGTCAGCCGTGCGGCGTTGAGTCCCGCGCGCACCATACGGCGCCTCCCCTCGGGCCCTGGCACAGGCCTTCGTTAGTTGCTCTAGGTTTAAAGCTAGGGGATCTAGGTTTTGGTGTCCAGCCGGATTCCGGAGCGGGCTAACGGCCGGTCGGTTCGGCGGTGTAGTCGCGCAGGGTGATGTTCTCGGCGGCCTTGCGGGCCATCCGCGCGGGCAGGTTCTTGCCCGGCAGGTACGGCATGACCTTGTAGTAGCGGTTGAGGAACGCCGCGAGCAGCCGGCTCTCGGGGACCATCATCCGGGCGACCCCGTCGCCCATCTTCTGGCAGCCCTGCGCGTACGCCCGCATCTCCCGCTCGTACCGGGCGAAGGCGGTGCGGTGGTCGCCGCGCGCGGCGGCGAGCTCGCCGGCGAGGACGTACGCGCCCACCAGCGCGAGCCCCGAGCCCATGCCCGACAGGGGCGACGGGCAGTACGCGGCGTCGCCGAGCAGTACGACGCGGCCGCGCGACCAGCCGTCCATGTGCACCTGGCCGACCGAGTCGAAGTAGAAGTCCGGGGCGTGGCGCATCTGCTCCAGCAGGTGGTCGCTCTGCCAGCCGTTGCCCGCGAACCGCTCGGTGAGCAGCGCCTGCTGGCGCGCCACGTCGCGGCGGTCGAGGTCCAGCAGCGGCGAGCCGAAGTAGAAGACGCCCTTGGCCTCCGTGTTCCCGCGGGCGCTGTACATCGACACGAGCCGGCCGGGGGTGAGGTAGGCGTGCCCGGTGTGGTCGAGGCCGAGGTGGTTGGCCGTGGTGAAGACGGCGCAGTAGACGCCGAGGTGCCTGACGAAGCGCTCCTCCGGCCCGAAGACCAGGGCGCGGGTGCGCGAGTGCATGCCGTCGGCGCCGACGACCAGGTCGAAGCGGCGGGGCGCGCCGCGCTCGAAGGTGACGTGCACGCCGTCGGCGTCCTCGGTGAGGGAGGTGACGGAGTCCCCGAAGACGTATTCGGTGTGCTCCTCGGTGGCGTCGTACAGGATCCGGGCCAGGTCGCCCCGGAGCACCTCCAGGTCCCCGGCGAACAGGTCGGCGGGGAGGTCCGCCAGCCGCCTGCCCGCGCTGTTCACGTACGACATCGAGCCGGTGCCGGTCCGGGCGGCCTCGAGGGCGTCCAGGATCCCCATGCGGCGCAGCACCGCCAGGTGGGCCTCGCCGCGGAAGTCGACGGCGTAGCCGCCGTCGCGCAGGGCGGGGGCGCGCTCGACGACGGTGGGGGCGAAGCCGTGGCGGTGGAGCCAGTAGGCCAGCGCGGGGCCGGCGACGGAGGCGCCGGAGATCAGGACGGTCCGGGCGGCGGTGGTGTGCGCGGTGGTCTGCGTCATGTGGCCCAGGGTGCGCGGGGGCGCTCACCGCACGGTCACCGCCGGCTCACCGGTGATCCGCTGCCCGTCCGCTGCCGGTGAGCGGCCGGCGGCACCCGGCGTGGTGCCGCCGGCCGCCGGTGACCTGGCACGTCGATCCTGGTCATGGTGTCATGCGTGTGCCATAGTGGCGCCATGGATCTGAGGCCGTACGTAGAGAACCTCCGGCACGAGCTCGCCGTCGCCGCCGACGCGGGCGGGGACGAGGCCCGCGCCCTGGCCGGCCGGCTCACCGCTCCGCTGGAGTCGGCCGCCCGGCTGATCCTGCTGGGCGCCCTGTCCGACGCGATGGACGAGGTCACACGGGACCTGGCCCCGGGATCGGTGTCGGTACGGCTGCGCGGCCTGGACCCCGAGTTCGTCGTGACCGTCCCCCAGGCCGAACCCCCCTTCGACGAGCGCCCGGCCGCCCCGGCCGTACCGCCGGCCCCCCTCCCGCCCGAGGGCGAGGAGGGCGGGACGGCGCGGATCAACCTCCGCCTGCCCGCCCACCTCAAGGCCCGTGCCGAGGAGGCGGCGGTCCGCGAGGGGATCTCCGTCAACTCCTGGGTCGTGCGCACCCTGTCCGCGGCCCTCGCCGGGGCCGCCGCCGAACCGCCCGCGGGTCTGCGCCGCACCCGCGCCGGACAGAGCTACACCGGGTGGGTCCGCTGACGCGCGCCGCCCGGCCGCGCCGGCACCTTCCTCCGCCGGACCGGCGGGCACCCGCACCACGTCATGAGGATCGGACCGTCATGCTTGCCTTCGAGACCCCCGCACCGATCGCCGTCTCCGTCGAGATCGAGGTGGGATCCGTGTTCCTCACGGCCGGCGAGCGGCCGGACACCGTCGTCGAGGTGGTCCCCGCCGACCCCGCCGACCCGGAGGACGAGCGCGCGGCCCGGGACAGCAGGATCGACCACGCCGACGGCACGCTGACGGTGCGCGGCGCCAGGAAGCGCCTCCCGTTCGGCCGGATCGGCTCCGTCGACGTGCGCATCGAACTGCCCGCCGGCTCCCGGGTCCGGGCCGCGACGGGCGTGGGCGCCCTCGTCCTGGACGGCGCCTTCGGCACGTGCGTCCTGAAGTGCGGCGCGGGGGACATCCGGGTCGGCGCCGCCGGCCCGGCGGAGCTGCGCACCGGCCACGGCGACGTCCTCCTGGACGTGTGCGCCGGCGACGCCGAGGTGCACGGCGCGGGCCGGATCCGCCTCGGCCGGGTCGACGGCACGGCCACCGTCAAGAACCTCAACGGCGACACCGAGATCGGCGAGGTCACCGGGGACGTCCGGGCGAACAGCTCCAACGGCTCCATCACCGTCGAACGGGCGCACGGCTCGGTCGAGGCCAGGTCCGCGAGCGGCGCCATCCGGGTCGGCGAGCTGGCCCGCGGCAAGGCCGACCTCCAGACCGCCGCCGGCCGGATCGACATCGCCATCCGCCCCTCCGTCGCCGCCTGGCTCGACGTCACCTCCCGCCTGGGCAGGGTGCACAACTCCCTCGGCGCCTCCGGCGGCCCCGAGGGGTCCGAGGGCGTCGTCGAGGTCCGGGCCCGCACCTCCATGGGCGACATCGTGATCACCCGGGCCGTCTGACGGCCGCCTCCCGGGACCGGCCGCCTTCCGGGACCGGCCGCCTCCCGGGACCGGCCGCCGGGCGGGGCCCGGCCTCCTGCGCAGGATTGCTCAGATCGCCGTCAAGTCCGTCTCAACCCCCGTGATGGCGTGCCCGCGCGTGCCTAGTGTGGCCAGCCGGAAGGCCATGACGTGCCGAGTGGCCGGTCGAGCCGCAGGGGGATGATGCGAGATGTCCGGCATCCGCACACGGGAAGAGCCGACGACCACCCGGGAACCCGGCTTTCCCGGCGGGCGCAGGGTGACCCTCAGCCGGCTGCCCTGCCTGGAAGGGCTGACCAGGTCGGGCATGACCTTCGCGCCGGCGATGCCGCAGCGGACCTGGGAGGAGATCGGCACGCAGCTCCGCGACCTGGCGAGCTCGTCGGCGTGGTGGCTCGGCGACTGGCTCCTGTTCGGGGAGAACGCCTACAGCGGCCGCTACCGGGACGCCGTGGAGCGGACCGGGCTCGACTACCAGACCCTGCGCAACTACGCCTGGGTGGCCCGCAGGTTCGAGCACGGCCGGCGCCGCGACGCGCTCAGCTTCGCGCACCACGCCGAGGTGGCCCGCCTGGCCCGGCCGGAGCAGGACTACTGGCTGCGCCGCGCGGAGGAACAGCGGTGGTCGCGCAACGAGCTCCGCAGACAGCTCCGGGCCGGCCTGGCCGAACAGCGCGGCGGGGCCGCGGCGGACACCGCCGACGGGGCGGCGACGCTGCGGATCGAGCTGCCGAAGCCGGACCTGGAACGGCTCCTGGAGGTGGCGGCCGCCTGCGGCCTCAGCCTGAACGACTGGGCGGCCCACGTCCTCCAGTCCGCCGTCCAGGCCCGGACCGAACCCCCCGCCACGACGGCCTAGCGGCCCGCCGGGACCGGGTTGTCCAGGGTGAGGGCGGTGCAGCGGACCCCGCCGCCGCCCTTGCGCAGCTGCGCCGTGTCGAGTTCGACCACGGTGGAGCCCCGCTCGCGCAGGGTCGCGGCCAGCCGGGGCGCGCCGGTGGTCATCGTCACGGTCGTGCCGTCGCTGATCAGGTTGAGGGCGAAGGCCCGGGCCTCGGCGGCGGCGACCTCGATGAGCTCCAGCCCGAGGGAGTGCAGCACGCCGACGCTCCCGGCCTCCAGCGCGCCGGGGTAGTAGGCGAGCGTGCCCTCGTCGATCACGGCCACGGCCAGGTCCAGGTCGTACCACTCGGCCCCGGCCGTGCGCAGCGGCACCACCTGGTGGCCGGTCAGGTCCGCCAGGACGTCGTGCATCCGGCGGTCCGTGCGCTGTCCGTGGCCGGCCAGGAGGAGGTCCCCGCAGGCCAGGGTGTCGCCCTGGCCGCTGAAGGCGTACGGGGCGTCGAACACGTCGATGCCGTTCTCCTTCAGCCACGACCGGAAGTACGGGATCTCGGCGGCGCGGGCGGCGGGCGGGTCGCCCAGCACGGCGCGGTCGCCGCACACCCAGGCCCCGTTGGCCGTGTACACCATGTCGGGGCACTCCGGAGCGGACGTCATCCGGTGGAC
Organism: Streptomyces sp. NPDC093801; assembly: GCF_040701585.1. NCBI lineage: Bacteria > Bacillati > Actinomycetota > Actinomycetes > Kitasatosporales > Streptomycetaceae > Streptomyces > Streptomyces sp. NPDC093801. Next base: position 47,699 of record NZ_JBFBDP010000040.1, on the reverse strand, counting down.
CGTGCGGCCGGCCGCGACGTGGGCGGCGGCGATCGCGTCGTGCTCGGCGACGGCGGCCCCCGCGTCCGGCTGGACGCCGGTGTCCATGTACGGGTTGATCACGTAGTCGATGCGGAAGTGGGTGGCGTCCGACATCAGCAGTTCGGTGTTCATCCATGGGCTCCAGGGGCGGGGTTGAGGGGCCTGGGTGGCGGGACTGGTCTGGACGGTGGCAGAGCCGGGCGGACCCGAGCGGAACGGAAGGCGACCGGCGGGTGGTGTCCGTCCGGCCCGCACGGTTCGTCCGTGGCGGCGGGTCCGGCGCCGGACGGCGGTCGCGGCTCCCCGGCCGCGGGCCGCGCCCGAACCCCCGCGCCCGCCCGGCCGGTGGCCGGCGGAGCGGGCGCCGCCGCGTTCGAGCATGGCAAGACCGCCCTCGGTCGGGCAATGCCCGTACCCCTCCACCCCGCCGCCTGTCCCGCCGGCGGGACAGCCACCACGGCACCCCGCCGCCCCGCCGGCCCCCGTGGGTTCGGCTTCCGCTCCGGATTCCGGCGGGTGCCGTTTCCCGGACCGCGAGGCCTTCCCCGCTGCGGCGGGCTTCCGGGCTTCGCCGGGTGGGTGCCGCGCGTGCAGGGGCGCGGGCGGTCCCGGGGCCGGTCCGGGGCCCGGTGGCCGGGCGGGGGCCGGCGGTGGCACGATCGGCGCGGCGCGGTGTGTCCGCCTGGTCGTCAGGCCGTGTGCGCGACCAGCGTGTCGACGACCTCCTGCGGCAGGCCCAGCAGGCGCAGTGCCTCCGGGCCGGTACCGCCGACCACGGCCGACGCCGCCGCGGCGGCCTCCGCGTAGCGGGCCCGGGCCCCCGCCCGGTTCCCGTGCGACTGCGCGATCCGGCCCAGTCCGACGAGGGCCCGGACCCGGCTCCCCGCGCTCTTGACCCAGTGCGGGTCGATCCGCTCCAGGGCCTCCCCGTACAGGCGTTCGGCCTCCGCCGGGTCCCCGTCCCGCAGGGCCAGGTCGCCGAGCCCGCGCAGGGCCGCCGCCAGGGCCGCGGAACCCCCGGCCCGGCGGGCGAGGGACGCCGCCCGGGCGTAGTCGGCGCCGGCCGCCGCCGGGTCCCCGTCCACGACGTGGTCGCCCCGGTTGACCAGCAGGTCGGCGCTGTCCTCCAGGGCGCCGAGCCGCTCGGTCAGCGCCAGCGCCTCGTCGGTCAGCGCCACCGCCACCGCCCGGTCCCCGCGACCCGCCGCCATCCCCGCGAGCACGTCCAGGACCAGCGCGCCGCCCCAGCGGTCGCCGGCCGCCCGGAACCCCTCGGCGGCCTCGGCGAAGGCCCGTTCGGCCCCGGCCGGGTCGCCCGCCCCGAGGGGCCCGAACCCGGCCACGTACGCCGCCACCGCCCGGACCCACGGATCGGGGCGGTCGCGCTGCGCCGACACCAGGGCGAACGCCTCCAGCGGATCGGCCTCCGCCGCGTTGCGCATCATCCACAGCAGCAGCAGCACCGGATACCGCCCGCCGGCCCCGCCGTCCTGCGGCCAGGCGGCGGCCAGCAGGCGGCCGGCCCGCGCCCGGTGGCGCCGCCACGGCGCCGGCCCGCCGGGACCGGCCGCGGCCAGCAGCACGCACGCCGCGTACTCCTCGCCCAGCCCCGCCGGGGGAGCGTCCCCGACGGCGTCGAGCACCGCGGCGGCCCGCGCCGCGACCGACCCCGCCACCCCGCGGATCCACAGGTACGCCGAGGCCGACGCCAGGAGTTCCAGGGCCGCCTCCCAGCGGCCCTCCCCGACCGCCCGGCGCAGCGCGGCCAGGAGGTCGTCCTGCCCGGCCGCCATCCGCTCCAGCCACTGCGGCTGCCCGGCCCCCCGCAGATGCGGATCGGCCGCGCGGGCCAGCTCCAGCACGTACCGCGTGTGCGCACGGCCCGCGGACGCGGTCTCGCCCGCCTCCTCCAGCCGCTCGGCGCCGTACGCGCGGATCGTCTCCAGCATCCGCAGGCGACCGCCCGCGAACTCCAGCAGGGACTTGTCCACCAGGGACTCCAGCACCTCGGGCCCCAGCTCCTCGCCGTCGGCCCGGCACACCGCCAGCGCCGCCCGGGAGGTCGCGCCCGCGGGGAACACGCTGAACCGCCGCGCGGCCCGCTGCTCCTGCCCGGACAGCAGGTCCCAGCTCCAGGCGACGACCGCGCGCAGCGTGCGGTGCCGCTCGTCGGCGCTGCGGTTGGCCCGGGCGGAGGCCACCCCGAGCCGGTCGTCGAGCCGGCCCGCCAGGTCCTCCACGTCCATCGTGCGCAGCCGGGCGGCCGCCAGCTCGATGGCCAGCGGCAGGTTGTCGAGGGCCGCGCAGATCCGCTCCACCCGCCCGGGGGCGGCCGTGAAGCCGCGCCGGACCGCCGAGGCCCGCTCGGTGAACAGCCGTACGGCCGCCCCGTCCTCCAGCGGCCGCACCTGCCACAGGTGCTCCCCGATGACGCCCAGCGGCTCCCGGCCGGTGGCCAGGATCCGCAGCCGGGGGCAGACCGCCAGCAGCCGCCCGGCCAGCGCGGCGGCCTCCCCGGCCAGGTGCTCGCAGTTGTCCAGGACCAGCAGCAGCACCCGGTCCGCCAGGGCCGTCGCCAGCCGCTCGAAGGGGCCCTGCCCGCCGTCGGGCCGCAGCCCGCTCCCGCGCAGCCCGAGCGCCGCCAGTACCGCCTGCGGCAGGCCGGCGCCGTCGCGCAGCGGGGCCAGCTCCACGAAGCACACGTCGTCCGCGGCGGCTCCCGCCACCTCCACCGACAGCCGGGTCTTGCCGACCCCGCCCGGCCCCACCAGCGTCACCAGCCGCGCCACCCGCAGCATCCCGGCCACCTCGGCGACCTCATCGGCGCGGCCCACGAAGGAGGTCAGCTGGGCGGGCGGGCCGACCTGCGCGGGGGAGGGGTCGAAGTCCAGCAACTCACGGTGCAGCGACAGCAGTTCGGCGGAAGGGTCGCTGCCGAGCTCGTCGGCCAGCCGACCGCGGGTCTCCTCGTACACGGCCAGCGCCTCGGCCTGGCCGCCCTCGGCGGACAGGGCCCGGATCAGCAGGGCCGCGAGGCGCTCGCGCAGCGGATGGCGGCCGGTCAGCTCCCGCAGCTCCGCCACGGCGTCCCGGTGGCCGCCGAGCCGCAGCTCGGCCTCGATCCGGTCCTCGACCGCCCCGAGCCGGAGCTCCTCCAGCCGTATGCCGACGGCCCGGGCGGCGTCGGCCTCCGCCAGGTGCGCCAGGTCGGCCAGCGCCGATCCGCGCCACAACTCCAGAGCCGCCCGCAGGAGTTCGGCCGCTCGACGGGGGTCGTCCCCGGCCAGCGCGGCGCGGCCCTCGCGGACCAGCCGCTCGAACCGGCCCGCGTCCACGTCCTCGGGGTCCACGGCGGCCCGGTAGCCGGCCCCGGCCCGCTCGATCACGGCCGGTCCGAGGGCCGCGCGCAGCCGGGACACCTGGGACTGCAGCGCGTGCGCCGACATCGCGCCGTCCGGGGCCATCTCGTCGGCCAGCCGTTCGGCCGCCACCACCTCCCGGGGGCGCGCCAGCAGCAGGGTCAGCAGGGCGCGCCGGGCGGGTCCGCCGAGGGGGACCTCGGTGCCGTCGTCGCGCAGGGCCAGAGTCTCGCCGAGGATGGAGAACCGCATGGCGGTGATTATCCACGGGAGTCGATCACCGGGAGCCGGTCGTCCGGTGGCCCGCCCGGAGGGGTGGGTGGTCAGCCGAGGGGGCCGAGCCAGGTGCCCCCGGAGACGTCCACGGTCTGGCCGGTCATCCACCGCCCCTGCGGCCCCGCCAGGAAGCCGACCACGTCGGCGACGTCCTCCGGCTCGCCGAGCCGTCCGAGCGCGGTGATCCCCTCCAGCGCGGCGACCACCTCGGGGACGGCCGTGTAGCCGGCGGTCATGTCGGTGCGGACGGCGCCCGGTGCGACCGTGTTCACCGTGATGCCGCGCCGGCCGAGCTCGTTGGCCAGCGAGGGGGCCATCGCCTCCAGGGCCGCCTTGGTGACGGTGTACCCGATCTGGCTCGTCACCGCGAAGCGGCTGGCCGTCGAGCCCATGTTGACGATGCGCCCGCCGTCGTTCAGCAGCGGCAGCGCGCGCTGGATCACGAAGAACGGGGTGGTGACGTTGACCGCCAGCAGGCGGGCGAACTCCTCCTCGGTGACCTGGCCGATCGAACTGCCCGATCCGATGCCCGCGTTGTTGACGAGGATGTCCAGCCCGCACCCCGCGAGCCCGGCGGTCAGCCCCTCGAACAGCGCGTCCACCGCCCCCTCCTCCCCGAACCGGGCCCGCACCGCGAAGGCGAGGCCGCCCGCCTCCTCGATCAGCGCCACCGTCTCCAGGGCCGCTTCCTCGTTGCCGCCGTAGTGGACGGCGACCAGGGCGCCCTCGGCCGCCAGCCGCAGCGCCACCGCCCGGCCGATGCCCCGGGAGCCGCCCGTCACCAGTGCCGTCCTGCCGTTCAGCGTGCCCATGACCTGCTCCTCGTACCGGGCCGGACCTCCGTGGTCCGGCGACGGGAACCACGGTCGCCCGGCCCGCTCACCGCACACTCACCGTCCGCTCACCGCAGCTGGTGGAGCCGTGGTGGTGTCACGGTGGCGCCTGTATGGAGCTGCCTTGTTCTACGCGTAGTTCGGGGCTACCACGGGAAACATCTGCCCGGTTTCGAGGCCCTTTGGCGCCATGTGGCGCAGCTGTGCCATCAAATGGTGCGCCTTTGTGGCTCCCTGAAGTGCCATGTGTGTGCCATAGTGGTGCCACCCGACGGCCCCCGCGCCGCACGGGACCGCTCTTCCGACGTCTGTCTCCTTCCCCGCCGAACCCACGGGAGTCTGTTCGCCATGGCCACCTTCCTCTACAAGACGGGCCGGTTCGCCTTCCGGCGGCGGGGCCTGGTGACCCTGCTGTGGCTCGCCGTCCTGGTCGCCGTCGGCCTCGCCGCCTCCACCGCCCCGCCCCCGCCCGCCGACACCTTCTCCATGCCGGGCACGGAGTCGCAGCGGGCCTTCGACGTGCTCAAGGAGAAGTTCCCGGCCGCGAGCGCGGACGGCGCCACCGCCCGCGTGGTGGTCCGCGCCCCCGTCGGCCGCACGCTCTCCGACCCGGCCGAGAAGGCCAAGGTGGAGCGCCTCGTCGCCGCCCTCGCCAAGGCGCCCGACGTGGTCTCGGCCTCGGACCCCTTCACGACCGGCGCCGTCAGCAAGGACGGCACCACGGCCTACGCCGTGGCCGCCTACAAGGTCCCGGCCCTCAAGCTGACCGACGCGGCGCACGACGGACTCGACGCGGTCCTGGAGAAGTCCCGGGCCGACGGCCTGACCGTCGAGTCCGGCGGCGACGCCGTCAAGGTCGAGGCCGCCATGGGCGGCGCCGAGGGCATCGGCATCCTCGTCTCCGCCGTGGTCCTGCTGCTCACCTTCGGCTCCCTGGTCGCCGCCGGCATGCCCCTGCTCACCGCCGTCATCGGCGTGGCCGTCGGGAGCGCCGCCGTCACCGCCCTCGGCAGCACCCTCGGCCTGTCCGCCACCACCGGCACGCTGGCCATGATGATCGGCCTCGCGGTCGGCATCGACTACGCCCTGTTCATCATCTCCCGCTACCGCGCCGAGATCTCCGAGGGCCGCGACCGCGCCGACGCCGCCGGCCGCGCCGTCGGCACCGCCGGCTCGGCCGTGGTCTTCGCCGGCCTCACCGTCATCATCGCGCTCGCCGGCCTCGCCGTCGTCAACGTCCCCATGCTCACCAAGATGGGCCTGACCGCCGCCGGAACCGTCGCGATCGCCGTGCTCATCGCGGTCACCCTCGTCCCCGCGCTCCTCGGCTTCGCCCCCGTCAAGGTCATGCCCCGCCTGGAGCGGCGGGCCATCCAGGGCAAGCCGCTCAGCGCACGCCTCCAGCGCAGGGCCGACCGGCTCGCCGCGCGGCGGAAGCCCAACCTCGGCACCCGCTGGGCGCAGTTCGTCGTACGCCGCCCCCTGCTGGTCCTCGCGGTCGGCGTCCTCGGCCTCGGCGCCCTCGCCGTGCCCGCGGCGAGCCTCCGGCTCGGCCTGCCCGGCGAGGGCACCATGGCGCTCGACACCACCCAGCGCAAGGCCTACGACATGCTGTCCGAGTCCTTCGGGCCCGGCTTCAACGGCCCGCTGACCGTCACCGTCCAGGCCAAGGACGCGGCCGCCGCGGCCGCCGCCGTCGGCACGGAACTCGCCCGGGTCGACGGCGTCGCCACGGTGACCCCCGCCACGCCCAACCCCGCCGGCGACACCGCCGTCCTCAACGTGGTCCCGGCCTCCGGCCCCACCGAGCACCGGACCGAGGAACTGGTCACCACCATCCGCGCCAGGGCGGGCGCCATCGGGGCGGACACCGGCGCCGAGATCCTGGTCACCGGCCAGACCGCCCTGTTCATCGACTTCTCCCGGACCCTCGACGACGCGATGCTGCCCTACCTGGGCCTGGTCGTCGGACTCGCCTTCCTGCTCCTGGTCCTGATCTTCCGCTCGCTGCTCGTCCCGCTCAAGGCGGCCCTCGGCTTCCTGCTCTCGGTCTCCGCCGCCCTGGGCGCGGTCGTGGCCGTCTTCCAGTGGGGCTGGCTCGCCGGCGTCCTCGGCATCGAGCAGCCCGGACCCGTCATGAGCACCCTCCCGATCTTCATGATCGGCGTGGTGTTCGGCCTCGCGATGGACTACGAGGTCTTCCTCGTGACCCGGATGCGGGAGGCGTACGTCCACGGAGCCCGGCCCACCGAGGCCGTCGTCACCGGGTTCCGCTACGGCGGACGGGTCGTCAGCGCCGCGGCGATCATCATGACCAGCGTCTTCTCCGGCTTCATCCTGGAGACGAACGACTTCGTGAAGATGGTCGGGTTCAGCCTCGCCACCGCCGTCCTCCTCGACGCCTTCGTGGTCCGCATGGCCCTGGTCCCGGCCCTGTTCGCCCTCCTCGGGAAGTCCGCCTGGTGGCTGCCTCGCTGGCTCGACCGGCTGCTGCCGAACATGGACGTCGAGGGCGAGAAGCTGAACCGCCGCCCGTCGGTCCCGGTCGCGCAGGGCGGCCCGGCCCCGCACCCCGCCCACGCCCGCGAGGCCCAGCACGACCACTCCGCCTGAGCACCGCCCGCACCGCGACCGCGCCCGTACGCCGGGGATCCGACCCCCGGCGTACGGGCCGCGGCGTCCGGTCCCGGGCGCCGCCGAAAACCCCTCGCCCCCGCACCCCGGCGCCGCATAGGCTCCGGGCCGCCCGCACCCCGCACCGCCCCGAGGAGCCCCGTGGCAGCCGGCACGAAGATGCACCAGGACGAGGCCGACACCGACGAGGCCCTCGTCGCCGCGCTGATCCGCGCCCAGTTCCCCCGGTGGGCCCGCCTCCCCGTCGCCGGGGTGGTCTCCGCCGGCACGGACAACGCCATGTACCGCCTGGGCGACGACCTGGTGGTGCGCCTGCCCCGGATCCCGGGCGCCGCCGCCGACGTGGCCAAGGAGCACCGCTGGCTGCCGCACCTCGCGCCGCACCTGCCGCTGGACGTCCCCGAGCCGCTGGGCCGGGGCGTCGCCGGCGAGGGCTTCCCCCATCCGTGGTCGGTCTACCGCTGGCTCGACGGCGAGGACCTCTTCGCCGAACCCGTCGCCGACCTGCACGAGACCGCCCTCGCACTCGGCCGTTTCGTGGCGGCCCTGCGCGGCGTCGACGCCGCGGGAGCGCCGGTGTCCTTCCGCGGCGGACCGGTCGCCACCCGCGACGAGGGCGTCCGCGCCGCCATCCGCGACCTCGGCGCGGACGGGACGCACGACGCGACCGCCGCGACCGCCGTATGGGAGGAGACCCTCCGGCTGCCGCAGTGGGAAGGCGCCCCCGTCTGGCTCCACGGCGACCTCCTGCCGGGCAACCTGCTGGCCCGGGGCGGACGGCTGCGGGCCGTCATCGACTTCGGCGGGGTGGGCGCCGGGGACCCGGCCTGCGACACCATGGCCGCCTGGACCCTCCTGACGGCCGCGACCCGCGCGCCGTTCCGCGAGGCGTCCGGGGCGGACGACGCCACCTGGGCCCGCGGCCGCGGCTGGGCGCTCTGCTTCGGTCTCACCGCCGAGCACTACTACCGCGGGACCAACCCGGTCCTCGCCGCCGTCGCGCACCGCACCGTGGCCGAGGTGCTCGCCGACCACCGCCGCACCGGCTGACCGAGGACGGCCGGGAACTCCCCGGCTCCGCCGTACGACCACCTGCCCATGAGCGACTTCGACCGACGGCACCTGATCGCGACCACCCTGACCGGCGGCGCGGCCCTCGCGGCCAGCTGGGCCGGCGCGGCCCCCGCGGCGGCGGCCGGGAATCCGGCGCCCGCCGCGGCGCCCGGGGCCCCTGCTTCCGCCGCCAAGCCCCTGCGCGTCCACCTCGTCGCCTTCGACGGCGTCGAGGAACTCGACCTGTTCGGCCCCCTGGAGGTGTTCGCCCTCGCGGCCGCCCTGGGCCGGCCGGTGGAGCCCACCCTGGTCACCACCGGCCGCCCGGGCCGCGTCCGCGCCTCCTTCGGCACCGTCGTCGACGTACCGGGCCACTGGGACCCCTCCTCCGCCGACGCGGTCGTCGTGCTCGGCGGCGGCTACCGCAAGCGCGACGGCGCCGGCGTCTGGGCGGAGATCGGCAAGGGCACCCTCCCGCAGGCGCTGCGCCGGGCCGCACGGCCCGGCCTCACCGTCGTCGGCGTGTGCACCGGCGTCTTCATCCTGCACGCGGCCGGGCTGCTCGACGGCCGCCCCTGCACCACCCACGTCCGGGCCAAGCAGGACCTGCGCGACCTGGGCCACGACGTCCGCGACGCACGCGTCGTCGACGACGGCGACCTGGTCTGCGCGGGCGGCGTCAGCTCCGGCATCGACGCGGCCCTGTGGCTCCTGGAACGCGAACTCGGTGCCGAGGCCGCCTCCGGGGTGGAGGCGCTGCTGGAGTTCGAACGCCGCGGCACCGTCCTGCGCACCGGCCGGTAGCCCGCGGGTCAGGCGAGATCCGCAAGAGACGGCCTAGTAGCGCTGCTGGCCGCCCGCCTCGGTGTCGAACGTGTAGAACTTGTGGTGGTCGAGCATGTCGGCCGGGGTCACGTTGTTCCACGGGCTCAGGACGGACCGCAGGTCCACCACGTTCGCCGTCCGGGTGGCCGGCAGGTAGCCCGACTTCGGGTTCTTCGCCTGCCACTCGGCCCACAGCTTGTCGATGAAGGCGTGGTGCAGCCAGAACACCGGGTCGTTGGGGGAGGCGGCGGAGGTCATCTGGCCGCCGACCCAGACGTGCACCCGGTTGTGCAGGTTGACGCCCCGCCAGCCCTCCAGGGCGTTGCGGAACCCGCTGGAGGCGCTGTTCCAGGGGGCGGCGTCGTACACCGGCATGGCGATCACGGAGTCCACGTCGGCCCGCGTCGGCAGCTGCGGGGTCCCGGAGCCGAGGCCGCGCCGCAGGTAGGTGCGGCGGTCCACGCCCACCGTCAGCACCCACTTGCCGCCCTGGGCGCCGAAGGGCCCGTCGAGCACCTGGCCGTCGCGCCCCCGGCGGGTGCCGCCCATGAAGTCGGAGGCCCACAGGGAGGAGTTGGCCGTGCGGTCGACGGTCCAGTCCCAGTAGGGGAGCGAGACGTTCCGGTCGATCCGCTGGAGCGCCGCCTCGAAGTCCAGCAGGAACCGGCGGTGCCAGGGCAGGAAGGACGGGGAGCGGTGGCCTATCCGGTCGCCGAAGTCCGAGTCGTTCAGCAGGTACCAGTTGTGGGCGTTGACGTACCGGTCGTAGATGCCCGTCCGCTTCAGTTCGAGCACCGCGTTGACGAAGGCGCGCTTCTCGTCCGGCGTGAGGGTGGCCTGGTTCTTGCGGACGGTCACAGCTTGGCTTCCTTAGCGACGAACGGGACGAGGTCGGCGCCCTGGAGTTCGCGGACGGCGGCGCGGGCGGCCGAGATCGGGTCCGGGAACGTCTCGTAGTGGTTGACGACGGTGACCCAGCTGCCGTCGGCGTTGGGCATCAGGTGCAGGTCGTTGCCGTCGATCTTGACGACGGGCATCGCCATGCCGTGGTGGCCGCCGGGGCCCACGGTGATCTGGATGCGGTGGCCCTCGTAGGTCTCGTCGATGGTGCCCGTGGGCAGGGAGAAGGGTGCTCCGGAGGGGCCCGGTGCCCCCGAGGCGCCGGAGGCGCCGGCCGCCGGGGCGGGGGTCGACTTGGACGAGCAGGCGGCCAGTCCGATGGCTGCGGCCACACCGGAGCCGAGCCCCAGCGCCTGCCGGCGAGTGATCATGTTCATGGCTTGAATAGGTATCAGAAGCACGGGAACGCCTGATCGGTGCCCCGCGCATCCACTTCCCGGGGCGGGGCGGAGCGCCGGTGGGGCCGTCGGTACCGGCCGTCATCTTACGTGGTCATGACAGCAGGTTCCGGCCAGTGCCGCCCTCCGGTCTGCCGGCGTGCCGCTCAGGACTGGCGCGTCCAGCGCTGCGAGGCGTCACCGTCGCACGCGGACGTCACCAGGCCGCCGCCGAAGCCCAGGTCCAGGCAGGCGCCCGCGGAATCGCGGAGGGTCCCGTTCGCCCCCGTGCGCCACAGCCGGCCGATGTCCTGGGCGCAGTCGCCCACGAAGACGGCCTGGTTGGGGCCGTTGGAGTACAGGCACTGGCCGCTCTGCTCGTTGACGAGCTTGAAGCTGCCGTCCGGCCTGCCGCGCACGGCCCACCGGGCGGACCCGCTCCCGCAGTCGCCGGGGGCCGAGGAGCCGAAGACCTGGACGACGCACTCGCCGTTGTTCCCGTTGCGGTAGCGCCCCGCCCCGGAGGCGGGCGGCGGGGGTGCGGCCGTCGTGGACCCGCCCCCGCCGGAGGGGTTCGCCCCGCCCGCGCCGTTCCCCGGGCCGGTGCCCGTACCGGGCGCCGTTCCCGTCCCGGGGGTGCTCGCGGGGCCGCCGCCCTGGGGGGCGCCCGCCGCGCCCTGTCCCGCGCTCCCGGGGTCCTGCCCGCCCTGGACCGCACCGCCCGGGGCCGGTGCCGGCGGTAGCGGCGGGGCCGTACCCGACGGGGAGGCGCCCGGCGCCGACGCGCCCGCGGACGCCGGGGCCGAGGGGCCGCCCGGCGCGGGGGAGGAGGCCGGCCCGCCCTCCCGGGGCGCGGCCCCCGCCTCCGCCTTGGCGGGCGGCGAGGAGGCGAACGGCAGGTGCTGGACGGCGAGCGTCGTGCCGCTCGCGACCACGACCACGGGGACGACGGCCAGCAGGATCCGGGCGCGCCTGCCGCGCCCGGCCGGCTCGGCCCGGCCGGTCCCCGCCGACGGCTCCGGCTCCGGCTCCCCGGGACCCTTTCCGCCGAGCGGAAGGGTCGGTACGTCGAGCTCCTGCACCCGCGCCGCGAAGGCGGCCCGCTCCGACAGCCGTGCGGTGACGGCCTCCGGCCACAGGGGGCCCTCGTCCTGGACGTGCCGGGAGGCCAGTTCGAGGAGTTCGGCGGCCCCGGGCCGGTCCTCCGGATCCTTGGCGAGGCAGGCCCCGACCACCTCGGCGAGCTCCGCGTCCAGCTCCCGCAGCGGCTCCAGGCCGGGCTCCTCGTGCACGATGCGGTACAGCACCCCGTGCCCGGACTCGTCCCCGAACGGCGGCTCCCCGCAGGCCGCGTACGCGAGGACCGATCCCAGCGCGAACACGTCGGTGGCACCGCTCAGGCCCCGCGCCCCCGACGCCTGTTCGGGCGCCATGTACGCGGGTGTGCCGACGACCATGCCGGTCCGGGTGAGCCGGCTCTGCTCGGCCGCCCGCGCGACGCCGAAGTCGATGAGGGTGAGCCCGTCGAGGGTCAGCATGACGTTGGTCGGCTTCAGGTCCCGGTGCACCATGTCCAGCGCGTGCACCGGCTCCAGGCCCGCGGCCGCCTCCCGCAGCAGCCGCCACAGTGAGCGCGCGGGCAGCGGGCCGCCGTGCACCTCGAGGGCCTCGCGCAGGGTGAGCCCGGGCACGTAGGCGGTGGCGAACCACGGGGGCCGCGCGGTCCGGTCGCTCGCGAGCAGCGGCGCGGTGGCCCCGGCGGGCAGCCGGGCGAGGTTGTCCAGCTCGTGCCCGAACCGCCGTACGAAGTCCTCGTCCTCGCCGACGACGGAGGCCAGCAGCTGCTTGACCGCGACGTACCGGCCCTGCGAGACCCCCAGGAACACCCGGCCCATGCCTCCGGCCCCGAGCCGCCCGGCCAGCGCGATCTCCCCGATCCGGCGCGGATCGTCCGCCTCCAGCGGCACGGCCCCGCTCCCGTCCAGCTCCACCACGTCAGCCCCAATGGGATCGAGATCGGTTACCGGGGAAAACTACCCGACGCCCCCGCCACCACGACAGCCGCTCCGGCGCCGGTTCCCGCCCCGCGCACGGCAGTTGGCCCCGCGCCGGGGGCGCGCACCCGCCGGGGTGCGTATGCGCGCCGGTGCCGGGGACCTGACCGGTGACAGCCCTGCCCCCCGCCCCCGCCCGCACCCCGCCAGCCCGACCGGGAGCCCCGCCATGCGCTGCCGCCTGCCCCGCCCCCTGCACGCCGCCCTCACCGCCTCGGCCGCCCTCCTCCTCGCCGCCCCCTGCACGGCGCCGCCCGCACGGGCCGCCGGGGCGCCGCCGCTGCGCGTCGTCACCTACAACATCTGCGGGAACATGTGCTCCGCCGCCCCCTACGACGACGACCGCCGCATCGACAGCGTCGTGGCCCAGGCGGACCCCGCCGGCTGGAACGCCGACCAGCTCTTCCTCCAGGAGGTGTGCGAGCCGCAGTACGACGAGATCCTCGCCCGGCTCGCCCCGCAGGGCTTCCGGGGCCACTACGGCCCCACCCTCTCCGGCCTCCCGCAGGTCTGCGGCGGCCACCCCTACGGCAACGCCGTCCTGGTGAGGGGGCCGGTGAGCGCCACGGCCGACCTCGACCTGACCGTCGGCGGCGAGTCCGAGCCGATCCGGGTGCCCTGCGTGCGCAACGCCCTGCACGGCCTCACCAACTGGGCCTGCTCCGTGCACCTCTACTGGGACGACGGCACCCGCGGCGCCCCCGAGGCGCGCAGGCTCGCCGCGCAGGCCGGCGCCTGGCGGGACCAGGGCCTCCCCGTCCTCCTGGCGGGCGACTTCAACCACTCGCCCGGCACGGCCTCCACCGAGCCCTTCTACTCCGCCGGCTTCGCCGAGGCCGACCCCGACGACCACCCCACCTGGAACGACAAGAAGCTCGACTACGTGTTCTTCGGCTACCCGGACCTCACCCGGCGGGAGGCCGAGGTCCTCCCGCTCGACCCGGCCGTCTCCGACCACCGCATGCTGCGGGCCGTCGGCCTGAGGGGCTGAGGTCCGGTCGACGGGACAGCGGGCCGCGGAAGCGGCGGGAGCCTCGGACGTCGGGGTGGTCGGGGTGGTCGGGGAAAAGAATCCCGGGGCTCCACGGGATTCCCGAAAGGTGCCATGATCGGGCCTGGCGGAATTGCCGGCACCATCCGCACCGTCCCCCGACCGATGACGCGGCCCGCCCTCCGTCCGACGGCGGGCCGTGGACGGCTTGAATTGGAGTGGTTCGATGAGCAGCAACCCGTTCGACGATGCCGAGGGCCGTTTCCACGTAGTGGTGAACGACGAACTCCAGCATGCGCTGTGGCCCGCGTTCGCCGAGGTTCCCGCCGGCTGGCGCGCCGTGTTCGGCGAGGAGAGCCGCGCGAACTGCCTCGCGTACGTGGAGGAGCACTGGAGCGACCTGCGGCCGCGGAGCCTGCGGGAGGCGATGGAGGCCGGCGCGGCCGGCGCCGCGTGAGCTGACGGGTTCCGCCCCCGACGGCCACGGGGCGGGCCCCGGCGCTGCCGCCGCAGCGCCGGGGCCCGCCCCGTGGCGTACCCGTCTCAGGCCGCCGAGGGCGCCTCCTCCACGCGTCGCCCCAGCTCCCGCTCGGTGCGCCGCAGCACGATCGAGTCGGCGATCTCGCCGCTGCGGATCGCGATGTTCGACAGCAGCGCCGAGGTCAGGCCGTGGCTGTGCTCGGTGCCGCCCTGGAGGTAGACCCCGCAGGTCAGCCCCGAGGTGGAGACCAGCCGGTAGTCGCGCTCCACCCGGTGCCGGCCCACCGCGTCGCGCTGGAAGTGCCGGTCGAAGTCCTCGCCGAGCAGGCGGGCGGGGTCGAGGCCGTCGTAGCCGCTGGCGAACACCAGTGCGTCGACGGCCAGTTCCTCCCGGCTGTCGTCGAGCAGCGAGCGCAGGACCACCCGCGCCCCGCTCCCGGAGCCCTCGACCCCGTCGACCCGGGTCAGGTTCCGGAAGCGCAGCCGCTGGACCCCGCGCACCTGTTCGTCGTACCACCGCTGGTAGAGGGAGCGGATGACGTCGGCGTCGACCACCGAGTAGTTGGTGTTGCGGTGGTAGCGCCAGAACGCGTCCCGCGCCCCCTCGGTGCCGAAGTAGTACTCGTCGACCGTGTCGGGGTCGAACACCTGGTTGGCGAAGGGGGTGTCGTCGGCCACGGAGTAGCCGTACGACGGGATCACCGCGGAGACCTCGGCGTGGGGCAGCGTGTCGTAGAGGAACCGGGTGACCTCGGCCGCGCTCTGCCCGGCGCCGACCACCGCCACGCTCTTGAGCTCCGCCGGGTCCTGCGCGTTGAACCGGGTCAGGAACTCCGAGCTGTGCCACACCCGCTCGCCGGCCGACACCCCCTCCGGCATGCGCGGCACCAGCCCCGTGGAGACGACCACGTTGCGCGCGGTGACCACGCTGACCCCGTCCCCGGTGCGCACCTCGACCTCCAGCAGGTCCGGCGTGCGGGACCCGGCGCCGGTCACCGGGCGGACCGAGGTGACCTCGGCGCCGTAGGTGACCTGGTCGCGCAGGCCGGCGGCCGCCCATTCGAGGTACTGGTGGAATTCCTGCCGGGTCGGGATGAAGCTCTGGTTGTTCACGAACTGCACCAGCCGGTTCGAGGCGTGCAGGTACGAGACGAAGCTGAACCGCGACATCGGGTTCCGGAAGGTCGCCAGGTCCTTCAGGAACGAGATCTGCATGGTCGTCGACGGCAGCAGCATGTTCCGGTGCCAGCCGAACGTGGGCTGCCGCTCGAAGAAGTGGGACCTGACCGGATGCAGCGGGACGCCCGCCCCGTGCTCCTGCAAGGCGATCGCGAGCGACATGTTCGACGGGCCGAACCCGATGCCGATGACGTCGTAGATCTCTTGGTCGCGCCTGCCCGTTATGCCCATAGGAAATTCTCCCCCTTGCGTCTGGAAAACTCGGCCGGTGGCCCGAGAGACCGTTCTGAAGTGTTGCCCGGGGGAGGCCCCGGGGCAACTCGAAAACTGCATGAAGAGCGTTTGAAGGGTTATCGGGGCGAGCTGTATCCGGAATCGTTGTCCTGTCGGCGGGACGCCGGTATGGTCGGCGGAGATTTCAGGAGGCAATTGCCGAAAGGGGGAATCCGGGTGTTCGTGCCCAGCTTTTACCGTGAACCGGACAGTTCGTGGATGGTCGACCTCATCCGCGGAAATCCGATGGCGCTCGCGGTGGCCAACGGCAGCCCCGAGGACGGTCCGTTCGCCACGCACCTCCCGGTCATCTTCGATCCCGTGACCTCCGGCGAGTGGACCGGCGAGCTGCCCGGGGCCACGCTGCTCGGCCACATGAACCGGGCGAACCCGCACTGGGCGGCCCTGGAGACGGGCGGCGTCCTGCTGCTGACGTTCACCGGACCGCACTCCTACGTGTCGCCCACGGTGTACGCGAAGAGCCCGGCCGCTCCCACCTGGAACTTCACCTCGGTGCACGTCCGGGGCGTCGTGGAGAAGATCGACTCGATCGAGGAGACGCTGGAGGTGGTGCAGTCCACCGTGCGCGCCTTCGAGGGGGCGTTCGGCGACGGCTGGGACATGACCGGGTCCCTCGACTACTTCAGGAAGATCGTGCCCGACGTGGGCGCCTTCCGGTTCACGGTGACCGGGGCCGAGGGCATGTTCAAGCTCAGTCAGGAGCAGCCCGACGAGGTGCGCGAGCGGGTCCGCGAGTCGTTCGGACAGAGCGCGTGCACGTACAGGCGCGAGACCGCCGGACTGATGGGGCGGCTGCCCTGACGCGGCGCCGGCCCGCGCCCGGGTCCCGGGCGGTGACCCCGCGCCCGGGCCTCAGGCGCTGACCGCCTCCTTGCGCTCCTCCCGCCCGCCGAGGTCCTCCAGGGCGCTCGCCGCCGCGCTGTCCAGGGTGGTCATCACCCACTGCTCGAAGTCCACGCCCAGCTGCTCGGCGGCCTTGTGCCACCACTGGACGCGGCTGCCGGGGACCTCCAGCCGGCGGCTCGGCTCGATGGGCGCGCGCTCCGGCTGACCGCCCTGGCGCGTGGCGCGCAGGGCCGCGCGCAGCTGCTTGGTGCTCCACTGCCGCTGCTCGGCCCGGTCCAGCCAGAGGTCCTGCTCCCCGACCGGCATGGACGCCAGCTCGGCGTGGTGCTGGAAGCTGAGGGAGGCCCGGCGCCGGCCGAGGTCGAAGCGTCTCGACACCCACGCGTAGTTGCGCAGCGTCTGGTACGAGAGGCCGGCGGCGCGGATCCCGCGCTGGTACCGGTCGGTGTAGTGGTCCTTGCCGTACTTGAGCCAGTCGCCCAGCCACCAGCAGGACGAGTCGAGCACGCCGACGAGCTGGTGCCCGGCGCGCTCCCACTCGTCGTAGGCCATCCCGGCCGGCATCTGCAGGCCCACCTTGGTCGTCAGCACTTGGCCCCTGCGCGGCGCGGCCCCCGCGGTCTGCGGCTGCCACGACGGGGGTTGTGGGGGAGCGGTCGCCGGGCTGCCCTGCGCCGCCGCGGTGTGACCGGCCTGACGTGCCATCGTGCCTCCAGGAGAAGGGGCGTACACAACCGGCGAGAACTGTTGCGGGGCGGGCTGGAGGGCTGCCGGAGCAGCGTTCGAACGGCCGCGCGCCACGCGGCGCCCCAGGGCTGTCCCGTCGACGGGACGGCCCTTTCTCCTGTGCGGATCGATTTCCGCCCGCCCATGCCTGGGAATTCGGCCGCCAAGGCCGAAAAGAACCTGTGGGCAGGTATTTTTCCGACCAGATGAATTTCCGGAGAGGGGTATGACGATGCGGAAGAGACCCAGAGCCGGCGTGGTCGCAGTCGCGGCGGCCGCACTCATGGCCACCGCCTTCACGGGACCCGCCCGGGCGGCGTGGGAGGCACCCCCGGCGGCCGGCCACCAGGCGACGCAGCGCGCGATCGAAGCGGCGGTCGCCGCCGGGGTGCCCGGCGTCGCCGCCGAAGGGCGGGACGGCGGCGGCGTGTGGAAGACGGCCGCCGGCGTGGGCGACCGGACGACGGGGGCGCCGCGCGGCAAGAACGACCGGTTCCGCATCGGCGGCATGACCAACACCTTCGTGGCGACGGCCCTGCTCCAGATGGAGGCGGAGGGGAAGCTCGGCCTCGACGACACGGTGGACCGCTACCTGCCCGGCCTGGTGACGGGCAACGGCAACGACGGCCGCGCGATCACCGTGCGCCAGCTCCTCAACCACACCAGCGGCCTCTTCGACTTCCTCGCCGACCCGCAGTACGCCGAGACCTACCTGGCGGGAGACGGCTACCTCCGGCACCGGTACGACACCCTGACGCCCGAGCAGCGCGTGAAGGTGGCCCTCTCCCACGAGCCGCCCTTCCGCCCCGGCGCCAGGCACTGGTACTCCAACACCAACGACGTCCTGGCCGCCATGGTCCTGGAGAAGGCCGCCGGCCGGCCGTACGCGGAGGAGGTGCACAGGCGCATCATCGAGCCGCTGGGGCTCAAGGCCACGTCCAACCCCGGCACGAGCGCCCTCCTGCCCCAGCCGAGCGCCCGCGGCTACTCCCGGCTCTTCGCCGCCCAGCCCGACCGGATCGACGACGTCACCGAGACCAACCCGTCGCAGAGCTGGGGCAACGGCGACATGATCTCCAGCGCGGGCGACCTGAACCGGTTCTACGAGGCCCTCATGCGCGGTCGCCTGCTGCCGCCGCGGCAGCTGGCCGAGATGAAGACGACCGTCGACAACCCGGACTTCCCGGGCGCCTCCTACGGACTCGGCATCGAACGGCTCACCCTCGGCTGCGGCACCGTCCTCTGGTACCACGACGGCGGCGCCCTGGGCTGGATCTCCCTGTCCGCCTTCACCGAGGACGCCCGCCACCAGCTGACGTTCAACTACAACGCCAACTGGGGTGCGGAGACCATCCTCCCCATCGTCAACGCCGAGTACTGCTCCTAGGCCGTCCCTTCCGGATCAGGCCGTGCGCGCGGCCGCACCGGTCAACTCGTCGAAACGGCACAGGAGCCGCTCCTGCTCCTGCTGGAGCTGCTCGATGCGGTGCTGGAGGCGGGCGATCTCCTCGAAGAGCGGGAGCACCGCGTCCCCGCCCGCCGCGTCCGCCCCGGCGGGCGCCGTCCCCGCCGGGGACGGTCCGGCCGGGAGGGCGCCCGCCGACACGGCGAGGGCCGGGTCGTGGTGGAGGATCGCCTGCATCAGGCCGCGCAGGACGGGGCCCGGCTCGACACCGAGCTCGTGCACCATGCGGCGGCGCGCACGTTCGTACACGCGGAGCGCCTCCGCCTGCCGGCCGCAGCGGTAGAAGGCGACCATCAGCAGGTCGTAGAACCTCTCCCGCAAGGGGTTGTCGGTGGTGAGCACCATCAGCTCGCCGGTGATCTCGCCGTGGCGCCCGGTGCGCAGGTACGCGTCGTACATCATCTCCAGCGCGGTCAGCCGGTGCTCCTCCAGCTGGGCGGCCCGGCCCGCGCAGATGTCGCCGAGCACGCTGCCCTCCAGGGCCGGACCGCGCCACAGCGACAGCGCCCGGCGCAGCAGCTCGCCGGCCCGCCCCGGGTCCTCGTGCAGGATCCGCCGGGCGGTGTCGGTGAGCTGCTGGAAGCAGGCGGCGTCCGTCTCGGCGGGGGCGATCCGCAGGGTGTACCCGCACGAGGTGGTCGTGATCCACGGCGGCCGCTCCCGCCGCCGCGCGTCCCGGCCCTCCTCCGGCCCGGACAGCAGCCGGCGCAGCCGGGCCACCTGCACCTGGAGCGCGTTCGCCGCGTTGGCGGGCGGCCGCTCGCCCCACAGTTCGTCGATGAGCTGCTGCACGGAGACGTGGTGCCCGGCCTTCACCACCAGGGCCCCCAGCAGCGCGCGCTGCTTCGCGCCCGTGGGCAGCAGGTGCAGGCCGGCCTGTTCGTCGCGGACCTCCACCAGACCGAGAATGCGGAACTGCATGTCTTCTCCTCGCACGGGCCGGCAACGCAAGGGTCAGGAGGAGCGCGCCACGCCCGCCGCGTCGAGCGCCGCCGTCGCGTCCCGTTCGATCTGCCGCAGCAGCGGCCCGGGATCGTCCTGGAAGTAGAAGTGGCCGCCCTCCAGCACCCGCAGGCCCAGGAAGCGCTCGGTGTACGCCGCCCAGCCGGCCATCCGCGCCGGCGAGGCGTGCGCGTCCCCGGCGCCCGCGTAGGCCGACAGCGCCACCGGCAGCGGACCGGCCCCGGGAGCCGGGCGCCACTCCTCCACCAGGCGCAGGTCGGCCCGGATGACCGGCTCGAACACGGACCACAGCTCGGGGTCGTCGAAGATCCCGTCGGGCGTGCCGCCGAGCAGGTCCAGACGGGTCCGCAACTCGGCGTCGGGCAGCTCGTGGTACGGCCGGTCCGGCCCCGCCGGCTGCGGCGCCGTGCGCGCGGAGACACCGACCCACACGGGCAGCGGCAGTCCCCGGCCGGCCGCCCGCCGGGTCATCTCGTAGGCGACGAGGGCGCCCATGCTGTGGCCGAAAAGGGCATAGGGGACGGTGAGTTCGGCCTCGATCCCGCCCAGCAGGAAGTCGGCGAGGCGGCCCGCGTCCGTGAGCGGCGGCAGGTCGAGGAGGAAGCCGTGGCCCGGGGCGTCGAGCAGCCGCACGTCCCAGGTGTCCGGCAGTCCGGCGGGCCAGTGGCGGTAGGGCAGGTGGGAGCCGCCCGCGTGGTGCAGGACGAACAAGCGCAAGGCAGGACGTGTGCTGTCCATCTCTCTCCCTCGGATCGGGCCGCGCACCCTCGCACCATAGGGCCGCGCCCGGCCGGCGGTGTGCGCGCATCAGGTGGCCTGTGCCGCAGGTGTGGCGGCTCTCCAACGATCCTCAGGCGGTCGCGGCGCGGGGCGCGCCGCGACCGCCCCGGCCCGTCCTCCCGAGCGGAACTCGACCGTGTCTCAAAAGGGCCGTGGATACAGTGGGCGCCGAGCCGGACCGGCAACGCGGGCAGCCCAGCCCGAACGGTCCCCGCGATCCGGCCCGCAAGGCCGGGACACCGCACCACCGCTCGAACCGGAGCGCCGGACGCCCTGTCGCGACGCCGACCGGCGCCCCGCGCCCGCTTCCCCCACCCGGCCCGGCGATTCCCCTTCCCGAGTCATCCCATGACAGTTAAGGAAGTGTCACGTGAGCACGAACCCCTTCGACGACGGGGACGGCCGCTTCCACGTCCTGGTCAACGACGAGGACCAGCACTCCCTGTGGCCGGTGTTCGCCGAGGTGCCCGCGGGCTGGCGGGTGGTCTTCGGCGAGGCGGACCGGGCCGCATGCCTGGAGTACGTCGAGCGGAACTGGACCGACCTGCGCCCCAGGAGCCTGCGCGAGGCCATGGCGGCCGACTGACGCCGGACGCGAGCCGCCCGCCCACGGGCCCCGCACACCTGCGTCCCGCCGCCGCCCGCGCACACGGGCGGGCCGGGCGCAGCGCAGCGACAGCGACCGCCGGCCCGGACATCCGGGCGGGCGGCCGGCTGGCGCCCAGGCAGACAATCTGATGTTGGGGGATGAAGATGGTGAGCGGCGCTGCGAGAACCGCGGGCGGCCTCCGGGCCCGGCCGGTCGGCAACGGCGGCGGGCCCGCGCACGGGGACGTGGTCCTGTCCTTCGCGGGACCACAGGCCGAGGTGCGCAAGACGGGGATGATCCTCCCGCCGAACCTGCCGGAGCGCTCCTGGGAGCAGATCGGCACCAACCTGCGCGAGCTCGGCAACTCCTCTGCCTGGTGGCTCGCCGACTGGCTCCGCTTCGGCGAGGCCGCCTACGGGTGGCGCCGCTACAAGGAGGCCATCGAGCGCACCGGCCTCGACTACCAGACCCTGCGCAACTACGCCTGGGTGGCGCGGCGGTTCGACCACCACCGCAGGCGCGACGCCCTCAGCTTCGCCCACCACGCCGAGGTGGCCCGCCTGGCCCCGCCGGAGCAGGACTACTGGCTGCGCAAGGCCGAGCAGCAGAAGTGGTCGCGCAACGAACTCCGCAGGGCGGTCCGCGCCGCCCTCGCCGTCCAGAACGACACGGCGCCCCTCCCGGCGGCCGGGGACGGCGCGGAGCCCGGGGTGTCCCGGCTGGCCGACTCCGCGGCCAAGCGCCGCCAGGTCACGACGCTCACGATCGAGCTCTCTGCCGACCAGCTGGAACACCTCTCGAAGACGGCGGCCGCCCACGGCCTGCCCGTGGACCAGTGGGTGACCCGGCTGATCGAGACCGCCGACCGGAAGACCGCCTAGCACCGGAAGACCGCCCAGCACCGGAAGCCCGCCCGGCGCCGCGCCGCCGCGGGGCGGGCCGGTCCCGTTCCCCGTGGTGCGCCGGCGGCCCGCCCCGCCGGACACCTCTCACACCGGAGCCAGTTGATGATCCTTCAGGGAAAGCGGGTCGCCCTGCCCTCGGCGCCCGTCGTCCACCGACAGTTCGAGGCGCACGTCCGGGCCACCCCCGACGCCGTCGCCGTCTCCTGCGCCGGCCGGCAGGTGACGTACGCGGAGCTGGACGCCCGGGCGAACCGGTTCGCGCACTTCCTCGCCGCGCGGGGGACCGGCCGGGGCGCGAAGGTCGGCCTCTGCCTCGACTACTCGGCCGACCTGCTCGTCGCGATCCTCGGCACGCTCAAGGCGGGCGCGGCCTACGTGCCGTTCGACCCGGCCTACCCGCCGGCCAGGCTCCGGCTGCTGCTGGACCAGGTCCCCGACCTGGCCCTGATCGTCGCCTCCCCGGCCACGGCCGGGCTGATCGGGCAGGCGCCCGTCGAGGTCGCCGGCTTCGAGGAGCTGTCCGACCGGCTGGCGGCCCTCCCGGACACCGCCCCCGGCGTCGAGGTCACCGGCGATGACCTGTGCTACGCGGTCTTCACCTCCGGATCGACCGGCACCCCGAAGCTGACCGCCGTCCGCCACGGGGGCTGGTTCAACCTGATGAACTGGCTGAGGATCGAGTACGGCCTGCACCGGGGCTCGCACAACCTGGTCGTCAGCGCCTTCGGGTTCGACCTCTCGCAGCGCGCCCTGATGACACCGCTGTTCTGCGGCGCCACCCAGCACCTCATGGCCAGCCGGAACTTCGACCCCATGCTGGCCTACCGCACCCTGAACGAGCACGACATCCGCACCGTGCACTGCGCCTCCAGCACCCTGTACCTGCTGGTCGACTGGGAGACCGCGCGCGGCGGCGACGCACTGACCCGGCTCGACTACGTGCTCTTCGGCGGCGAGCCCCTCAAGGCCGAACGGCTGACGGACTGGGCACGGCGCGAGGGCAACACCTGCACCCTCCTCCACCAGTACGGCGTCGCCGAGTGCACGGACGTCGCGACCTCCTACGACCTCGCCGGGTACCGGCCCGGCGCCCACGAGGTCGCCCCGGTCGGCCGGCCGGCCCACAACACCGACATCCACCTCCTCGACGAGGAGCTGCGCGGCGTCGCGGCGGGGGAGCAGGGCGAGATCTGCATCTCCGGCGCCGGCGTCGGCGCCGGCTACCTGGGCGGCAGCGGTCCCGAGAACGCGAGGTTCACCACGATCGAGGTCTACGGGGTGCCGCGCCGGGCGTACCGCACGGGCGACCGCGGCTACGTGGACGCGGACGGGGAGCTGGTCGTCCTCGGCCGGATCGACGCGCAGGTGAAGGTGCGGGGCATGCGCATCGACCCCTCCGACGTCGAGCGCGCCCTCGGCCGGCTGGCCGGGGTCCGGGAGGCCGCCGTCGCGGTCACCTACACCGGCTCCGGCGAGGCCGAGCTGTCCGCGTTCGTCGTCCCGGCCGGAGGCGACCTCGCCGAGGACGACCTGCGCGCCCGCCTCCTGGAGGACCTGCCGCGGAACATGGTGCCGGCCCGGTTCACCAACGTCCCGCGGATCCCGCTCAGCCCGCACGGAAAAGTGGACCGCGCGGCGCTCGTCGATGCCCAAGCGAGAGGACTGTGATGATTGCCGACGGTGTGCGCGCCATCTGGTGCCGTGAGTTCGAGCGCGACGACATAGCGGCCGACGACGACTTCTTCGCCCTCGGCGGCCAGTCCCTGATCATGACCAAGATCCAGGGCGCCTACATCGAGGAACTGGGCGTCGAGGTCCCGATGGACCAGATGTTCCTCAACCCGACGATCGCGTCGATCTCCGCCTACATCGAATCCAACCGGTGAGGGGGGACGCCGTGTCCGACTACGACGTCATCGTCATCGGCGCCCGCTGCGCCGGCTCGCCGACCGCCATGCTCTTCGCGCAGCGGGGCTACCGCGTCCTGCTCCTGGAGAAGGCCCGCTTCCCGCAGGACACGCTGTCCTCGCACTACATCCACATGCAGGGCGTGGCCCTGCTCAACCGGTGGGGCCTGCTGGAGCGGATCCGCGACACGGGCTGCCAGCCGATCACCCACGAGCGCTACGAGGGCCCCGGCGTCCGCATCGACGGCTTCTCCCTGCCGATGGACGGCCTGACGACCACGTACGCCCCCCGGCGCTACGTGCTCGACCCGATCCTCGCGGAGGGCGCCGTGGCGGCCGGCGTGGAGTTCCGCGAGGGCTGCGCGGTCAACGACCTGCTCTGGGAGGACGACCGGGTCGTCGGCGTGCGGTACACCACGCCCGGCGGCGCCGAGGCCACCGACCGGGCGCGCCTGGTCGTCGGCGCGGACGGCATGCGGTCGCTGGTGGCCCGCAAGGCCGGGGCGCCCTACGTCATCGAGCACCCCCGGGCCACCTGCGTCTACTACAGCTACTGGGCCGGGGTCCCCTCCAGCTTCGAGCTGTACGAGCGGCCGGGGCGGTGGGTCGCCGCCGTCCCCACCAACGACGACCTCAAGCTGATCATGACCTACTTCCCGCAGGCCGACTACAACACGGTCCGCAGGGACGTCGAGCCCGCCTACCTCGAAGCCGCCCGCACCACCGCCCCCGACCTGTACGAGCGGATGCGGGAGGGCAGCCGCGTCGAGCAGATGTACGGCACGGGGCACCAGGAGAACTTCTTCCGCAAGGCCTACGGGCCCGGATGGGTCCTGGTCGGCGACGCGGTCAACCACAAGGACTCCATCACCGCCCGCGGCATCACCGAGGCCTTCGTCCAGGCCCAGTCGCTCACCGACCTCGTCGGGGAGCGGCTCCACGAGGACGCCGCGCTCCGGTCCGCCCTGCGCCGCTACGAGAACGGCCTGGGCAACGAGGCGCACAGCCAGTACCAGGGCGCCCTCAACGTGGCCGAACTCAAGCCCGAGGGGCGCACGGAGATGCTGCGCAAGCTCGTCGGCCACCAGGAGCACATCGACCGGTACTTCTCCACGCTGTCCGGGGCGATCTCCATCGACGACTTCTACAACGAAGAACTCCTGACCCTGCTCGACCAGAGCTGAGCGACGACCGACCTGCTCCCTGCTCCGCCGAATTTGGAGACACAATGATCCCGTTGTCGTTCGCGCAGCGCCGGCTGTGGTTCGTGGACCGGTTCGATGGCCCCTCGCCGACCTACAACGGCGCCTTCGCCCTGCGGCTGACCGGTGAGCTGGACGCGGGCGCGCTCGAGGCGGCGCTCGGCGACGTCGTCGACCGGCACGAGGTCCTCCGCACGGTGATCGTCGAGGGCGACGACGGGATCCCGCACCAGCGGGTCCTGGCGTCCGGGGAGAAGACGTTCGGCCTGCCGGTCCTCGACATCGCCCCGCAGGAGCGGGCGGCGGCGGTCGACCGGGCGGCCAAGGAGACCTTCGACCTGGCCGCCGACGCGCCGATCCGCGCCACGCTGCTGCGGACCGGCCCGGGCGAGCACACCCTCGTGCTCGTGGTGCACCACATCGCCCTGGACGGGGAGTCCCTCGGGCCGCTGCTGCGCGACCTCGCCGGGGCCTACGCGGCCCGCCGGGACGGAGCGGCCCCCGCGTGGGAGCCGCTCCCCGTCCAGTACGCGGACTACACGCTGTGGCAGCAGGACGTGCTCGGCGACGAGACGGACCCGGACAGCCTGGCCGCCGGACAGCTGGCGTACTGGCGCGAGGCCCTGGACGGCATGGCGCAGCCGCTGGCCCTGCCGACGGACCGCCCGCGCCCCAAGCGCACGGGCCCCGACGGCGGACTGGTCCGCTTCCCGGTCGAACCCGCTCTGCTCGCCGCCGTGGAGAAGCTGGCCGCGGAGCAGGACATCACCGTCTCCATGGTCATGCACTCGGCGCTGGCGGTGCTCCTGCACCACCTCGGCTGCGGCGACGACATCCCCATCGGCGCGCCCATCGCCGGCCGTACCGACGAGGAACTGCGCGACCTCGTCGGCTTCTTCGTCAACACCTGGGTGCTGCGCGTCGACCTCTCCGGGAACCCGACCTTCCGCGAGCTGCTCCTGCGGGTGCGGGACCGGGCGCTGGCCGCCTACGACAACCAGGACATCCCCTTCGAGCGGCTGGTGGAGCTGCTCAACCCGGACCGGTCCACCGCCTACCACCCCTTCTTCCAGGTGATGCTCGCCTGGCAGGAGCCCCTGGGGAAGCTGGAGTTCGCCGGTCTCACCGCCGAGTCCGAGACGCTGGAGACCGGAACGGCCAAGTTCGACCTGTTCTTCAACATGATCCCGGACGCCTCGGGCGGGGCGGAGGTCCGCCTGGAGTACGCCACCGACCTGTTCGACGGGGGCACGGTCGAGACCCTCGCGGCCCGGTTCGTGCGCGTGCTCGGCGCCCTCGCCGCCGACTCGGGCCGTACCGTCGGCGCCGTCGACGTCCTCGACGACGCCGAGCGCGAGCTGCTCCTCGACCGGTTCAACGACACCGCCGCCGCACTGCCCGCACGGACCGTCCCGCAGCTGTTCGAGGAGCAGGCGGCCAGGACGCCGGACGCCCCGGCGCTCGTGTGCGACGGCCGGACGCTGACCTACCGCGAGCTCGACGAACGGGCCAACACCGTCGCGTGGGAGCTGATCCGTCGCGGCGCCGGCCCGGAGGACCTCGTGGTGCTGGCGCTGCCGCGCACCGAGGACCTGGTCGCCGGCCTGCTCGGCATCCTCAAGTCCGGTGCCGGCTACGTGCCGGTGGACCCGCAGTACCTCGCCGGACGGGCGCGGACCGTGCTCTGCGAGGCCCGCCCGCGGCTCGTGCTCACGGACACCGCGACCGCCCGGGAACTGCCGGAGCACGAGGTTCCGACCGTCAACCTCGACGACCGCGCCGCCTGGGAGGCCGCGCCCGAGGGGGCGCCGGACGACGCCGCCCGCACCGCGCCGCTGGCCCCGGACAACCTGGCGTACGTGATGTACACCTCCGGCTCCACGGGCAAGCCGAAGGGCGCGGCGATCACCCACCGCAGCGTGGTCAACGGCGTACGGGAACTGGTGCGCGTCCTCGACGCGCCGCCCGGATGGAAGATGCTCTCGGGCACCTCCGTCAACTTCGACGTCTCGGTCTTCGAGCTGCTGACCACCCTGTCCACGGGCGGCACCGCCGAGGTCGTGGCGAACGCGCTGGCCCTCGCCGAACGGGACGGGTGGGACGGCCACGTCCTCAGCGGCGTCCCCTCGGTGCTCGGCGAGCTGGTGGGCCACCTGGAGAAGGCGCCCGACGTGCGCTCGGTCGTCTTCGCGGGCGACGTGCTCCCGGCCCGGCTGGTGCGGCAGGTGCGCGAGGCCCTGCCCGGCGCGCAGATCGTGAACTCCTACGGGCAGAGCGAGAGCTTCTACGCCACCGCGTTCTCCGTCGCGGCGTCCGGGGAGTGGGAGCGCGGCGAGGTCGCGCCCATCGGCACCCCGCTGGGGAACATGCGCGCCTACGTGCTGGGCCCCGGCCTGACCCCGGTCCCGCAGGGCGTGATCGGCGAGCTGTACGTGGTCGGGACCTGCCTCGGCCGCGGCTACCACGACCGCCCCGGCCTGACCGCCGAGCGCTTCGTGGCCAACCCGTTCGGCCCCGCGGGCGAGCGGATGTACCGCACGGGCGACCTGGCCCGCTGGAACGCCGACGGCGAGCTGGAGTGCGTCGGCCGCGGCGACGGCCAGGTCAAGGTGCGCGGCTTCCGCATCGAGACCGCCGAGGTCGAGGCCGCGCTCACCGCGCACCCGGGCATCAGCGAGGCCGTGGTCATCGGCCGCGAGGCGCCCTCGGGCGGCAAGCGGCTCGTCGCCTACGTGGTCCACACCGGCGAGGGGGCCGTCGGCGACGACGGCGCCGGCGGCATCGGCGACGTGGACGTCCAGGCCGGCGCCTCGGCCGCCGAGCTGCGCCGGTTCACCGCGGCCCGGCTGCCCGACTACATGGTGCCCTCGGCCTTCGTGGCCGTCGGCCGGCTGCCGCTCGGCCCGACCGGCAAGCTGGACCGCTCGGCGCTGCCCGAACCGGAGTTCCTCGGCGAGGCCTACCGGGAGCCGCGCACCGAGGCCGAGAAGATCATCACCGCGGCGTACGCGGACGTGCTCGGGGTCGACCGGGTCGGCGTCGACGACGACTTCTTCGCCGTGGGCGGGGACAGCCTGCGGTCGATCCAGGTCGTGGCGCGGGCCCGGGCCCGGGGCCTGGACCTCACCACGCGGGAGATCTTCGAGTGCCGCACGGCGGCCCGGCTGGCCGAGGCGGCCGCCGACCGCGGCGAGCGGGTGCCCGTCCTCGCGGAGCTCGACGGAGGCGGCGTCGGCCCGATGCCGCTCCAGCCGGTGGCCCGGCACGTGTTCGAGCACGGCGGCGGGCTGAACCGCTTCGCCATGTCGATCGTGCTGGACCTGCCCCGGGGCATCGACGCGGCCGGGCTGGCCGCGACGCTCGACGCCGTGCTGGACCGCCACGACCTGCTGCGCTCCCGGCTGGTGCGCGACGGCGGGGAGCCCTCCCTCGTCGTCCGCCCGCAGGGCTCCGTACGGGCCGCGGACCTGGTCCGCCGCGTCCCCGTCGCCGGCGGGTGGGACGACCCCGCGGCGCTGGAGGCCGCCACGGCGGAACTGGACGCCTCGGCCGGCCGGCTCGACCCCGAGGCCGGGACAATGGCGGACTTCGTCTGGTTCGCCGCGGACTCCGGCGAGGGCCGGCTCCTCGTGGTCCTGCACCACCTGGTCGTGGACGGCGTCTCCTGGCGCATCCTCATGTCCGACCTCGCCGAGGCCTGGCAGGCGGTCCGCTCCGGCCGCACCCCCGACCTGCCCGCCGTCGGCACCTCCGCCCGCCGCTGGGCGGCCGCCCTGGAGTCCGAGGCGCTCTCCCCGGAGCGGGAGGAGGAGCTGGACCACTGGCGCGACGTACTGGAGTCCGCCAACCTCCCGCTCGGCGAGCGCGCCTTCGACCCGGCCGTGGACGTGATGTCCACCCTCGACACCGTACGGGTGCAGCTGCCCGCCGAGGTCACCGAGGCCGTGCTGACCCGGCTCCCCGCGGCGTTCAAGGGCACCGGCACCGACGTGCTGCTCGCCGCCCTCGCCCTCGCGGTGAACCGCTGGCGCGGCGACGACCGCTCGACCCTGGTCCGGCTGGAGGGCCACGGCCGCGAGGAGGACGCCGTCCCCGGCGCCGACCTCTCCCGGACCGTCGGCTGGTTCACCAGCATGTACCCCGCCAGGGTCGACGTGCGGGGCGTGGACCTGGACGCCGTCCTGGCCGGCGGCCCCGCGGCCGGACAGGCGGTCAAGCTGGTCAAGGAGCAGCTGCGCGGCGTCCCGGACAAGGGCCTCGGCTATGGCCTGCTGCGCTGGCTGAACGAGGAGACGGCGGTCCAGCTGGAGGACTACGCGGCCCCGCAGATCGGCTTCAACTACCTCGGCCGGATCTCCGACGCCGACGTGCCCGAGCACCTGCGCGGCCAGGGCTGGGCCCCCTCCGGCTGGTCCTCCGAGCTGATCCCGGTGCCCGACCCGGACCTGCCCGCGCTGTCCGCGCTGGAGGTCAACTCGGTCGTCACCGACACCGCGGAGGGCGCCCGCCTCCAGACCGTGTTCATGTTCCCCACCGGCGTGCTCTCCCGCGAGCGGGCCTCCGCGCTGGCCGCCCTGTGGGTCGAGGTGCTGCACGGCATGGCCGCGTACGCCGCCCGCCCGCGGATCGGCGGGCTCACGCCCTCCGACGCCCCGCTGGTCCCGGTCGGCCAGGACGAGATCGACGGCTGGGAGGAGCGCCACGGCCGGCTGGTGCAGGTCTGGCCGCAGGCCCCCGGCCAGTCCGGCATCCAGTTCCAGGCGGCCCTCGCCGACGGCACCTTCGACGTCTACCACATGCAGTTCGTGCTGCACCTGTCCGGACCCGTGGACCCGGCGCGGATGCGGGCGGCCGGGCAGGCGCTCCTCGACCGCTACCCGAACCTGCGCTCCGCGTTCCTCGCCACCGCCGGGGGCGACCCGGTCCAGATCGTGGCCGAGCACGTCGCCGTGCCCTGGCGGCACCTCGACCTGACCGGCAGCGACGAGGCCGGGCAGGACGCCGCGCTCGACGCGGCCCTCGCCGCCGACCGGGCCGACCAGCTCGACCCCGCGCGGCCGCCGCTGATCCGCCTGGCCCTGCTCACCTGCGGGCCGCAGCGCTCCAAGCTCATCGTCACCGCCCACCACACCCTCTTCGACGGCTGGTCCTCGCCGCTGGTCATCAAGGACCTGGTCCGCCTCTACGCCGGCGACGAGGAGCTCCCCCCGGTCCGCGGCTACGGCGACTACCTCGCCTGGCTGTCCCGGCAGGACCGGGAGGCCTCCGCCGCCCGGTGGAAGGAGGAGCTCGACGGCTTCGAGCAGCCCACCCTGGTGGCCGCCGACCGCACCGCCCGGGGCGAGGCCGAGGCCCTCGGCCGCGTCGAGGTCCCGCTCTCCATCGACAGGGGCCGCGAGCTCGCCCGCCGCGCCGCCGAACTCGGCGTCACGCTGAACACCCTCCTCCAGGGCGCGTGGGCGGTCCTGCTCTCGAAGCTGACCGGACAGCACGACGTGGTGTTCGGCGCCGCCGTCAACGGCCGCCCGGCCGACCTGGCCGGCTCGGACGAGATGGTCGGCCTGTTCATCAACACCCTGCCGACCCGCGTCCGCTGCCGTCCGGCCGACACCCTGGCCGAGGTCGTCACCGGCCTCCAGGACCGGCAGGTGTCCCTGCTCGACCACCACTACTACGGCCTGGCCGACATCCAGCGCGGTGTCGGGCTGCCCTCCCTGTTCGACACCATCGTCGTCTTCGAGAACTACCCGATCGACCGCGAGGGCATCGTCGAGGCCAACGAGTCGGCGGGCTTCACGATCGACGCCATCCGGCCCTTCGCCGGCTCGCACTACCCGCTCACCCTCAACTCCTCCGACCCCTACCTGCGGCTCTCCCTCGACTACCAGACCACCCTCTTCGAGCGCGACGCCGCCGAGGTCCTCGCCGCCCGGCTCGTGCGGGTGCTGGACCGGATGCTGGAGGACCCCCGGACCCCCGTCGGCGCCGTGGACGTCCTGTCGGACGAGGAGCGGCACCGGCTGCTCGCCGGGGTCAACGACACGGCGCACCCCGTCACGGCGGACACCCTCCCGGGAGCCTTCGAGGCCCAGGTCCGGCGCGGGCCCGACCGGGTGGCGCTGATCGGCGAGCACGAGACCCTGACCTACGCCGAGTTCAACCGCCGCGCCAACCGCCTGGCGCACTGGCTCGTGGAGCAGGGCGCGGGCCCCGAGCGGCTGGTCGCCGTGAAGGTCCCCCGCTCCGTGGACCTGATGGTCGCCGTCTACGCCGTGGTGAAGGCCGGCGCCGCCTACGTCCCGGTCGACACCGAGCTGCCCGAGGACCGGGTCCGGCTCGTGCTGGAGAGCGCGGACCCGCTGCTCGTGCTCGACGCGGACCTCCCGGACGTCTCCGGATACCCGGACACGGACCCCGGGCGCGCCCTGTCCCCGGACCACGCCGCGTACGTCATCTTCACCTCCGGCTCCACCGGCCGCCCCAAGGGCGTCCAGGTGGCCCACGGGGCGATCATGAACCGGCTGGAGTGGGGCCTGTCCCACTTCGACGTGGGCCCGCAGGACCGGGTCCTGCTCAGCACGACGGCGAGCTTCGACGTCTCGGTGCCGGAGATCTTCGCGCCGCTCCAGGTGGGCGCCGCCGTGGTCATCGCGCGCCCCGACGGCCGCCGCGACCCGGCCTACCTCGCCGACCTGGTCCGGCGCGAGCGGGTCACCGGCGCGGACTTCGTGCCCTCCCTGCTGGAGGCCTTCGCCAACGAGCCCTCGGCCAAGGACTGCGACAGCCTGCGCTGGATCGAGGTCGCCGGCGAGGCGTTCCCGGCCGCCCTGGCCAACAAGGTCTCCGGCCTCCTCCCGGACCTCGGGGTGTACAACCTCTACGGCCCCACCGAGGCCTCCGTCGAGGTCACCGCCCACCGGCACGTGCCGGGCGCGGACCGGGTGCCGATCGGCGCACCCGTGTGGAACACGCAGGTGTACGTGCTCGACGCGGCGCTGCGCCCCGTCGCCCCCGGCGTCGCGGGCGAGCTCTACCTGGCCGGCACCGGGCTCGCCCGGGGCTACCTCGGCCAGACCGGCCTCACCTCGGAGCGCTTCGTCGCCTGCCCGTTCGGCGCGCCGGGCAGCCGGATGTACCGCACCGGGGACGTCGTCCGCTGGAACGGGGACGGCGAGGTCGAGTACATCGGCCGGTCCGACTTCCAGGTCAAGCTCCGCGGCTTCCGCATCGAACTCGGCGAGATCGAGCAGGTGATCGCCGCGCACCCGGACGTCGACGGAGCCGTCGCCCTGGTCCGCGAGGACCGCCCCGGCGACCAGCGCCTGGTCGTGTACGCGGTCCCGGCGGCCGGCCGGACCCCGGACCGGCTCGACCCCGCGGCCCTGACGGACCTGGCCCGCGAGCACCTGCCGGAGTACATGGTCCCCTCCGCGGTCGTACCGCTCGCCGAGCTCCCCTCCACGCCGAGCGGGAAGCTCGACCGCAAGGCACTGCCCGCACCGGACCTCCCCGCCCGGACCGAGCCCGGACGGGGCCCGCGCAACCCCACCGAGGAAACCCTGTGCCGGCTGTTCGCCGAGCTGCTGGGCGTGGAGGAGATCGGCATCGACGTCGACTTCTTCGACCACGGCGGGCACTCGCTGCTGGCCACCCGGCTCACCGGCCGCATCCGCAGCGCCCTCGACGTCGACGTGAAGGTCACGACGGTGTTCCGCAACCCGACCGTCGCCGGGCTGGCGGAGCAGATCGCGGAACTGGCCGAGTCGAACCGCCCGCAGCTGCGCCCCCGACTGGGCCAGATGACCGTATCGGAGAACCGTCGATGATCCCGCTGTCCTTCGCGCAACGCCGGATGTGGTTCCTCCACCGCCTGGAAGGCCCGACCGCCACCTACAACATCCCGTTCGTCCTGCGCCTCGACGGGCCGCTGGACACGCGGGCCCTGGCCGCGGCGGTGCGCGACGTCGTCACCCGGCACGAGAGCCTGCGCACCCTGATCGCGGAGGACGCGGACGGCACGCCCGAGCAGCTGATCCTGCCGCCGAAGGAGGCGGACCCGCAGTTCCGGGTGACCGACGCGGCCGCCGACGCCGTGGACGCCGCGCTGCGCGCCGCCGTGGCCGAGCCCTTCGACCTGGACACCGGACTGCCCCTGCGGGCGACCGTCTTCCGCGTCGCCCCGCAGGAGCACGTCCTGGCCTTCGTCTTCCACCACATCGCGGCGGACGGCGCCTCGATGGGGCCGTTCCTGCGGGACCTGATGGAGGCCTACGCGGCCCGCCACGCCGGGAAGGGGCCGGACTGGGAGCCGCTCCCCGTCCAGTACAAGGACTACACGCTGTGGCAGCAGCAGCTGCTCGGCGACGAGGACGACCCGCGGAGCATCGCGGCGGGCCAGCTGGACTACTGGCGCCGGGAGCTGGCCGACGTCCCGCAGCCGGTGAACCTCCCCCTGGACCGCCCCCGTCCGGCGGTGGCGAGCCACCGCGGCGGCCACGTCTCCTTCGAGCTGGAACCGGAACTCGTCGCCCGTCTCGGGAAACTCGCCGCCGAGCACGGCGCCACCACCCCCATGGCCGCCCAGGCCGCGCTCGCCGTCCTGCTCCAGAAGCTGGGCGGCGGCGAGGACGTCACGATCGGCAGCCCCATCGAGGGGCGCACCGAGGAAGCCCTCGGCGAGCTCATCGGGTTCTTCGTCAACACCTGGGTGCTGCGCGCCGACCTGTCGGGCGACCCGTCCTTCGGCGAGCTGCTCGACCAGGCCCGGGACAAGGCCCTGGCCGCCTACGACAACCAGGACGTCCCCTTCGAGCGGCTCGTGGAACTGATCGGCCTGGACCGCTCCACCTCCTACCAGCCGCTGTTCCAGACCATGCTGGCCTGGCAGTTCGTCTGGCCGGAGATCGAGATGCCGGGCCTGCGGGTCACCCCCGTCGCCCTGGGCACCGACACCGCCAAGTTCGACCTGTTCTTCAACATCGTCCCGGACGCCACCGGGCGCGCGCACGGCCGCCTGGAGTACGCGGCCGAACTGTTCGACCACCCCACGGCCGTCGCCGTTGTCGAGCGGTTCGTCCGCATCCTGGAACAGGCCGTCGCCGACCCCGCCCTGCGCCTCTCCGAGCTCGACGTCCTCGGCCGGGACGAGCGCGCCTGGCTGCTGGAGACCGCCAACGACACCGCCGGGCCGACCCTGGAGCCCGGCCTGGTGGAGGCCGTGGCCCGGCAGGCCCGCGAGATGCCCGACGCCCTCGCCGTCATCGGCGAGGACGAGTCCCTGACCTACGCCGAACTCGACGCGCGGGCGGACCGGCTGGCGCACTGGCTGACCGGACGCGGGGTGCGCCCCGAATCCCTGGTGGCCGTCCGCCTGCCCCGCTCGGCCGGACTCGTCGTCGCCCTGCTGGCGGTCCTCAAGTCCGGCGCGGCCTACGTCCCCGTCGACCCGGAACACCCGCAGTCCCGGATCGACTACATCCTCGCCGACTCGCGCCCGGCCCTCGTCCTCGACGCCGAGACGCTGGCCGGCGCCCTCGACGCCGCCGGCCACCCCGCCGCCGCGCCCGCCCCGCGCGTCTCTCCGGACAACACCGCGTACGTCATCTACACCTCGGGCTCCACCGGCAACCCCAAGGGCGTCAGCGTCCCGCGCGGGGCGCTGGACAACTTCCTGGCCACGATGGGCCGCACCGTCCCGCTGTCACCCGCCGACCGGTGGCTCGCCGTCACCACGGTCTCCTTCGACATCGCGGCACTGGAGCTGTACCTCCCGCTGGTCCACGGCGCGGCCGTCGTCCTCGCGGGCAAGGACACCCTCTCCGACCCGTCCGAGGTCGCGGCCGTGCTGCGCCGCCACGAGGTCTCCGTGGTCCAGGCCACCCCGGCGTTCTGGCAGGTGCTGCTCCAGCACGAGCCGGACGCCGCCCGGGGCCTGCGGGTCCTGACCGGCGGCGAGGCCCTCCCGGCCCGGCTCGCCGGGACGCTGGCCGACGCGGCCGCCGAGGTGTTCAACGTGTACGGCCCGACCGAGACCACCATCTGGTCCACCCTGGCGCGCGTCGAGGGCGGGGCCGGCGTGGCGATCGGCTCCCCGATCGGCAACACGCAGGTGTACGTGCTCGACGCCCGGCTGAACCCGGTCCCGCGCGGGGTCCAGGGCGAGCTGTACATCGCGGGCGACGGCCTGGCGCGCGGCTACCAGGGCCGGCCCGGGCTGACCTCCGAGCGGTTCACGGCCTGCCCGTTCGGCCCCGCAGGCACCCGTATGTACCGTACCGGCGACCTCGTGCGCTGGTCCGCCGACGGCCGCCTGGAGTACCTCGGACGCACCGACTTCCAGGTGAAGGTGCGGGGCTTCCGCATCGAACTGGGCGAGATCGAGAACGTCCTGGCCGCGCACCCCGCCGTGGCCCAGGCCGTGGTCGTGGTGCGGGAGGACCGGGAGGACGACAAGCGCCTCGTGGGCTACGTGGTCCCCGACCCGGAGGCCGCGGCCGCCGACGCCGACGGCCAGGTCGACGAGTGGCGCCAGGTCTACGACGAGACCTACGCCGAATCGGGCGACGAGGCGCTCGGCGAGGACTTCGAGCTGTGGACCTCCTCCTACGACGGCGAGCCGATCCCGCGCGCGCAGATGCTGGAGTGGCAGGACGCGGCGGTGGCGCAGGTGCTGCGGTACGCGCCGCGCCGGGTGCTGGAGATCGGTGTCGGCTCCGGCCTGCTGCTGGCGAAGATCGTCGGCGAGGTCGAGGAGTACTGGGGCACCGACATCTCGGCCACCGTCGTCGACCGGGTCCGCCGGCAGGCCGACCAGGCCGGCCACGGCGAGCGGGTCCGGCTCGGCGCCCAGGCCGCGGACGACGTGTCCGGGCTGCCCCGGGGCACGTTCGACACGATCGTCCTCAACTCGGTCGTCCAGTACTTCCCGAACGCCGGCTACCTCGACCGGGTGCTGTGCGCCGCCTTCGACCTGCTCGCCCCCGGCGGCCGGGTGATCGTCGGCGACGTGCGCAACGCCGCCACGCTGCGGATGCTGCTCACCGCCACGCAACGCGCGGCGCACCCCTACGCGGCGCCCGAGGAACTGCGCAGCCTCGTGGAGAAGGCCCTGTTGGCCGAACGGGAACTGGTCGTCGCCCCCGAGTGGTTCACCGACTGGGCCCAGGGCCGCCCCGTCGGCGTCGACATCCGGCTGAAGGCGGCGTCGGCGCACAACGAGCTGACCCGGCACCGCTACGAGGTCGTCCTGCACAAGGAGCCGCAAGGGGCGCTCGACCTGGCCGGAGTGCCGGCCGTGCCGTGGAGCGGACCCGACGACCTCGCCGAACGGGCGCTGACGGTGGACCGCTCGGGCCCGGTGCGCGTGACCGGGATCCCCAACGCGCGCCTCGCCGAGGAGTCCGCCGCCGCCGTCACGGCGGGCGTCCTCGACCCGGAGCACGCCCCGGCCGCCGCGCCCGCCGACCCGGAGGAACTGCGCCGCGCGGCCCTGGCGCACGGCCGGGACGCGGTCGTCACCTGGTCCGGTGCCGACGCGCGCCGCTTCGACCTGGTCCTGCTGCCCGCCCCGCAGCCCGGCACGCGGACCGTCACCGGTGCCTTCGCCGCCGCCGGCGGCGCGGCCGGGCGGATCCGGGCGAACGACCCCTCCCTCGCCAAGACGCTCGGCCCGCTGCTGGCCGAGCTCCCCGAATACCTGCGCGGGCGCCTGCCGGACTACATGGTGCCCACCGCGATCGTGCCGCTCTCGCGGATCCCGCTCACCCCGAACGGGAAGCTGAACCGCAGGGCCCTTCCGGTACCGGACTACGCCCGGGTCTCGACCGGCCGGGCGCCGCGCAACCCGCGCGAGGAGGCCCTGTGCGACCTCTTCGCCGAAGTCCTCGGCCTGGAACGGGTCGGCATAGACGACGACTACTTCGCCCTCGGCGGGGACAGCATCCGCTCCATCCAGGTCGTCGCCCGCGCCAAGGCACGCGGCACGGTCATCACCGTGCGGGAGATCTTCGAGCACCGCACGGTCGCCCGGCTCGCGGAACTGGTGGCCGGGCGGGACGAGGAGACCCCGGCCCTGGCCGAGCTGCCCGGAGGCGCCGTCGGCCGGGCCCCGCTGCCCCCGGAGGCCGAACGCCTCCTCGCCCACGGCGGCGGCATCGGCCGGCTGTGCACCGCCAGGGTGCTCACCCTGCCCGAGGGCACCGGCCGCGCGGAACTGGCCGCGGCGGTACGGGCCCTGCTGGACCGGCACGACGTCCTGCGCGCCCGCCTCGACCGCGAGGAGCCGGGCCTGTTCGTCGAGCCGTCCGCCGCCGTGGACGCCGACGCCCTGCTGCGGGAGGTCCACGGCGGCGACGTCCGGGCCGAGCTCGACGCCGCCGCGGGCCGCCTCGACCCGGACGCGGGCGTCATGACGCAGTTCGTCCGGCTCACCTCCGGCACGGGCGGCGACCGGCTGCTGTTCGTCGCGCACCGACTGGTCGCGGACCGCCCCTCCTGGCGGATCCTCCTCGCGGACCTGGTCAGCGCCTGGGAGCAGGCGCGCGAGGGCCGCACCCCGGTGCTGCCCCGCACCGGCACCTCCTACCGCCGCTGGGCCCACGCCCTGGCCGACCGGGCCGCCGAAACCGCCCCGCCCGAGCCGCAGGAGGCGGCGTACGAGGAGGACTTCCTCCTCGGGACCCGCCGGCCCGACCCGGTCCGCGACGACGTCGCCGCCGGCACGGACACGGTGCGGGTCACGGTCCCCGCGGACGTCACGGCGGACCTGCTCGGCCCGCTGCCCTCGGCGTACCGCGCCGGTACCGAGGACGGCCTGATCACCGCGCTGGCGCTGGCCCTGGCCCGGCTGCGCGAGACGCGCGGCCTGCCCGGCGGTCCGGTGCCGGTCCGGCTGGAGGGGCGGGACCGTGCCGAGCACGTGGTGCCCGGCGCCGACCTCTCACGCACGGTCGGCTGGCTCACCGCCGAGTTCCCGGCCCGCCTCGACGTGTCCGGCATCGACCTCGCGGACGCCTTCGACGGCGGTCCGGCCGCCGGCCGGGCCCTGAAGGCCGTCAAGGAGCAGGTGCGGGCGGTCGCCGGCCACGGCGTCGGACACCGGGCCCCCGCCGGGCGGCCCGCACCGCGGATCGGGTTCACCTACCTCGACCGTACCCCCGGCGCCGACCTGCCCGGGGACCCCGCCCACCCGGAGGCGGTCCCCGCACCGGACGCGGAGCCGCCCGCCGCCTCCGCGCTGGAGATCGGCGCGGCCGCCGTCCCCGCCCCCGGCGGAACCGAGCTGACCGCCACCTTCGCCTTCCCCGCCGGGGTGCTCCCCCGCGAGGAGGTGGCCGAGCTGGCCGGCCTGTGGGTCCGGGCGCTGACCGCCCTGGCCCGGCACGCCGCGGCCCCCGGCGCCGGCGGACTGACCCCGTCCGACGCGCCCCTCGTCGGCGTGGGCCAGGAGGAGATCGACACCTGGGAGGCCCGCTACGGCAGGCTGGCCGAGATCTGGCCGGCGACCCCGACCCAGTCCGGGATGCTCTTCCACACGCAGCTCGCCGGAAGCTCCTTCGACCCCTACCACAACCAGCTGGTGTTCCACCTCTCCGGCGAGGTCGACCCGGAGCGCATGCGCTGGGCCGGACAGGCCCTGCTGGAGCGCCACCCCAACCTCCGTGCCGCGTACGTCGACCGGGCCGACGGCGACGTCGTCCAGGTGGTGCCGGCCGGGGGCGTGGACCTGCCCTGGCAGTACCTCGACCTGACCGGCGCCGACGCCGCCGGGCGCACCGAGGCGTTCGAGCGGTTCCTCGTCGAGGACCGTGCCGCCCACTTCGCCGTGGACGCCCCGCCGCTCGTCCGGCTGTCCCTCGTCGTCACCGGACCCGGCCGCGCCGACCTCGTGATGACCTCCCACCACGTGCTCTTCGACGGCTGGTCCACACCCCTGCTGATGCGGGACCTGCTGCTGCTCTACGGCTCCCGCGGAGACCCGGCCGCCCTCCCCGCGGCCCCCGACTTCGGCGCGTTCCTGACCTGGCGCGCCCGGCAGGACGAGGAGGAGTCCGCCCGGGCGTGGACGGCCGAGCTCGACGGGGTCGAGGACCCCACCCTGCTCGCCCCCGGCGCCGAGGGCATCGGGGACGAGGGCGTCGAACAGCTCGACGTGCCGCTCCCGGCCGAGGACGCGCGGGCCCTGGCGGTGCGCGCCGCCGAGCTGGGCGTCACCGTCAACACCCTGGTCCAGGGCGCCTGGGGGCTGCTGCTCGGCCGGCTCACCGGCCGCCGGGACGTGGTGTTCGGCGCGACCGTCTCCGGTCGGCCGCCCGCCGTGACGGACGTGGACGCCATGGTCGGCATGTTCATCAACACCCTCCCCGTACGCCTCGCGTACGCGCCCGGCGACACCCTCGCCGAGATCCTCACCCGGCTCCAGGACCGGCAGGCCGGCCTGCTGGACCACCACCACCGCGGACTCACCGAGGTCCAGCGTGCCGTCGGCCGGCAGACCCTCTTCGACACGCTGTTCGTCTTCGAGTCCTACCCCGTCGACCGCGAGGGCCTCGCCGCCGCGAGCACCGCGGCGGACGGCATCGCCTTCACGGGCCTGCGCCCGGCCACGGCCACCAACTACCCGCTCGCCCTGATGGCGGCGGCCGACCCGCACCTCCAGCTGATCTTCCAGTACGCGCCGGGCGTCTTCGGCCGGGACGCGGTGGAGGTGATCGCCGACCGCCTCGTACGCGTCCTGCGGCAGGTGGCGGCCTCCCCGGAGCTCAAGGCCGCACAGCTGGAGGTCCTGGAGCCGGCCGAACGCGACCGGCTGCTCTCCGCCTTCAACGACACGGCCGTGCCCACCCCGGACACCACCGTGGGCGGCCTCGTCGAGGCGCAGGCCGCCCGGACCCCGGACGCGCCCGCCGTGGTCGCGGGGGACGAGTCCCTCACCTACCGCGAGCTGAACGCCCGGGCCGACCGCCTGGCGGGCGAACTCGCCCGGCGCGGCGTGGGACCGGAGTCGCTGGTCGCGCTGGCCCTGCCGAGGACCGCGGAGCTCGTCGTCGGACTGCTCGCGGTCCTGAAGGCGGGCGGCGCCTACCTTCCGGTCGACCCCCGGTACCCGAGCCGCCGCCTGGCGGCCATCCTCGCCGAGGCGCGCCCGCGCCTGGTCCTGACGGACACCGCGACGGCCGGGGCGCTTCCGGAGCACGAGGCCCCGGACCTCCTCCTCGACACGCTCGGCCCGGCCGGGGACGCCCCCGGGCCCGCCCGGCCGCCCCACCCGGACCAGCTGGCCTACGTGATGTACACCTCCGGCTCCTCGGGCACGCCCAAGGGCGTCGCCATCACCCACGCGAACATCGTCAACGGCGTGCTGGAACTCGCCTCCCGCGTGGGGATGGAGCCCGGCAAGCGGCTCCTCGCGGGCACGTCCGTCAACTTCGACGTCTCGGTGTTCGAGATCTTCACGACCCTCGCCGCCGGCGGCGTCGTCGAACTGGTCCGGGACGTCCTGGTGCTGGGCGAGCGGAAGGAGGGCTGGAGCGGCGGTGTCATCTCCACCGTCCCCTCCGCCTTCGCCGAACTCGTCGACGGCATTGCCGGCCGCACCGCCGTCGAGACGGTCGTCTTCGCCGGCGAGGCCCTGCCCTCCTCGCTCGTCGAGAAGGTGCGCGGTGCCTTCCCGGGCGTACGGGTCGTCAACGCCTACGGGCAGAGCGAGTCGTTCTACGCCACCGCCCACACCGTCTCCGGCACGGCCGCGGACCGGGCCGGCAGCGCCCCCGTCGGCACCCCGCTCGGGAACATGCGGACCTACGTCCTGGGACCCGACCTGGCACCGGTGCCCCAGGGGGCGGTCGGCGAGCTGTACGTCGGCGGCAACGTGGGCCGCGGCTACCAGGGCCGCGCCGACCTGACGGCGGACCGCTTCGTGGCCGACCCGTTCGGCCCGGCCGGCGCGCGCATGTACCGCACCGGCGACCTGGCCCGCTGGAACGGCGAGGACCGGCTGGAGTACGCGGGCCGCGCGGACGCGCAGGTCAAGGTGCGCGGCTTCCGCGTCGAGCCCGGCGAGGTCGAGGCCGCGCTCACCGCGCACCCCGCCGTCGCCCAGGCGGCCGTCATCGCCCGGCCGGCGGCGTCCGGCTCCGGCAGGCAGCTCGTCGCGTACGCCGTCCCCTCGGGCGCGACGGACGCCGAGGAGCTGCGCCGGTTCACCGCCGAGCGGCTGCCCGAATTCATGGTGCCCTCCGCCGTCGTGCTCCTGGACCGGCTGCCGCTGATGCCCAACGGCAAGCTGGACCGGGCCGCCCTGCCCGAGCCGGAGTTCACCGGCGCCCCCTACCGCGCGCCCCGCACCGCCCGCGAGGAAGCGCTGGTCGCGCTGTTCGCCGAGGTGCTCGGGCTGGAGCGGGTCGGCATCGACGACGGCTTCTTCGAGCTCGGCGGGCACTCCCTGCTCGCCACCCGGCTCATCAGCCGCGCCCGGACCGAGCTGGGGCTGGAGATACCCATCCGCAAGATCTTCGACCTGCCGACGGTGGCCGCGCTCGCACCGTGGCTGGAGGAATCGGCCGTCCCGCGTCGCCCCAGTCTGCGCCAGATGTTCGTATGAGGAGTGAAGCAATGATTCCGCTGTCCTTCGTGCAACGCCGCACATGGTTCCTGCACCAGCTGGAGGGTGCGGAGACCTGGAACATCTCCTCGGCGTTCCGGCTGACCGGGCGACTGGACGAGGACGCCCTCCTCGCCGCGCTCCGCGACCTCGTCGACCGGCACGAGATCCTGCGCACCATCTACCTGACGGACGACGACGGAGAGCCGTACCAGCTCGTCCTGCCGCTGGAGCGGGCGCTGGAGCAGGTCAGGGTGCCGGTGGCCGAGGTGGCCCCCGAGGACGTGTCCGCCGCCGTCGACGAGACCGTCGCGCACTGGTTCGACCTGGAGACGGAGATCCCCCTGCGGGCCCGCCTGCTGCGCTCCGGACCCGAGGAGCACGTCCTGGTCCTGGTCGTCCACCACATCGCCTCGGACGGCAGCTCGGGCGCGCCGCTGGCCCGCGACCTGGCCGCGGCCTACAACGCGCGCCGGGCCGGCCGGGCCCCGGACCGGGAGCCGCTGCCCGTCCAGTACAAGGACTTCACGATGTGGCAGCGCGAGGTCCTCGGCGACCTGGACGACCCGGGCAGCCTCGGCGCGCAGCAGATCGCCTACTGGCGGCGGGAGCTGGAGGGCGTCCCGCAGCCGCTGAACCTCCCGCTGGACCGCCCCCGTTCCGTCGAGGCGGGCACGGACGGCGACGCGGTGCCCATCCCCGTCGCCGCCGAGGTGATGGCCGGACTGCAGAGGCTCGCCGACGGGCGCGGGCTGACCATGTCGATGGTCATGCAGGCCGCGCTCGGGGTGCTGCTGGGCAAGCTCGGCGGCGGCGAGGACATCCCGGTCGGCACCCCGATCGCCGGCCGCACCGACGAGGCGCTGAACGACCTGATCGGATGCTTCGTCAACAACCTGGTCATCCGCATGGACCTCTCCGGAGACCCGACCTTCGCCGAACTGCTCGCCCAGGTGCGCGACAAGGCACTGGCCGCCTACGAGCACCAGGACGTGCCCTTCGAGGTGCTGGTCGAACGGCTCAACCCCGACCGCTCCGCCGCCTACCGGCCGTTCTTCCAGGTGATGTGCGGCTGGCAGAACACCGAGAAGTGGTCCCTCGAACTCGACGGCCTCGCGGTCGAGTACCGGCAGGCCCTCCTCGCGACCACCCAGGTCGACGTGTTCTTCAGCATGACCACGGACGAGACCGGCGCCCTGCGCGGCGACATCTCCTACGCCACCCACCTCTTCGACCGGGACACCGTCGAGGACATGGCCGCCCGCTACGCCCGCGTCCTGGAGCAGCTCGCCGCCGACCCGCAGGCCCGCATCGGCGACGTCGACGTCCTCGTCGACGGCGAGCGGGAGCGGCTGCTCGTCGAGGCCAACGACACCGCCGAGCCCACCCTCGAAGGCGGCCTGGTGCAGGCCCTCCGCCGGCGGGCCGAGGCCGCCCCGGACGCCCTCGCCCTCGTCTCCGAGGAGGAGACGCTCACCTACCGCGAGCTGGACGCCCGCTCGAACCGCCTCGCGCACTGGCTCGTCGACCGCGGTGTGCGGCCCGAGTCCCTGGTCGCCGTCTGCCTGCCGCGGACCGCGGACCTGCCGGTGGCCCTGCTCGCCGTGGTCAAGGCCGGCGGCGCCTACGTACCGGTCGACCCCGACCACCCGCGCTCGCGCATCGACTTCGTCCTCGAACAGGCCGGGCCGGCGCTCGTGCTCGACGCCGACGCCCTGGCCGCCGCCGACTACGGGCGCTACCCGGACTCCGCCCCCGAGGTCACCGTCCGCCCGGACAACACCCAGTACGTCATCTACACGTCCGGCTCGACCGGCACCCCCAAGGGCGTGGCTGTCCCGCGCGGCGCGGTGGCCAACTTCCTGGCCGCGGCCGGGCGCCGGTTCCCGATGACCGCCGCCGACCGGATGCTGTTCAGCACGACCGTCTCCTTCGACATGGCCAACACCGAGCTGTACCTCCCGTTCGTCTCCGGCGCCACCATGGTCCTGGCGAAGAAGGAGACCGTCACCGACCCGTCGGCCGTGGTCGCCCTGCTGCGCCGCCACGACGTCACCGTCGTCCAGGCCACCCCCGGCTTCTGGCAGATGCTGCTCACCCACGAGCCGGACGCCGCCCGGGGCCTGCGGATCATCACCGGCGCGGAGGCCGTCCCGGTCCGCCTCGCCGAGACCCTCGCAGAACAGGCCGCCGAGGCCGGCAACTGGTACGGCCCGTCGGAGACCACCACCTGGTCCACCACGGCCCCCCTCAAGGCGGGCGCCGGCGTCGCCATCGGCACGCCGATCGGCAACACGCAGGTCTACGTGCTCGACGCCCGGCTGCGCCCGGTCCCGCGCGGGGTGCAGGGCGAGCTGTAC
Organism: Streptomyces sp. NPDC093801; assembly: GCF_040701585.1. NCBI lineage: Bacteria > Bacillati > Actinomycetota > Actinomycetes > Kitasatosporales > Streptomycetaceae > Streptomyces > Streptomyces sp. NPDC093801. Next base: position 4,080 of record NZ_JBFBDP010000040.1, on the reverse strand, counting down.
ATCGCCGGAGACGGACTCGCGCGCGGCTACCAGGACCGTCCGGAGCTCACCGCCGAGCGGTTCGTGCCCTCCCCGTTCGGCCCCGCCGGCGCCCGCATGTACCGCACCGGCGACCTCGTGCGCTGGAACAAGGCGGGGCAGCTGGAGTACATCGCCCGCACCGACCACCAGGTCAAGGTCCGCGGGTTCCGGATCGAGCTCGGCGAGATCGAGCACGTGCTGGCCGGACACCCCGCCGTGTCGCAGGCGGCCGTCGTGGTGCGCGAGAACCGGCACGGCGACAAGAGCATCGTCGGCTACGTGGTGCCCGAGGCGGACGCCGGCGGGGCCGCCGCGCTGCTCCCGGAGCTCACCGCCCACCTGCGCGAACGCCTCCCGGAGTACATGGTGCCGTCCGCGCTGATCCCCCTCGCCGGGATCCCGCTGACCCCCAACGGCAAGCTCGACCGGCAGGCCCTGCCCGCGGAGCACGCCCCCGCCCCGGCCGGCGGGGCGCCGCGCAACTCCCACGAGGAGAGGCTGGCCGCCGTCTTCCGCGAACTGCTGGACCGGGAGGACGTCGGCGTCGACGACGACTTCTTCGCCCTCGGCGGCCACTCGCTGCTCGCCACCCGCCTCAGCGTCCGCATCCGCAAGGACTTCGACGTCGAGCTGCCGCTGAGGACGATCATCAAGTTCCCGACGGTGGCCGAGCTCGCCGCGCTGCTGCTCGCCGGCGCCGTTCCCGACGAGGTCGCCGACCCGTTCGGCGTCGTCCTGCCGCTCAACAGCGACCCCGGCACCGGCCGGAAGCCCCTGTGGTTCTTCCACGGCGGAGGCGGCCTGGGCTGGGCGTACTTCAGCTTCGTGACGCACGTGCAGGGCCGGCAGGCCTACGCCCTCCAGTCCCGCGGCGCCGACGGTCGGGCCCCGCTGGTGGAGTCCATCGACGAGATGGTCGACCACTTCATCGGGGAGATGCTGGAGATCCAGCCGGAGGGCCCCTTCAACCTGGTCGGCTGGTCCTACGGCGGCACCCTCGTCCAGGCCGTCGCGGCGGGCCTCGCCCGGCGCGGCCACGAGATCGCCCTCACGGCGATCCTGGACTCCCAGCCGGGCGGCCAGGGCTGGTCGGAGATCCACCGCAACAAGACGGTGGAGGACTACCGCGACGAGCTCGAGGACTTCTTCGGCCAGTACATCGGCACCGGGAACCAGCAGGAGTTCCTGGACAACATGTCCAGGGTCCTCGCCAACAACACGAACCTGATGATGGATTGGGAGTCCCCGGTCTACGACGGCGACGTCGTCTTCTTCCACGCCACCCTCAAGGACGAGATGTACGCCCATCTGTGGCGCCCCTACGTCCTCGGCACCATCGAGGAGCACGACGTGGCGGCCACCCACCACGAGATGAACCTCCCCGGACCCGTGTCCGAGGTCTTCGAGGTCCTCAACCGGAAGCTGGCGGACCTGGCATGACACACCGCCGGACGGATGATCGGAGCTGGTCGCGATGACGGAAACCACACTGCTCTGCGTGCCCTTCGCCGGAGCTGGCCCCTCGTTCTTCCACCCCTGGCGGGAGCTGGCCGCCGGCCGGTGGCGCGTGACCTCGGTCGAGCTGCCGGGGCGGGAGCGGCGGATCATGGAGGAGCCGTACCGCGACGTCTTCGAGGCGGCCAAGGGCTGCATCGACGACGTGGTCGCCGACCTCGGCGAAGGGGCGCGGACCGTCCTGTTCGGGCACAGCCTGGGCGCGGTCCTCGCCTACGAGCTGGCCCACCTGCTGGGCGAGCGCGGGGTGCGGGTCGAAGGGCTGGTCGTCAGCGGTTCGCCGGGCCCGTGGACCCAGCGCGAGCGGCGGGCGGCGGGGCTCCCGGACGAGGAGTTCCTCGCCCGGGTCGAGGAGTTCGCCGGGTTCCGGCACGAGGCCCTGGACCACCCGGAGATGCGCGAGCTGATCCTCCCCGTGCTCCAGGCCGACTGCGAGATGCACGAGAGCTACGTACCGAGCACCGACGTACCGCTGGCCGTGCCGATCTGCTCGCTGCGCGGGGCCGTCGACGGTCTGGTCACCGAGGAGGAGGCCCGGCAGTGGCAGGCGGCGACCACGGCCGGCTTCACCTATGCGGAGTTCCCCGGCGACCACATGTACCTGGTCGACGCCGGCCGGGAGGTCCTCGACGTGATCGCGGCGCAGTCCCTCTGATCAGCGGAGACGGACTCCAGCGCCGTGTCAGGGGCGTGACAGGTGGATGACAGGCCCGGAGAGGAAAGTGGAGGCATGAGAAGTTCAGCGATCGCAGTTTCAGGGCTGCGCAAGGCATACGGTGACAAGGTCGTGCTCGACGGCATCGACTTCGACGTCGCCGCGGGATCGGTCTTCTCCCTGCTCGGCCCGAACGGGGCGGGCAAGACGACGACGGTCAACGTCCTGACGACGTTGATGAAGGCCGACGCCGGCACGGTGCGCGTCGCCGGGCACGACGTGGCGACCGAGACCAGGCGGGTGCGCGGGGCCATCGGCGTCACCGGCCAGTTCGCCGCGGTCGACGAGCTGCTGTCCGGCCGGGAGAACCTCCAGCTGATGGCGGACCTGAAGCGCGTGCGCGACGGCGGCCGGGTGGTCACGGGACTGCTCGAGCGGTTCGACCTGGCGGAGTCGGCGGACAAGCAGGCCTCGACCTACTCCGGCGGTATGCGCCGGAAGCTGGACCTGGCGATGACCCTGGTCGGCAACCCGCAGGTGATCTTCCTGGACGAGCCGACGACGGGCCTCGACCCGCGCAGCCGGCGCACCATGTGGGGGATCGTCCGCGAGCTGGTGGCCGAGGGCACCACCATCTTCCTCACCACGCAGTACCTGGAGGAGGCCGACCAGCTCGCCGACCGCATCGCGGTCCTCAACCAGGGCCGGCTCGTCGCCCAGGGCACCCCCGAGGAGCTCAAGCGCCAGATCCCCGGCACCCACGTCCGGTTCCGCTTCGCCGACGTCGTCGAACTCGACGCCGCGGCCCGGGTCCTGACCGAGGCCGTCCGGGACGAGGAGGAGCTGACCCTGCGCGTCCCCGGCGACGGCGAGACGCGTTCGGTGCGGGCCCTGCTGGACCGGCTCGACGCGCACGCGCTCGACGCCCAGGAGTTCTCCGTACAGCGCCCCGACCTCGACGACGTCTTCCTCGCCCTGACCGACCAGTCGGGCACCGAGCACACCAGCAAGGAGGCGATCGCACAGTGAGCACGGTCTCGACGCCGTTGGCCGATTCGGCGATCATGCTGCGCCGCAACCTGAAGCACACCGTGCGCAACCCCGTCACGGTCTTCAACGCGGTCCTGTTCCCCATCATCATCATGCTCATGTTCGTCGGGGTGTTCGGCGGCGCCTTCAGCGTCGGCGAGGACTACGTCGACTACGCCACGCCCGGCCTGCTCGTGATGGCCATCAGCTACGGTCTGGGCGCCACCGCCACGGCCGTGAACGACGACATGACCAAGGGCATCATCAACCGCTTCAAGGTCATGGACGTCTCCCGCGGGGCGATGCTGACCGGACACGTCGTCATCACCTCGGTGCGCTGCCTGGTGGCCTGCGCCGCCATCATCGGCGTGGCCTTCGCGATGGGCTTCGACCCGGCCGCCACTGCCCTCGACTGGCTCGGCGTCGTCGGCGTCATCGTGCTGCTGAGCTTCGCGGCCGGCTGGCTCACCGTCGCCACGGGCCTGGCCGCCAAGACCGTGGAGTCGGCCGGCCTGGCCACCGTCCCGCTGATCATGCTGCCGTTCCTCAGCACCGCGTTCGTCCCCGCGGAGACCATGGGCACGGGCATCCGGCAGTTCGCCGAGTACCAGCCCTTCACCCCGATCATCGAGACCCTGCGCGGGCTGCTCACCGGCCACCCCTCGGGCGGCGACGCGCTCGCGGCCGTCGCCTGGTGCGTCGGGCTCGCCCTCCTCGGCTACGTGTGGGCGGTCTCCACGTTCAAGAAGCGGGCGTGACCCGGGCCTGAGAACGGATACGGAGACGGCGGCCGCCGGACCCCCGGCCGGGCCCGGGGCGACGGGGGTGCCTCCCTCGCCGCCGTCACCACCGTCCGCGGT
>NZ_JBFBDP010000039.1:0-74165 GCF_040701585.1 Streptomyces sp. NPDC093801 | reverse complement strand
GTCCGGCCCGCGCGGGCCGGACGACCCCGGTGGTGCGTTCGCAAGGGGTGCGGGGCTGCTGCGGGCCCGGTCAGCTGCCGCTGACGACCTTTCCGAGGTCGTTCCAGCCCTTGCCCTTGTCGCCGCCGTTCCAGGCGTAGACGCTCGCGCTGCCGTTGGCGCCCGCCAGCAGGTAGTCGGCGTAGGTGTCGGCGTTGAAGTCGACGAACTGGACCTTGGTGTGGTCGGTGGTCAGGCCGGTCGCGATCTGACCGACGACGTTCCAGCCGTTGGGGACACCGTCCCCGCCACGGTTGACGTAGAGGTCGACCTTGCCGTCCGGCTTGATGATGTAGTAGTCGGCCTTGCCGTCACCGTCGTTGTCGGCGAACCGGACGTGGCTTCGGTCGTTGGTCAATCCTGAGGCGACCTGGCCCAACGTGCTCCAACCGGCCGCGCCGGCCGCGTCACCGCCCCGGTTGAGCTTCACCCTGACGGCTCCGCTGTCGGCGACGGTGAGGTAGTCCGTCCTGCCGTCTCCGTCGGAGTCCGCCCAGCGCACGCTCGTGTTCCCGCCGGCCTCGTTCACGCGGCGTTGCGGCGGACGGGGACGACGACGGGAGCGGTTACCTGTCCGATCCACTGGCGCAGGTCGTCGGTCCTCGAGGCGATGGCATCCATGCGGGTCTCGGCCGGGTCGGTGCCGAGGCAGCCTCCCTGCCAGGAACGGTTGTTGATGCCGACGAGCTCTCCGGCGGGGTTCAGGAGCGCACCGCCGGTGTCGCCCTTGCAGAGCACGTCGGTGCCCTTGCCGGCAATCGCCAGGGTGGTCGTGTCCACGACGTTGGCGGTGAACGTGCCGGTGTGGGGCTTGCCCGGCACCCATTCGGTCCTGGTGCGCCCGAAGCCGACCGCAGTGAGGTCGCCGCCGCCCAGATCAACCGGTGGCGCGCGGCCGAAGCCGCCGCCAAGGCCAACCAGGCCGCCGCCGAAGCCAACCAGGCCGCAGGAGAGGCCCAGAAGTCAGCCGAGGCCGCAGCAGGGTACGCGGCCAGCGCCAAGAAGTCCGCCGAAGCCGCCGAAGCCAGCTCGGCCCGGGCCAGGCAGTCGGCCGCAACCGCCCGCAACGCCGCAGCCGCGGCCGGCCGCGACGCGGATGACGCCGAAGCCTCCGCGGCCCGGGTCCAGTTCTCCGCCGACTACGCCCGCCAGTCCGCCGGCAAGGCCGACGCCACGGCCACCCAGGCCCGCGCCTCCGCCCTCGCGGCCGGCAAGAGCAAGGACGAAGCCGCGACGTTCGCCGCCGAGGCATGGGCCGACGTCAAGACCAAGCGCGAAGCGGAGATCGCCGCGGCGCAGCGCCAGGCCGAGGAGACGCGCAAGAAGCAGGCCGAGGCCGACAAGAAGAAGCCGAAGTGCTTCGTCCCCTACGACCGGGACAGCGTGCCGCCCTGCCTGCTGGGTGCTGACGCGGACCAGGTCGTGTTCACCGCACCCGACTGGGAACTGGCGAAGCTCGTCGGCCTGGCCGTCTGGGAGATCTCCGGCGGAGCCGACATCGAACGGTGCATCAAGGAACCCTCCTGGGGCGGCTGCATCATGGCCGCCGCCGGCGTCCTCCCCATCGGGAAGCTCAAGCTCCTCGACAAGGCGGTCGACGGCGTCGAAGCCCTGGCGAAGGCATCCCGCGTAGGCAAGAACATCCCGTGCCTCACTCCGAAGCACAGCTTCCTCGCCGGTACCCGGGTTCTGATGGGCGACCGGACCACCCGGCCGATCGAGGAGATCGCCGCCGGGGACCAGGTGCTGGCGACCGACCCCGAATCAGGGGTCACGGGTCCACGCCGCGTCGACGCCACCATCTACACCCCCGACGACCGCGACTTCACCGACCTCACCGTCGGCGAGGGCGACGACACCGGCGCGCTCACCACTACCGGCCACCACCCCTTCTGGTCGCAGAACGAGAAGAAGTGGAAGAACGCGGCCGATCTGACTACGCAGGACACCCTCCGCACCCCTGAGGGTGGCACCGCACAGATCGCCCAGATCCGCCACTGGACCGGCCTGGCACCCGCCTACAACCTCACGGTCAACGACCTCCACACGTACTACGTGCTGGCCGGCGACACCGCGGTGCTGGTACACAACCAGGACGAAATCTCGTGCAGTCCGCTGGACATAGGGCAGCAGATCGGCGATTACATCGAGGCCAACATCCCCAAGAAGTCCGGGCAGATGAACCACATCTCCGAGACCGTGAGCGGCCTGGGGATGGGGCAGAGGAATGCTGCTCTGACAGTCCACGCGGCCTCTGAACGGGCATTCGGCAAGGCACAGCCTCCCTTCTTCGATGACCTTCTCCCGAACGGGAACGTCGTCGTCCTGCCAACCTCCATCACCGTCAAGGCATGGTTCGAAGTGACTCCCGGCGGGGAGGTCCTTGCCCGCAGGGGATCATGGATGCCTCCCATCAACGGAAAATGGGATCTGCGGCCGGATGGGCCCTAATGTCGACGCCCAATACGCCTGAAGGAGCATGAATGAATCAGAACGAATTGGGCCCGGCCGAGTACCAGCTCCATCTCCTCGAGACGATGAGGCCGCCGCCGGAAGCGCTGGACACGGCTCTCAGGGAGCTCGGATGCTCCCACGAGCAGACGGACCAAGCCTCGGAACGCGTCGGGGCAGCGATTCAGGTGCCGGCCGGGTCTGCGGGTCGGACACGGGACATCCTGAGAGGCGTTCGGACCCATCAGGATCAGGGCGGGCTCGTCGAGCGTTACAAATTCCCCCTCTGGCCGGACTATGAATTCGAAGTCGAATATCATTCCTCGTGGGACTTCTTCATGCGGCTCGCATTCGTCCGAGCCCCCGGAAGCGTTACACCTGCCGGTCAGCCCACACCGTGGACCTGGCTCAAGGATGAGGTTCTTGCGCAGTACGAAGACGTCAAGGAACTCACGCTCTGGCTTCCCTACGAGACCTATGACGTGCTGAACCCGCAGGATGGGAAGCGCTATTTCCTCCGCTTCGGCTGGCACGTCCTGCAGGAAATAGAAGAGATGTAACCACAGGTCGGGAACCCTTCTCATGCAGAAGCACCCGGGACTCCACCTTCGGGCGAAGTCCCGGGTGCTTTCTTTTCCGGCGGGATAATTCCCGATGCGTCACGGCCGGGTGGACGGGGGCAGGGTGCATTCGCCCGCCACCGCCGAACGGCGCGCAGGATCCCACACCGTCCGAAAGGCCGGAGCAGTCGCGACGGGCTTGCTGCCGTCGGGCGGGTCGACACAGCGCTCGAACTACTCCGTCGGTGCGAAGACTTCGCCCCGACCTCGGCAGCTACCCCGACCACAGTCACTGCGAGCCCCCGAGGGCGGTCACCCGCCAGATGTCGACGATGCACGCCCCGACGGCCACGATGAGGTCGAGTCGACCAGCCGCTCCGCGGTGAAATCACTGTCCGGCCGATCACCGGGTACGTACGCTCGGCCCGTGTTCGATCACGGGATCGCCCTGCCCCACCACCGCCTCCATGTCGTGCCTGCGGTGGTGGCGCTGGCCAGCCCGGCATGGCAGCGAGAGGTATGGCTCGATCCGGATCGGTTCGAAGATCTCGATTACACCGTGCACGTGCTCTTCGACGACTTCTGCGATGCGGACGATCCCCGGCCCTGGCTGGGGCAGTGCCTTCGCAGCGAGGAGGAGGTCGAGCTGATGGCGCGTCTTGGGGCCGCCTACGGCACGGTGCAGGCCTCGGTCGGCGCCGATGCCCGCGACGAGGTCTACCTGGACTCACCGGGCTGGTCCGCCGTGGTGGCCGCTGCGGCCCGGCTGGCCCAGGTACTGATCGCGAATGACCAGGCGGCGTTGTGCAACCTGCACGACGCCGGCCATCGCCGGCCGCCCTCCGCGGTGCCGGTCGTGTCGGCAGGGCCGGATCTTTCGAGCAGCGGTCGAACCGGCTGACGCGAGGCGGACGTCGGTGTCTCCGGGTTCCCGCCCGGTGCCGGAGCCGACCGGTGTCGTGTGCCCGGGCCGGTCAGCGGCCGAGGGCCGTGCGGAGGGTGATGCCGTGGTGGGTGCGCAGGCGGCGGACCTCCCAGAACGAGAGGCCGGTCACCGAGAGCGGGCCACCGAGCATGAACGTGTACAGCACCTCCGGCGGCGCGGCCACGTCGGGCCCGTTGATGAGCTGGAACGTGAAGAGGGACCAGACCAGCAGGGGCGAGAGCAGTGCCGGGAGCAGTTGGTGGACGTCCGCGGTGCGGAAGCAGGAGAAGACGCACGTGTAGGCGATGACGAGCGTGTAGGGGATCGAGGCGATCAGGACGACGAGGCCGATCAGCCACCCGATCACCGCGGTCAGGAAGGCGAGGATCGCAGCCGTGATCCCGGGGCCGGTGATCGAGGAGTAGAAGTCCTTGAGGTCTCCCTCGCTGGCCAGGTCGCCCGTGATGGCGGCGAAGGAGAGCCACATCAGGGCGGGGCCCAGGGCCAGCGCGAACAGTGACACGAACGGCCCCAGCAGGCGCCGGGAGAAGGTGCGGCGCCGCTCCGGGGTGCCGGCGATGAGGAAGGCGGCGATGCCGATGACGCTGCCGGCCACCAGGATGCCGCAGGAGATGCCCAGTTCGACGAGCTTGCCGACGAAGAACGCCTGCCCGCCCTCGGCGAGCGGGTAGGCCACGACGAGCCAGACGGCGGCGACGATGCCGAGTACGGTGCGCAGGCGCTGCATCCGGGTGATGAGCCTGTCCTCGGGGCGTTCGGCCGCGGTGGGTCCGGCGTATCCCATCGCCGAGTGGAAGAACTCGCCGATCATCGTGCCGCTGCCGCTCATATGACGATCCCCCGGGGTGCCCGTGCTCCGTGTGCCGCGTGGGGCACGTGCGCACCACCACAAACGTCGAACACCCTATCGGGACGTGTTCGAACTCCCCTTGCCGTGCCGGACCGGTGGCACGGACGGGACGCCTCCGGGCGCTACGGGTCCCGCCGGAATACCCGTACGGATGTGACATCCTGCGGGGACTCCGGCGGGCCGGCCGCCGGCGGCGGAAAGGATCCCCGTGACCCGCAGCGCGCTCCTGGTCGGAGCCACCGGACTGGTCGGCGGACAACTGCTGGCGCGGCTGCTGCGCGACCCGCGCTACGACCGCGTCACCGTACTGACCCGCCGTCCGCTCGCCCTCGAACACCCGCGGCTGGACATGCGGGTGGTGGACTTCGCCGAGCTGGGGCCCGACGACCTGCCGGCCGCGCCGGGCGCATCGGACGTGTACGGCGCGCTGGGCACCACCATCCGGCAGGCCGGCTCGCAGGAGGCCTTCCGCGCGGTGGACCAGCACCACACCGTACGGGTGGCCGAGCTGGCCCGGGACGCGGGCGCCGAGCGGATCGCCGTGGTCTCCTCGGTCGGTGCCGGATCCGGCTCCCGGGCCTTCTACCTGCGCGTCAAGGGGGACATGGAGGCGGCGGTGACGGCCCTGGGCTACCCGCAGACCGAGTTCTTCCGGCCCTCCTTCATCCTCGGCCGCCGCCCCTCGCACCGCCGGGGAGAGGGGCTCGGCAGCTCCGCCGCGACCGTGCTCGCGCCGCTGATGGTCGGGCCCGGCCGCCCCTACCGGCCGGTGCCCGCGGGCCGGCTGGCCGCGGCGATGATCGCCGCGCTGGCCGAGGGCCGGCCCGGCGTCCGGGTCCGTACGTACGACGACTTCCTGGCCCTCGCGCCGGAGCCGGGCGCCGCGGCGCCCGCGGCCGCCGGCCGGGCGTAACCGCGGCCGCCCGGCGCTCGTTGGGGAGGCCGGCGGCCGGGAGGGACCCGGCCTCGGCGAGCGGAGGCGGTGCGCCGTGCAGGCTGGCGGACTGGTCGATCTGACCGGCAGGTCGTGCCTGGTCACGGGCGCGGCCAGCGGCATCGGACGGGCCACCGCGGCCCTCTTCGCCCGGCTCGGGGCCCGGGTCACGGCCGCCGACCTGGACACGGCGGGACTGACCGCGCTGCGCCGGGACTGCGCCGACCGGGGGGACCCGTACGAAGTGACCGTGGTGACCGGGGACGTCTCCCGGCCCGAGGACGCCGACCGCATGACCGGCGCCGCGGTGGCGGCGTGCGGCGGGCTGGACGTACTGGTCGCCAACGCCGGGATCCTGCCGCTGTCGGACCTGCTGGAGACCAGCGCCGAGGACTGGGACCGGGTGATGGCCGTCGACGGCCGCGGGATGTTCCTCTCCTGCAAGTACGCCATCGCGCAGATGGCCGGGCAGGAGACCGGCGGATCCGTCGTGTGCGTCTCCTCGATCTCCGGCCTGGCCGGCCAGGCCCGTCAGGCCGCCTACGGGCCCGCCAAGTTCGTCGCCTCCGGGCTCACCAAACACCTCGCGGTGGAGTGGGCGGGGCGCCGCATCAGGGTCAACGCGGTGGCCCCCGGCACCATCCGCACCGAGCGCGTCCGGCGTCTCGCGGACGAGCCCGGCGGCCCCGAGTACCTCGACCACATCACGGCCCTCCACCCGCTGGGCCGCCTCGGCGAGCCCGAAGAGGTGGCCCGGGCCATCGCCTTCCTCGCCTCCGACGCCGCCTCGTTCATCACCGGCGCCGTCCTGCCCGTCGACGGCGGCTACCTGGCCCAGTAGCGGACGTCCGGCGGACGGCGTCAGCTGCGGTGCAGGCGGTCCAGTTCCCCGAGGGTGGTGTTGACGACGGCCACCGCCGCGAAGATGATCGCGGGCCGGGTGCGGCCGAGGGAGTGGAGGGCGGCCGCGGCGGACCCGAAGAACAGGGCCTTGACCACGAGGACGGCCGCGAGCGGGACGTCGAAGGTCGCCTTGGGAGCGGCGAACAGGCCCCAGGCGGTGGCCGCGAGGGCGGGTGCGCCCACGGCCAGCAGGATGCGTACCGCGGTGTTCTGGCCGGTGGACCACCCCCACCAGGCCAGCAGGGCCAGCCCGGCCAACTCCATGAAGAAGGCCAGGCCTTCGTTGACGACGTGGAGCGGGGTGGGAAGCATCGGCCGGAGTCCCTTCGTGGGCGGACGGCGAACGGTCGATGCATTACAACAGGCCGGATGTGGTCATGAACAGGCCAAGCACCGAACCCCTTCGCCCGCCTCCCGGATGACGGACGGGGACCCGCGGGCCGGGGCGGGATGAGGGCGGCCCAGGGGCGGCCGCCGGTGGCCGTCGCCGACATGAGACGCTTCGGACGCTTCGGTCACCATCCCCGACACCTTCCCGGAGAGTGCCCCTGTGCAGTGGTCGCCCGGCCATGAGGCCGTCGAGCATAAGGACCTGCCGAGACTTCGCGAACTGCTCGACGCCGGCCATGACGTCGAGGACGACGGCGACGGCTGGACCCTCCTGCAGCACGCCATCGACGTCGAGATCGACGGCCACCACCAGAGCGGTCAGCCCCTCCACGCCGACGTGACGGCCCTCCTGCCGGCCCGAGGGGCGGATCCGCTCCGCAGCACCGGCGGCGTGCTCCCGGCCGACGCAGCGGAGCGGCGCGGGCACTGGCTGGCCGCGGAACTCATCCGGGCCTGGGTCGCGAGGCCGTCCACCCCTTGACCACCGCGAGGGTGGACCCGTGTCAGGCCGGGTTGAGCGTGAGGCCGAACCGGTAGAAGATGTCGCCGACTTCGATCCAGCCCACCTGGTCGCGGCAGACCCTGTCGTTGCCGGTGCCGTCACAGCCCCACGCGTTGACGACCATGCCGTTGAGCTGCCGGGAGTCCTGGTCGTTGATGGTGATCACCGGGCCGCCGCTGTCGCCGGGCCGGGCGACGACGCCGTACGTCTGCGGTGCGCCGGCGCTCCCCCAGACGTAGGCGCCGTCGGTCACCCAGGTGGCGCTGCCGGCGTACGTGGTGCGGATGTTGCAGACGACCTTGGAGTTGTAGCCGAGCTGGCAGGTGAAGTCGCCCACCGCAGCGTTGCGCACGCCGTTGAGGTAGCGGGAGTACCCGTTCTCGTCGAGGCCGTCCCAGGTGCGGCGGCTCGTCGGCGCCTCGATGAAAGCCGAGTCGAGGTCCGCCAGCTTGGCGTTCACCCGGCCGATCTGGCTGCCACCGGCGGTGTGGACGATCTCGCCCTGGGCGTAGCAGTGGCCCGCCGTGACGAGCCACTGGCGGTGGTCCGAGGCGCTGACGGCCGGAATTCCGCTGGTGCAGTGCGCGAACGAGCCCGTCGCGGGGCCGAGCGCGGCGCCGGCGTAGAACGGGGCGGAGTCGTTCCACCGGTTGAGCGGCACCGAAGGGGCCTGCCGGTGGATGCGCACGGGGGTGCCCCCTTCGCTCGTGAGCTGCTGCGCGACGGCGGGCCTGGCGAGGTACTGCTGCGCGGCCCCGGTGTCGTTCACGCCGAGCTCGATCGCACTGCCGTCGACGGTGCTGCCCGCCATCTCGATCGTGAAGGGGAGGCCCGCGCGGCTGCGGAGGGCCGTGATCTCCTTTCTGAGCTGGAGCCGTGTCTTCGCGCTCTTGCGGACGTTGAGCAGTTTCGTGTCGGCTTTCGGGTTGGCCTCGTGCACGGCCTCGAGGAAGGCCGAGCGCCGCTTCGGATCGGTGAGGTAGACGTTGACGGACCGGTAGTCGGAGGCCATCTCGACCTGCGTGTACACGTCCGACTGCGGGCCCAGTCCGGCCCGTGCCGCGGCGTCGGCCACGACCCGCAGGGGTTCGAGCACCTCGCCCTGCCGTTCCGGGGTCATGGCCGCCACGGCACCGGCGGACAGGGGCCCGGGCGGCTCCGCCTCGGCGGCCGCCGCCCCGAGCGGAAGGACGGCCAGCACGGTCGCGAGCGCGAGCGAACGCCAAGCAGCCTTGTTCATGGATCCCCTTCGGTGACTCTACGTGCACGATGCGTACGCTGCGTGACCGTAGTGAGCCCCCGGAACACCCGACAAGGGCGCGCGACGCCCCTTGGAAGCACGCTGAGGGCGTACGGGCGTCGTCGCGCGCCTGCGGTGCGGGCGAGGCGCGGGGCATGACACACCGTCACCCCCGAGGATCCCAATATGATCACCGGCATGAGGGCTGGCGACGCAGCCCCTCGAATCGGACAGTCCTTTCGCCCGTCGCGTTCAAGTCCGGTTCGCTGCGCGTCGTGTTCGGCACGGGCCATCACCTGAACTTGCGCGGCGCCGAACCCGGCGCGAGAGCCCGCCTCGAGAAACCCGGGGCATTCGCGTGGACGGGCTTCCAGGGCATCGGACGCATGGGGACGTCCGAACCCGGGGGCTGTGGCGCCGAGGGCGGGTCGGGGTGCACACCGGCCCCCGGTCGCGGCGCCTAGCTCCCGTTTCCGGCCGTCGGGTCCCAGAGGCCGCCGGCTTCGCCGCGGGCGAGGTGGTCCGCGTACACGCCGACCTTCCCCGCGATGACGGAGCGGCACTCCTCCAGTGCCCGGATCCGCGCGTCGACGCGCTGCCGGTGGGCTTCGAGCAGGCGCAGGCGTTCCGCCTCGTTGCCCGGTCCCCGGCGGACCAGTTCGGCGAAGTGCTTGAGGTCGGCGAGCGGCATGTCGGATTCGCGGAGCTTGACGCAGATCAGCAGCCAGTCGACGTCGGAGCGGGCGTAGCGCCGCCTGCCGCCCGAGGTGCGCCGGACCGGCCCGACGAGGAGGCCCTCGCGCTCGTAGAAGCGCAGGGCGTGCACGCTCAGCCCGGTCCGTTCGGCCACCTCGCCGATGCCCAGCGACTGCGCGGCGACGCCGGTGTCGGCACCGGCATCGGCACCGGCACCGGCACCGGTGGTCGTCGTCATGTCGTTCGCTCCCGGACTTGATCTAGACCTCGCTCTCGATCGTAGCGTCAGGGACATGACCACCACTGTTCAGCGGCCGCTCGGCTCGCCCTTCTCCGCCACCGCCCGCTCCGAGGACGTCATGGCCGGCCACGACCTCTCCCGTACGACCGCCGTGGTGACCGGCGGCTCTTCCGGACTCGGCCTGGAGACCACCCGGGCGCTGACGGCCGCAGGGGCGCGGGTCGTCGTACCGGCCCGCCGGCCGCAGGTCGCCCGCGCCGCCCTCCGGGGGATCGGGGGCTGCGAGGTCGTCCCGATGGACCTGGCCGACCTCGACAGCGTCCGCGCGGCCGCCGCGCACATCAGGGACTCGGTCGGCCGGCTCGACCTGCTGATGGCCGTCGCCGGGGTCATGGCCACCCCGGAGCGGCGCGTCGGCCCCGGCTGGGAAGGCCAGCTCGCCGCCAACCACTTCGGGCACTTCACCCTCGCCTGCGAGCTCTATCCGCTCCTGGCCGCCTCCGGCGCCGCGGGCGGCGCCCGGGTCGTCGTCAACAGCTCCGCCGGACACTCGCTCACCGACATCCGCCGGCACGACCCGCACTTCCGCACCGGCTACGACAAGTGGCTGGCCTACGGCCAGTCCAAGACCGCCAACGCCCTGTTCGCCGTGCACCTCGACGCGCTCGGGCGCGACGACGGCGTCCGCGCGTTCGCCCTCCACCCGGGCAAGATCATCACCGGTCTCCAGCGCGAGATGTCCCTCCGGGAGCAGATCGACCGCGGTTGGGTGGACGAGCACGGAAACGTGATCGGCGTCGGCTTCAAGACCCCCTCCCAGGGCGCCGCCACCGGCCTGTGGGCCGCCACCTCCCCGCTCCTCGACGGCCGCGGGGGACTCTACCTGGAGGACTGCGACGTCGCCCGCGTCTCCGCTCCCGACGCGCCCATGGACGACGGCGACGTCCGCGCGTACGCCGTCGACCCCGAGGGCGCCGCCCGGCTCTGGGACCTCTCCGCCGCGGCAACGGGCGCGACGCCGGTCCCCCGGTGAACCCGCGCGCCGGGATCGGCGGTCTGCGGCCGGTCGTCCCCTACGGGTCGGGCCGGTCAAGCCCGCGGCGTTCCCCCGGCGGCAGCCGGGGGAACGAGCCCCGGAGGAGGCGGCCCAACGCAGCGCGGCGGCCTTCACGTTGTCGGTCATCCGGCGCAGGACGCGCAGCGCGGTGACGTACTCCTCGTCGCTGACGCCCTCGTGGATCTCCGCCCGGAGACCGGTGACCGGCTCCCGGATCCGGCCCATGGCCTCGAGCCCGGCGCCGCTGCGTCGGGGTCCGTAGGACCTCGGGCCGGCTTGAGGTCAACCCGCCCGGTCGAGGACCGCTCGGATCCGGGCCCGGACGCCGGGGTCGACGCCCGCCGAACCCCGCCCGGCCCGCGGGGCCTCGGCTACCGGGTCAGGACGGGGAGCGAGGCCAGCCCGCGGACGAGGCGGGTGCGCCGCCACTCCAGTCGGTCGGGCGGTACGGCGAGGCGGATGCCGGGGAACCGGGTCAGCACCGCGCGCAGGGCGATCTCCATCTCGGCCCTCGCCAAGGGGGCGCCGACGCAGCGGTGGATCCCGTGCCCGAAGGCGAGGTGGGCGGCCGCGTCCCGGTCGGGGTCGAGGTCGTCCGGCGCCGGGAAGCGGTCCGGGTCCCGGTTGGCGGCTCCCAGGGCGACCAGGACCGGGACGCCGGCCGGGATCTCGGTGCCGCCGAGGGTGACAACCTCCGTGGTGAACCGGAAGGTGGCCGTGCTCACCGCCGGGTCGAAGCGCAGCAGTTCGTCCAGCGCCGCGGGGATCCCGTCCGGATCCTGCCGGAGGCGGTCCAGCACGGGCGGGTGCCGCAGCAGTGCCAAGAGGGCGTTGCCGAGGGCGTTGGTGGTGGTCTCGTGTCCGGCGACGAGCAACAGCACGGCCAGGGAGACCAGTTCCTCCTCGCTCAGGCGGTCCTCCCCGTCCCGGGCCGAGACGAGCCGGTCCAGGAGCGAACCGCCGGGGTCCCGGCGCCCGGCGGAGACGAGGTCGGCCATGTACGCGGCCAGGGCGTGCGAGGCCGTGTCGATGGCGTCGGGCTCTCCCGCCGAGAACAGCTCCGCCGACCAGCGCCGGACCGCGGCCCGGTCGGCCTCCGGCACTCCGAGCAGCCGGCAGATCACGATGACCGGCAGCGGCACCGCCAGGCGGGCCACGAAGTCGAGCGGTTCGCCGACGGGCCACTGGTCCAGCAGTTCGTCGGTGACCCGGGCGATGAAGGGCCGCAGTTCCTTGACGGCGCCCGTGGTGAACGCCTTGGTCACGAGCCTCCGGAGCCGGGTGTGCCGGGGCGGGTCGCTGGCCAGCATGCTGCGGGACACCGCCGGGTGCAGGCGGCGCCGTGACTCCCGGCCCGCGAAGAAGGCGCCCGTGTCCTTGGAGAGACGGGGGTCGACGAGGGCCTCGCGGGCCTCCGCGTAGCCGGTGACCACGTAGGTGGCACGCCCCGCGGGACCGTCGGAGACGGACTGCACCGGGCATCGGGAGCGCATGGCCGCTTGGGCCGCGTACGCCGCATAGGGGTCCCGGAGGGCACGGGGGTCCTGAGCCGGCCCGGTCATGGCCTCGGACTCCGACCGACGGCGCGGGCTTCGGCGGGCCCCCGCTCCTCCGCCGCCGCGTCGGCGGCGGACCGCGGCACGGCTTCGCAGACCCCGCCCTCCGTGCTGAACGGCCTCAGCCCCGACACCCCCTCCGTACGACCTTCGACCCGGCCTTCGACCCGGCCTTCGACCCGGCCTTCGACCCGACCCACGTCCCCCAACCTAGCCGTTCACGGGCACACCCGGGTGGGCCGAGGGCTCGTGCGCGGCGGACGGTCAGGCCCGGTACGGGTCCCAGCGTCCCAGGCGGGCGAGCTCGCGGCGGGTGGCGGCCTCGGTCAGGCCGAGTGCGGCCGCGGCCTGCGCCGGGGTGGCGTCGTGCCGGGCCGAGCGGGCGGCCCGGTAACCGGCCCCGCCGGCGGTGATCTCCAGCCGGCGGACCGCGCGTACCGCGGCCAGGGGCGAGCTCTTGCCGAGCCTGCCGATCTCGGCCTCCAGCTGGTTCAGCAGGTGCGTGATCGTCTCGGGCAGCGGGATCGTGGCCGCCTCGACGGCGCAGGTGTGGGCGTCCCAGTCCCGGCAGCAGGCGTCCGCCTCTTCGCCCGCGGCGTCCTCCAGGTCGTGTCCGCCGATCGCCGACCAGTCCAGGCCGTGGTCCGGGCCGGTCCAGCCGCACCAGCAGACCCCGCGCAGGGCGGCCGCCCGCGGGACGTGGGGGAAGTGGCCGTCGTAGACGGACCAGTGGGAGGTCTGGTGTACGTCCGGGCCCGAACCGGTGTCGAAGAACGCCGGGGCCGGCACCGTTCCGTCGGCCAGCAGTACGCCGACCCAGCCCTCGTGGGAGGCTCCGAACTCGTCCGTCGTCCACGTCTCCCTGTCGTCCGCCATGGCGTCCCCCTTCAGCGTGGCGGCCCACCACCACGGCGGGCCTCCCCCCGACCATGGCGCACCGATGCCGCGGGGTCAGGAGAACCGGGCAACTCCACGCGGCCTTTCCCCACGCCGGCCGTCCCGACCCGACCCGGCCCGCCGGCCCTGAGGATTCAACGGCGTATCTCCTCCATCAGACGCAGGGCGCACGGGAGGTGCGGCTTGGCGGACTTCGGCAGGTACCAGAACGTGCCGTCCGCGTCGCGGGCCACCGTGCACGGGACGCCCTTGAGGGATTGGGGGTGGTGCCGCCGCGCCTTCTTGTCCAGTTCGGCGAGCGCCTCCGTACGCGTCCTGTTGCGGGTGAGGCGATCGAGGACCGTGAACCGTCGGCTCGGGGCTCCTTCGCCGACGGTGCGGGCCTCCTCCTCGACGATCAGCCAGATGGGCATCGGTCCGTCTCCTTTCGTGTGGGGTGGAGGGCCGGTCCCGGCGGCTCCGGCCGTTGCGGCGGTCCCGCCGCAACGGCCCGTGCACGCCTGGCACACGCCGTCACGGCCGCAGGCCCGGCATCGGGGCGGGCGCAGTGGCTGCCCGGCTCTCCGGTTCCTTCCGGGGTTCGGGGCGGTGGGAGGGTCAGCCGACGACGCGCAGGGTCTTCGGCCAGCCGTTGCGTTCCAGGAGGCGGAACATCTTCTTGATCTCCTCGGGCCGCATCTTGATGCAGCCCTTGGAGCGGAAGTCGTTCGGGTCGCTGTCGGTCCACCTCCGCTGCTCGGTGCTCCCCTGGCTCCCGTCCCTGTTCATCTCGCTGTGGATGAACAGCTGATCGCGTACGCGGCCCGTGCCGTCGGCGCACTTCTTGTCGGACAGGCGGATGGCGTAGCCCTTGATCAGGTCGCCGTCGTACTTCTCGTGGTGCTGCCCGACGGTGTACGTGCCGTCGGGGAGCCAGCCGCGGCCGGTCGCGCACTCGTCGGTGGTGGTGCCGGATCCGGCCCGGAACTCGGCCAGCACGGTGCGGCCGCCCTTGACGACGTACAGGCGGGAATCGGAAGGGTCCTTCCGGTTCTTGTCGAACCTCAGCTGGACCGCACCGTCCTGCGGTGCGCCGCCCGCCACCGCCGCTGCGGGCTCCTCGGCCCGCGCGCCGGGCGCGGGGCCCGCGAGGAGGACGATCGATCCGGCTGCCAGGACGGCCGCGGCGGAACGGGCCGCGCGGGACGACAGGGTGCTGCTCATCCGCGTTACTCCTTCGGTGAGTTCGGGCGGCCCGCGCTGATCCGTGTCGCTACGGTCGGCGGATGCCGATGCGGTGGGACACAGGGGTGGTCTGCGAGGCCGGCAAGCCGTGCGGGGCTCGGCGGGATCCAGCTTCGAGGGGCTCCCGGCAGCACCGCCAGAGCCGCGGGCGGGGGTGGCTTCCCCTACCCGTCCCGCTCTCGTCCCGTTCCCGTCGTACGGCGCTGACCTGTGGAAACGTTGGAACTCGGGATGCCGGAGGGACAGTGGCGGGAGACGGGGACATGCGCGACGGTGCGGGGGCCGAACCGGACGGGGCTCCCGACGCGGCCAGGGTGGTGCTCGCCGACAGGCTGCGCGGCGCATGGGAGGCGTCGGAGTCGAAACTGCCGTTGGACCGGCTGGAGGCGAAGCTCAAGGAGCGGCTGCACGGCCGGAACATCAAGGGGCTCGGCCGCTCGTCCGTGGCCCGCTACATGGACCGCGCGCACACCACCCTGCCGGACGAGGCGGTGCTCACGGCGCTGGCGGAGGTCTTCGGGGTCGACGACCGGGAACTGACCCTGTGGCACCGGCTGCAGACCGAGGCGAGGGCAGCCCGACGCCAACGCCGCCTCCAACGCCCGGCGACCGACCGAAGGCCCGGCGCCCTGGGCGCCTCAGACACCATGACCCCCGAGGCCGCTCACCGGCTCACGTCGTGCGACGGCGCCGCGCGCCCGGACGGCGCTCGCTGGGCCGGGCGCCGGGATACCTCAGAATCCCCGGGAACCCCGGATGCCTCAGAGTCCCCGGGCACCCCGAACGCCTCAGAGTCCCCGGGCACCCCGAACGCCTCGGAGTCCCCGGGCACCCCGAACGCCTCGGACACCCCGGCCTCCGAATCCGCCGCAGCCCGACCCGCCGGCGGTCCTCCCTCCCCCACCGCTGCACTCGCCCCCTCCCCCGTCCCCGACGCCACCCGGGCGCCCTGGTGGAGCCGCATCCCGACGGCGGTGAAGTTCGCCTCGGCCGCCCTCGTCCTCGCCCTCGCCGCCGGCGGCGCACTGGGCTGGCCGTACCGGCACGACCGGACCCCGGACGGGGCATCCGCCGTGTCCACCGCAGCGGCGCCGGGACCGGTCCGCCTCCCGACGGCCGGCGTGACCCCGGGGCCCGGCGGGGTCGAGAAGGGAGCAATCGGCGAGGACAGCCGCTGCGGCGCCCTCCTCAAGGGGCCCGGGGCGGTCCTGTGGCGCGTGTGCGCACGCGTCGAGCCGGACCGCGTCTCCTTCGCCCTGAAGATCGTCAACGGGGGCCGGGCCGCAGCCGGGGTCAAGGTCCGCCTGGAGTACGCGCGAGCCGGCGAGTTCCACGCTTGTCCGGAAACCTCGGGCACCCGGATCCTGAGCATCCCGGCCGGGCGGACCGTCCTCACGGACCCCGGCCAGTGCGCCACGCCCCGGGAGGACGTCCCCTTCGCCTACCAGGGCGTGGGCTGGGTCCTCGCCGAGGACGCCGACGCGGGCTCGTACGAGCTCTCCCCCACCGCGCACGTCTACCCCCAGCGCGTCATCTGGAAGCCGGACCTGGTCTGACCGGACCTGCCTCCGCTCCCTCCCGGTCCGCCGAAGTCCTGTGCGTCGAAGGCGGCCGGGGGGCGGCGAGGTCGTCCGTGAAGCGGCCCAGGAGCCTTCCCAGCGTGCGGCGGCCTCCGGGGACCAGTCGGCCAGGGCCTGGAGCTCGCCCTCAGGTAGCGGTCGGCCGAGGCCGAGCCCCTGGGGGACGCCTCGACCAGCCTGCCCCGCCGGTCGTCCGGGTCGACGACGCGACGCACCAGTCTGCGCCGCCCAGCCCCGATCCCGCCTGCTCCATGGCGTGTTCGACCAGGCCGCCGCGGTTGAGGGCCGTGCCGAGCCGGGTCGGGCGCGGGGGTACGCGTCCGCGTCCGGCTGCGGCGCAGCCGGACGGAGCCCTTCCACGACCGGGAACCTCCTCCCCCGCAACCGCTCCGTCCTCGTCTCCGGTGCCTGCGTCGCCGGACCCGCGATCCCGCCGGACGGAACCTAGCGGCCGAGGAGCGAGCGCAGGGTGATGCCGTACCGGGTGCGCAGGCGCCGTATCTCCCACAG
The DNA here is from genome assembly GCF_040701585.1 of Streptomyces sp. NPDC093801. NCBI lineage: Bacteria > Bacillati > Actinomycetota > Actinomycetes > Kitasatosporales > Streptomycetaceae > Streptomyces > Streptomyces sp. NPDC093801. The sequence goes on along the minus strand of NZ_JBFBDP010000039.1, from coordinate 57,589 downwards.
GGAGAGCGCGGTGACCGAGAGCGGGCCGCCGAGCATGAACGTGTAGATCACCTCGGGCGGCGCGGCCACGTCCGGGCCGTCGAAGAGCTGGAAGCCGAAGAGGGACCAGACCAGCAGCGGTGACAGCAGGGCCGGCAGCAGTTCGTGCACGTCTCCCGTGCGGAAGCAGCTGTTCAATCCGACGACCAGGGCGACCAGGGTGAAGAGGACGGCCGCGAGGAAGACGACGGCGCAGGCGAGGGTGAGCACGACGAACAGCAGCACGACCAGGAGACCGGTGAAGACCGTGCCCAGGAAGGTGCCGAACAGCCCGAAGGTGATGTCGTGCTGGCCCACGTCGCCGGGGGTGATGATGTCGCCGCTCAGACCGGCCGCCGTCAGCCAGATCACGCCCACGCCGAGGACCGGCGCAGCCAGCGCCCGCAGCGGACCGAGCAGGCGGCCCACGTAGAGGCGCCCCAGGGGGGCGCGGGCCAGGGTGATGCACACGGCTATGCCGATGACACCGGTCACCACGACGATGGCGCAGCCGATCAGCAGCTCCTCCAGCTTGCCGACCAGGAAGTCCTGGCGGCCCGCGCGCAGGGGGTAGGCCAGGATCAGCCAGATGGCGGCCGCCAGCCCCAGGACCGTGCGGATGCGCTGCATCCAGGCGATGAGCGGGTCTTCGACGCGGTCCGGACGGGCGGGTTCGGCCAGCGCTCGGGCCATCGCTACGGGGTTGGGCAGGGAGCTGGCCTGCTCGTTCAGACGCTGACGGGTGATCAACTGAGCCCTCCGGGAGAGGTGACGCGCGGGAGGCGGCGCCCCCGGGTTCGGCATGCCCGCGTCACTATTATCGTCGCCTCGACGATAATAGGTCATGGCCGACCGCGCGCGCACCGGCGGACGGGAACCCCGCGCCCACGCGGTCCGGCCCGCCATGGACGCCGGCCGACGACGCACGGGAGGCGGGGGAACCGCACGCCGCGCCCCCCGGCAGGTCAGCCGGGGAGGCCGGCCACGAGCTGGACGTCGACTTCGCGACCCATCACCCCGACGCGCCAGGCGGCCAACTCCTGGTAGGCGGGCGACGCGTACCAGTCGCGGGCCGACCGCTCGCTGGGGAAGCCCACCAGCGCGGTCTTCGTATAGGCGGACGAACCCTCCAGCCGCGTCGGGGCGCCGAAGGCGAGCAGCCGACCGTCGAACGCGTCGAGCGTCGGGCCGACATGGGCCAGGTAGTGGCCGAGCGCGGCATCGGGCGTGTGGTCGGTACGGATGAACAGCACGTAGTGCACGGACTTCTCCTCGTCACTCCGCCGCACCCCGGTCGGGCACAGCCAGGCCATCAAACACTCCGATGGCGAAAATTTTGATATCGAAGCTTTGCTGGGCACGACACTAACCCCGCGGCAACATCGGAGTCAAACGATTCGACGTCGAAGCGTTCTGCTAACCTGGCGCCATGCGCGACACGGTGGACGAGGTCATCGAGCAGTGGGACGCCCTTCGCCCCGGGCTGGACACCGAGCCGATCGGGGTGGTCCTGCGGATCTTCCGCGCCTCACGCCACCTCGACCAGGGGATCAAGGGCTACTTCGACGAACACGGCCTGGAGACGTGGGAGTACGACATCCTCGCCACGCTCCTGCGCGCCGGCGGCGGCAACACCCTCCGCATGAGCGACCTGGCCGGCGCCGCGATGATCAGCCCGGCCGCCCTCACCAACCGCGTCGACCGGCTGGTCGCCAAGGGCCTGGTCACCCGCGCGACCGACCCCGACAACCGGCGCCTGGTACGCACGGAACTCACCGCCGAGGGCCGCCGCATCGCCGAGGACCTGATCGAAGGCCACCTGGCCAACGAGCGCGAACTCATCGAAGCCCTCACACCCCGGGAACGAGACCAGCTGGCCTCACTGCTGCGCAAGCTGCTCGTCCCCTTCGAAGCCGACCCCCGCGCGACGCGGGCCTGACGCCGACGGCCAGGGATCGCCTGCCGTCTGGCGGTACCGGGCGAGGTCCGCACCGGCGCGCCCGGGGCGGGTGCGCCGGCGGACCGTACGGGCGGCGGACTAGCGGGGGATGTCCTGGCGCTCCCACGCGTCGGCGCCCTCCGGCAGGTTCGCCGGGGGCGCGTAGTCAGGTGACGGGTGGACGAGTTCGGGGTGCTCCACGACGTACTGATCGCCGTGGATCGCCGCCATCGCCCAGTGCCACGCCTCGTCGTGGAAGACCAGCCCCCGGTACGGTGTCCCGGCCGGCTCGTACGGATACCACTCCACGGCGGCCTTCCTGGCCTCCTCCGCGGGCAGGCCGCCATGGCGCTCCATCACCCATGCGTAGCCACGCCGCTCGGCCGTCAGGCAGGCGAGGTACTCCGATTCGCTCCATGTCACGGTCCCACGGTAGACCGGCCGGGAGACCGCGGGCTCAGCCCCGGTGCCACACCGGCGTGTAGCGCCAGAACAGCCGGCGGCGGATCCGCGCACCGGGCAGTACACGCCGCGCCTCGCGGACGACCTCGGCGAACGTCATCGTCGCCGACCGGACCGGCGCCGTCATCGAGGCCGGCGGTTCCGCCGTGCGGCCCCTGTTCTTCAGCCGGCCCATGGCGGCGTTCAGCGGAACGGCAGCGGCACCGAGCAGATGGTCGGCGGGGGTTCGCGCGCGCCAGAGCCCGACGACGGCCAGTGTCCCTCGGAGCCTGGCCAGGCCGCCCGTTCCGCAGCCCACGTCCAGGGCCGCGCCGAAGCGCCCGGGGAGCTGCCGCGTGATCCGCCGGTGGTAGTGGGCGTTGTGGTGCCGGGGATGGGCGGAGTTGAACCGGTCGAGGGCGTGCAGGAGGCGGCTCGGCGGTGTCGTGATACCGGGAGTCCATCAGACCCGCCTCCCGGTCCGGGCGGCGGCAGGGCGGCGGGGAGGAGGCGCCTCGCCCGTGGAGCGCACCGGCGCGGGTCGGCCCCGCCCCACCGTCCCCCGTGACGGCCGGCTCCCCGGCCGCCGCGGATGCGGGCCCGCCGCTACAGCTCGTAGTCCTGGGCCAGTTCCTCCCAGGGGATGCCGCGCAGGCCGGGATCGGCGTCCTCGCCCGACGGGACCTCCGGTGCCGGCTGGAACCAGGCGACGACGAGGGAGGAGCCGTCCATGGCCGGGTCCAGCGCCGCCGAACCGAAGACGCCGACGCACGCCACCGACGGCAGCACCTCGACGGGACCGAAGGCGCCGGCGGGCTCGTCCGGGTACGCACGGGAGGGCGTGACGAGGTGGAACGGCCCGGAGGAAGAGGCCTGTTCGGCCTGCCGCCGGAGCCAGGCCACCTTCAGGTCGTTGATGCGCGCGCACGGATAGCCCTCGATCATCCCTCCGTAGGTCGAGGACATCCGCAGGTCGGTAGCCGGAGGGAACGACCCGAGGAGAGGACTATCTGACCCAGTGACATGCCGACACCCTACGCGCACCCCACGCGCACCCCACGCGCACGCTTCGCTCCCGGGGAGCACCGGTGTTCGGGAGCACCGGCGTTCGGGAGCGCCGGTGTTCGGGAGCGCCGCCGCCCGCCGTAGGGCCCGGCACCCGGCGGTACGGCTCCGATCGGGTGGAATGCCGGTGGGGTTCGGGGGCGCCGCGGGTGCCGCCGCGGGCGAAGAAACGATCGGGGCTTGGTACCACGGTCGCGTTCCCCCGCGACCGAAAGGTGCTCGCCCATGCCCCCCACCCTCCGCAACGCACCAGTGCCGGCGACACCCCGGCGGGGAAGGCCCCGCCGGCGGCGCGGACCGGCGGCCCTGCTCACCGGAGTCCTGCTGGCCGCCGTCCTGCCCCTGGCCGCCGGGGCCCCGCAGGCCGGGGCCGCCGTCGGGATCGCCGAGTACCCCGTGGCGAACCCCAGCACCCCGGTCGGCATCACCACCGGACCCGACGGCAACCTGTGGTTCACCGAGGCGGTCGGCAACAGGATCGGCCGGATGGGCCCGACGGGCACCCTCATCGCCGAGTACCCCCTGCCCGGCCAGTTCAGCACCCCGCACGACATCACCACCGGCCCGGACGGGAACGTCTGGTTCACCATGCAGCACTTCGACTCCCGGGTCGGGAAGATCGACACGAACGGCACGGTCACCGAGTACCACCTCCCCGACCAGTTCGTGGAGCCCACCGGCATCACCTCCGGCCCGGACGGTGCCCTGTGGGTCACCGAGCAGAACGGCAGCCGGATCGCCCGCATCACCACCGCCGGCGCCGTCACCGAGCACCCCCTGCCCGCCGGCTCCGGCCAGCCGTCCTACATCACCACCGGGCCGGACGGGAACCTCTGGTTCACCGAGACCGGCGCCAACGTGATCGGCCGCATGACGCCGTCCGGCGCGGTCACCGAGTTCCCGGTGCCCGGCGGCGGCGGCCCGACCGACATCACCGCGGGGCCCGACGGGAACCTCTGGTTCACCTTGTTCGGCGGCAACCGCATCGGCCGGATCAGCACCTCCGGCGCGATCACCCAGTACGCCCTCCCCTCGAACGGCTCCGCGCCCCAGCCCCAGGACATCACCGCCGGCCCGGACGACAGCCTGTGGTTCACGGAGCGCAACAGCGGGAAGGTCGGGCGGATCAGCACGTCCGGCGTCGTCGCCGAGTTCCCGCTGCCCTCCTCGGAGCGCGGTCCCTGGGGCATCGCCAAGGGCCCGGACGGCGACATCTGGTTCGCCGAGACGGCCGGATACATCGGCCACCTCCACCTGACCGGCGCCGACCTGTCCGTCGCGAAGTCCGACACCGGGTCCGACCCCGTCGTGGAGGGCCAGAACGTGACGTACACGCTCACCGCGACGAACAACGGCCCGCAGACGGCCGAGGGGGTCGTCCTCCAGGACACCCTCCCCGCCGGGTTCCAGTTCGTCTCCGCCTCCCCCGGGTGCACCGCCGCCGGCACCTCCCCGGAGGTGGTCACCTGCGGCGTAGGCACCCTCACCGCCGGTGCGAGCGCCGTACGGACCGTCACCGCGACGGCCACGACCGAGGACGTCGCCGTCGACACGGCGGGCGTGGCGGGCGCCGTCTCCGACCCGGCCCCGGGCAACGACACGGCGACGGAGAGCACCACGGTCGACGCGGTCACCTGCTTCGGCGAACAGCCCACCATCGTCGGCACGCCCGGCGACGACCAGATCAACGGCACGCCCGGACGCGACGTCATCCTCGCCCACGGCGGCAACGACACCGTCAACGCCGGCGCGGGCGACGACCTCGTGTGCGGCGGCCCCGGGGCCGACTCGATCACCGGCGGGCCCGGCAACGACCGCATCGCGGGCGGCACCGGCGACGACACCCTCCACGGCTCCCCCGGCGACGACACCCTGACCGGCGGGCTCGGCGACGACACCCTCTTCGGCGACGTCGGCAACGACGACCTCGACGGCGGCCCGGGCACGAACAGCAACAACGGCGGCCCCGGAACCGACGTCTGCACCAACCCCGGCACGGGCCCCGGCTGCCCCTGACCCCGACGGGGTGCCCGCAGAACCCGGTCCGGGCATCCGGACCGGGAACCGGACCGGGAACCGGACCCGGACCCGGACCCGGACCCGGACTCGGACCGGGACTCGGACCGGGACTCGGACCGGGACTCGGACCGGGACCGGGACCCGGACCCGCGGGCACCCCGGCCCCCAGCGCGCCGTCCCGCCCCCGGCCGCCGGAGGAATCACCCCGCCGAACGAGGCGCGCCGCCCCGGTCACGGCCGGACGGCGTTGCACGCTCGTTCTCCGTGGCGCCGACGACATCCCCACCCCCGGGAGGCAACATGATCGAGCGGCCGGTCCCCCTCCCCTATGCCGACCCCGCCTTCGTCGCGGACCCGTTCCCGCTGTACCGGCAGCTGCGCGAGGAGGGGCCCGTGCGGCGCGTCATCGTCGCGGGCGCCCTGGAGGCCTGGCTCGTCACCCGGTACGACGACGCGCTCGCCGCCCTGTCCGACTCCCGGCTCAGCAGCGACGTACGGGACGCCTCGGACACCCGGCTGCTGCGGCAGCTGCCCGGGACGGAGCGCGCGTCGATGCTGAGCAACATGCTCCGCAGCGACCCGCCCGACCACACCCGCCTGCGCCGACTGGTCTCCAAGGCGTTCACCGCCCGTCGGGTCGCCGGTATGCGGCCGCGGATCCAGTCGCTCACCGACGGGCTGCTGGACGCACTCGTCCCCGCCGGGCGCGCCGACCTCGTCGCGGACTTCGCGCTGCCGCTCCCGGTCACGGTGATCAGCGAACTGCTCGGGGTGCCGGTGGACGACCGGCACGACTTCCAGCACTGGACCGACCGCATGGTCAGGCGGGGTGCGGAGCCGCTGGACCCGGCCGTGGTGGACGAGGCGTGGCAGCACATGCGCGCGTACGTGGCCGGGCTGATCCGCGCCAAGCGGGCGGATCCCGGCGACGACCTGCTCAGCGGCCTCATCACCGCGCGGGACGAGGAGCAGCGGCTGTCGGAGGACGAACTGGTCGCCATGGTGTTCCTGCTGCTGGCGGCCGGCTACATCACCACGGTCAACCTGATCGGCGGCGGCATCGCCATGCTGCTCGCCCATCCCGCACAGCTCGAACTGCTGCGCTCGGACCCCGGGCTGCTGCCGGGGGCCATCGAGGAGTTCCTGCGCTACGACGGCCCGGTCAGCCCCGGTATCGCGCGGTTCGCCCGTGAGGACGTCGAGATCGCGGGCGTGCGCGTGCCGCGCGGCGCGACCGTGCTCATCGGCTCCGCGCTCGCCGACCGCGACCCGGAGCGTTTCCCCGACCCCGACCGCCTCGACCTCACCCGGCAGGACAACGCCCACCTCGCATTCGGGCACGGGATCCACTACTGCCTCGGCGCTCCGCTGGCCCGGCTGGAGGGAGAGATCGCCATCGGGACCGTCCTGCGCCGGCTGCCCGGGCTCGCCCTGGCCGTGCGGCCGGACGAGATCCCCTGGCGGCCCGGCGGGCTGCGCGGTCCCGAGAGCCTGCCGGTGACGTTCGACCCGGGCCCCGGCACGTCATAGGGGCGTCGCAGGGGACGGGCGGACGGGCCGACGAGCCGACGGGCCGACGTCCGGACGGGCGCCTACTCGGGGCGGCCGAAGCGGTGGGCGGCCCACAGGAGGGCCAGGACGCCGATCGTCAGGAGGCCCGCCGCTTCGAGGGCGAGCGGGGGCTGGCGGCCGAACCACTCGATGCCGGCCACGGCAGCCTGCTGCGGTTCCCTGACCCCGATGGAGCGGCGCAGCAGGTCGATGCCGTAGGCGAGCGGGTTGCAGGCCGCCAGGGTCCGGGCCCAGCCCGGCAGGTTCGCCAGGGGGAAGAAGCCGCCGGAGAGGAAGAGCAGCGGCGTCATCACCAGGCCGAGCAGCATGTGGAACATCTCGGCGCGGGCCAGGCTCACGGCCAGGGCCAGGGACATCGAGGTGATGGTGAAGGAGACCAGCACCACCCCGGCCAGGAGCAGGGCCAGCAGGAGCGGGTCGTAGGGCAGGCCCGCCAGTCCGGCGAGGAGGAGCAGCAGGGCGCCCTGTACCGCGGCGACCGCGGTGCCGCCGGCGCAGCTGCCCAGGAGCAGGGTGGAGCGGCGGACGGGTGCCATCAGCAGTTCGCGCAGGTAGCCGCTCTGCCGGTCGGTGATCAGCCGGATGCCGACCATGATGGCCGGGGTCTGGACCGTCATCATCAGCATGCCGGGGAACAGGTAGGTCTGGTAGCCGACGCCCAGGGCCGCGTCGGGGATCAGGGCGGCCAGGCCGCCTCCGAGGATCAGGAGGTAGAGCACCGGCTGGGTCAGCATCAGCGCGGTGTGGAGGCGCTGGGAGGCCAGGCGCAGCAGGTCGCGGTGGACGAGGCCGTGGACGGCGCGCAGTTCGCGGCGCAGGCGTACGAGCGGCGCGGGGTCGGGGGCGTAGGGGGTCTGCGGAACGTCCGGCGGCCGCACGGCGGATGTGGTCACGGGCCCTCCCCGCTGGTCGTCGTGGTGGTGTGCGGCGCGGCCGCGCCGGCCCCCGGCAGGGGGCGTGTCCCGTGGATGCTGCGGCCGGTGTGGTGGAAGAAGACGTCGTCGAGCGTCGGCGGGGTGGCGGAGGCGGCGTGCACGGGGATGCCGTGGGCCGTCAGGGCCCCGCACAGGCGTGGGATCCAGGAGCTGCCGTCGGGCAGGCGCAGGGAGATCCCCTCGTCGTCCAGCGTCGTGGCGGTGCCCGGCGGCGCGGCCCCGCGCACCACCTCGCGCGCCGCCCGGTCGTCACCGGTGCGCAGCACCACCCGGTCGTCCCCGATCGCGGCCTTCAGGGCGACGGGGGTCCCCTGCGCCACCAGGCGGCCGCCGTCGATGATGGCGAGGCGGTCGCAGTTCTCGGCCTCGCCGAGGTAGTGGGTGGTGACGAAGAGCGTGATGCCCTGCCGGTCGCGCAGTGCGCGCAGGTGCTGCCAGACCTGGGCGCGGGCGTGGGGGTCGAGTCCGGTGGTGGGCTCGTCGAGGAAGAGGATCCGTGGTTCGTGCAGCAGGCCGCGGGCGAGTTCGAGGCGTCGTCGCATACCGCCGGACAGGGTGCGCACCGGGGAGTGGTTCCGGTCGGCCAGTCCGACCGCCTCGAGCGTCTCGGCTGCGCGCCGGCGGGCGTCGCGGCGGCTCAGCCCGTAGAGGCGGGCGTGGATGCGGAGGTTCTGCTCGGCCGTCAGGTCCATGTCCAGGGCGCTGTGCTGGAAGAGCATCCCGACCTGTCGCCGTACCCGGTCGGGCTGGTCGAGCACGTCGGCGCCGGCCACCGTGGCGCGTCCGGCGGTGGGCCGGGCGAGGGCGCACAGGAGGGAGATGGTGGTGGACTTGCCCGCGCCGTTGGGGCCGAGGAAGGCGAAGGTCTCGCCCTGGTGCACGTCCAGGTCCAGGCCTCGCACGGCCTCGACTGCGGTGCCGTCCGGGCCCGGGTAGCTCTTGACCAGACCGCGCGTGCTGATGGCGTACGCCGGTCCCTGCTCCGGCCGCGCGGCGTCCGGGTCGGTGGGGGCGGCGGCCAGGAGGGTGGCCCGGGCGGGGGCGTTGTCGCCGGCGTGTGGCTGCATGGTCGGGTCCTCGTCTGCGGGGTGTGGTCTGCGGACTCGGGCGGGCAACGGGTGAGCCGGGCACGGACGGGCCGTGCCCGGCTCCCCGGTGGAGCGGGTGTGTGCTCCGGCAGGTGGCCGCCGCCATGGGCAGGCCACCGGCCGGAGGTCGTCCGGCCCCTGTCGTTCCGTCCCCGCGCGGCACTGGCGGGCAGTACGGGGTGCTCCCCGCCCGCGGGGTCCGCTGCTCAGCGTGCCGTCGACCTGACCGCTGTCGTCGGGGCCGCCGTGCAGTGGCGGAGCCGAAGGGGCCTACCGCCGGGTCAGGCGCAGCTGATGCCCACACAGACGGTGTTGAGCAGCGTCAGGAGACCGACACACGCGCAGGTGTCGGCGAACGGAACGCCGTCGACGCCGATCGGGTCGGTCTCGGGAAGGGCGTGCAGGTGAGCCAGCAGTTCGAGGTCGCGGTTCTCCATGACTTTCTCCTTCTCTCTGAGGTGGGCGGCAGGTTCCCTGCCGCTCAGCCCGGCTGCTGGATCGTCCAGTGCCGGGAGTCTGTGTGCCGGGTCCGCAGGAGGAACGCGAGGATCCCCGCGGATCCGTCGCTCCAGCTCGTCGAGACGTCCCCGTACTCGGTGGGGAAGACGACGTGGCCGTCGCGGTGGGCCCGTTCGGCTGCGATGAGGCGGGCCAGGTCCTCGGCCATCGCGTGGTAGGAGGGGTCCCCGGTGGCCGAGGCCATGTCGAGGAGGAAGTCCCCGTTGCCCGCCAGCCCGTGGCACTGGGCGAGGGGCGCCCGGGAGGCGCGTTCGACGACGGCCCGGGCGGCGCCGCGGGCGAGTTCGGCGTGGCGCTCGTCGCCGGTGGTCCGCCACAGCCGGATCAGGAAGGACCCGATGCCCGCCGAGCCGTGGCACCAGTACGGCGCCGTGGGCACGTCGCCGGCCTGGGCCGGCCACTGGGCCGCCCCGCCGATCCGCACGGCGCCGGCCACCAGCTCCTCACCGGCGGCGACGGCCAGGTCCAGGTAGTCCCGGCGGTCCGCGACGGCGGCTGCTTCGAGCAGGAAGTATCCGATGCCGGACGTTCCGTGGGCGAAGCCGAGGTAGCGTTTGCCGGCCTCCTTGGCGACGGCTTCGGCCGGGATGGGCCAGCTCACGCCGGAGGGCCCGGGCCGGGCGGCGGCGGCCAGCCGGTCGGCGGCTGCGACGACGAGGTCGGCCAGCCGGGGGTCGCCGGTGCGGTGCCACAGGTGGGCGGCGGCCAGTCCGCTGCCCGCGTGGCCGTGGGTGATGTCGTGGCTGAGCGTCGACTCCTGAGGGGCCAGGGCCAGGGCCATCGCGTGGTCGGCGAGGCCGCGGTCGTCGACGGCGCGTGCGGCGTCGTACAGGGCCCATGCGGTCCCCCGGCCGCCGAAGTGCAGGCCGGGGCGTGCGGAGCGGGTGTCGGTCCGGTCGGCGATCCAGCGGCCCGCGGTGGATATCACCTCGGGCAGGCGCGGATCGCCGGTGAGCTCGAAGTACCGGGTCAGGACGGCCAGAACGCCGGCCGCGCCCTGCTGCACGGTACAGGGGTCGGTCTCTCCGGCCCGGGTGGACACGGGCCACAGCCGCTGCGCGTCCTTGGGCGTCATCGAGTCGACGAGGTGCTCGACGATCCCCGCCGCCGCGGCCTCCGGTGTCGCGTCGGACCGCGGGGCTGCGGGGCGGCGCCCGTCCGGGGCGGCGGGCGGCTGCTGCCGCGTCCCGGCCGTCCGGCGCAGGGCCGCGCGGGCCACGTCCGGGTCCCAGCGCTCGGCGGGATCGTCCTTCATCAGCCCGAGGATCATCTCGGGCAGGCCGTCCGGGAGGGGGAGCGCTGCCTGGGCGGCGGTGAGCCACTCGGCGAGCCGCTCGTCGGCGGACCGGTCGGCGGGTCGCTCGGGCAGCAGGGTGGGCACCTTGCCGTTGAGGACGAGGCAGAGGGTTGCGCCGAGGCTGTAGTAGTCGGCCGTCGGGGAGACGGGTGCGTCCAACAGGCGTTCGGGCGCGCTGAATCCGGGGGTCCCCACCGTCGTCGGGAGGGCCTCGTCGTCCTCCAGGACGGCGAGTTCGAGGTCGATGAGGCGCAGTTCGCCGTCGGGGCGGACCATGATGTTGCCGGGGGTGAAGTCCCTCAGGACGCAGCCGCGTGCGTGGGTCGCGGCGACGAGGTCGATCAGCCGGCCGGCCTGGGTGAGGGCGTCGGCGCGGTAGCGTTCGGCGCCGGCGTCGCGGAAGTGCTCGGCCACCCAGTTGCGCAGGGGGACGCCGGGGATCTCCTCCTGTGCGAGGAAAAGGTGTCCGCCGTGCTCGAACATCGCGAGGAGCTCGGGGGCCAGGCCCGTGCCGGCCAGTTTCTCCAGCGTCCGCGCCTCTGCGCGCAGCCAGTCGCGTACGTCGGCGCCCGAGGCGTCGGCCTCCACGTGCGGGCGGGCCTCCTTGATAACCACCGGCGCGCCCGTGGTGACGTCCGTGCCCCGGTAGACGCCGCCCTTGTTGGTGTGGCGGATCGCCTCCCGGACCGAGAAGCGGCCGCCGAGCAGGACCGGGCCCGCCGGCGCCTGCTGCTTCTGCGGCGGGACCGGCACCGATGCGGGGAAGGGGCTGACCGCCCAGGACGGGGGTGCGTACTGGGCGGTGCGCACGTCCTCGACGGGGTTGCCGTCGGGATCCTCGAAGTACCAGACCAGCAGTCCCTCGTCGGAGAGCCGCCGCCGGCCGACGAAGGCGCCGTAGCGGTAGTGGACCAGGCTGTTCACGGCGTAGGGCTGGTCGGAGAGGATCCGGGGGCCGGCCAGCCCCGCCGTGGCGGTGTGCAGTTCCTGCGCGAGGCGGGCCGCGTCGGCGTCGGAGCGGGGGTAGACGGTGATGAACTTGCCCGAGCTCCCCCGGGGCGTGGCACGGGAGTTGAGCGCGCTCACCTGGTCCAGGGACCGGGCGAACTTGAACGCCGACCCGTCCCGCAGCAGGATGCCCAGGGCCTTGGCGAGGACCACCGGCGCGGAGGCGGACGTCGCCGACACGTGCAGTTTCCAGCCCTGCTTGGGGAGGTTCGCGGACTCGGGCGTGAGGCGGCACCACATCTCGTCCGTGTCGGTGGTCCACCGCGTGCCCGCACCGGTGGATTCCAGTACCCGGCGGAGGAGTTCTTCGAGGTCGACTTCGGTTGCGTGGCTCGTCATGCCCGTCCCTCTCAACGGTGAGGACCGCTGGTTGGAATATGCCTTCGGTAAGGAGAAACGTACAACCGGGGCCCGGTTCGCGTCACTTGATTCGACGGGCGCACGGTGTTGTTGCAAGGCCGGATGGTGTCAACCGGCGCAGAAAGGAAGTGCGGGAATGGTGCGCGCGGTGGTATTGCTCCGGGCGCCCGTTCAGCGCTGAAACAGATGGGACCACAAGGGACTACAGGGAATGAAATCAGCCCGGGTCGATGCGCCCCGAATCCCGCGCGGCGCCTGCGTTCCGTCCAGAGGCGACCGGGAGGGGGACAGTGGTGCGGACCTGGGGTGCAGGTCTCCGAATGTCACGGTGACCAGCACCGTTCTGGGCATCAGTGCCAGTCGGGCCTCGATTTCGACGGAGGTTGCGGGGCGGTGCGAGCGGGTCGCGGTTCGGTTCGACCCGGTTCGCAGTGGACGTTATCAACGCCCCGCTTACGGCCCACAGCTTTCCCGCTGCACGGGCTGCGGTAAAAGGTTCGATTCCGCCATGTCGCCAACCAGCTACGGAACGTGATCCGGCGTCCGTTCATGATTCTCGATCACATGCCTGAGCTGCATACCCTCGAAGATATTGAAGAATAAACAAACCGTGCGGTCGCTCCGGAAACGGCTCAATCCTGCGAGTGGACCGCTGAGAGCGCGCTCGGAAATGCGACGACTTATGGGACCGGTGGTGAGACAGGGGTGCGCAATGCCTCGTCTGACTGCTGGGACCGCGTCGCCCGGGGCCGGACGGCGCGACCGTCGTCGACGGCTGCGCCGCCGGCCCGCAGCTCCCTCACCGCGCCCGCGCCCGGGCGTACCGTGACCGCATGGAACAGCGCATCACCCTGGTCACGCTGGGGGTTTCCGACCTCGCCCGCGCCACGTCCTTCTACGGGACCCTGGGCTGGCGGGGCCAGGAGGTCGAGGAGACCGTCTTCTTCCAGGCCGGCGGTCTGGGACTCGTGCTGTGGGACCGCGACAGACTCGCGGCGGAATGCGGCCTGGAGCCGGGGCCGGGACGGGCGGCCGGCTTCGGCGGGATCGCGCTGTCCCACAACGTCCGTTCCGACGCCGAGGTGGACGCCCTGCTCGCGGCAGCGGAACGGGCCGGCGCGAGCATCACCAAGCCCCCTGCCGTGAACGCCGTCGGGTTCCGCTCCGGCGCCTTCGTCGACCCCGACGGCCACGCCTGGGAGATCGCGCACAACCCCGGGATCCCGTTCAACGAGGACGGCTCGATCACCCTCCCCGACTTCGGCGCCACCGCCCAGGGGGTGTCCGGGAACCGAGCACCTAAGCCCTGTCCCGCAAAGATCTCGCGGTAGGCAGCCAGCTCCGTCGACCGGGCGGTGACGCGGCATGATGGCCCGCGTGACCAATGCACACCCCGTACGGATAGCCGGCTATCACGACGGCCCTTTCGGTCTGAGCCCCGAGCTGCTGGACGAGAGGTCGTTCTGGATGGGGCACCTCTACCCCTGTGCCGGGAGTGGAGCAGCCGGTGGGCTGATGTTCGGACCCGGCCATGCCTGGGCGGACCACCGGGCCCACCGAGAGCGTCTGTGGCGGCGGGCTGAATGGCCCCTCTTCACCATCCCGCTCGCTGCCGGTCACCAGCTCCACGTCGTCTACCGCACCGTTCCTGACGAGGAGGGGGTCGACTACCTGGTGAACCATCCCGACTGGGACCGTGCCGAACTGCTCGCGCGCACCGACGGGCACTTCATGGGCCCCGGACTGTCCTGGCCGGACCTGGTCGCGGCTGCGGACAACGGCCTGCCCGGCGGCACCGTCGCAGACCCCCATGCCCGCCTGTTGCTCCTGCTGCCCGCCTTCGCGGACTCGGACGCACCTCCGGAGGCCGTCGACCGCCTGGCCGCGGCCTTGCGGACCCGCCTGGGCTCGCAGACCGCCGCGCCGCTCGCCACGGCCATGCTCGAAGCGCAGGGACTGACCGGTCCGGTGTGCTGGGCAGCGACCGAGAACGGCACGCGGATCAACGACGGCAGGTACTCGTTCCGCAACCCTGCCAATGACTTCGCCCTGCCAGGCGACCGCTTGGCCCGGGTGAGTGCCGCACTGGCCGGGTGAATGGTCGGGCGTGATCCGCCCTGAGAAGATCTCGCCGTGACTGGAGTGATCACGGCAACGGAACCGTCCTGGACAGCCCCGATTACCGGGTTGAGCCCGAGACGGTTCGGCGAGCTGGTGACGTTCCTGCGGCGCGAAGGTGCGGATGCGGTCCGTAAGGCGGCCGTGGAGCCTGCCGCTGGACTGCCGCCTCAAAGGCGACGGCGTCCACCACGCCTTGCTCGGCATCGCCCGCATGCACGACCTCGCCCTTGCCGGACAGGCCCACGGTCGGCACGACGGCCCGTCGCGCCCGAGATGGCTCGGAGACCAATCACGGGACAGCCCTTAAGGACCGGCTCGGTTTCGGGCATGGACGCAGATGCTACAACGGCCGTCCCGGCAGCACATGATCTCCGAACTCCGGCGCCCTGTCGTCGGAGTTCGGCGGCGGTGGGGCCATGCCGATCAACCCGTCCGGCGGCCTCGGGCGGACTGGGCCCGGACCGAAGAACCGCGTCGGGCGGCGCCGCCACCGAGCCTTGGTGTGATCATCTGGATCATCTAGGGTGACGACCGGAGAGAAGAGGGGGCCGTCATGACCGGCAAGCCATCGCTGCGCGACTACATCGACCGCTACGCGGCCGGCGAGATCCCCCGTGACGAGGCACTGGCGGCCATCGCCGCCTGGGACTTCGAAGAGGAATGGTTCGACCCGGCGCACACGGCTCCGACGCACCAGGACAACACCCTGGCCGTCGTGGCGCAGGCCCGGGCGCTCGGCAAGCTCGCGCCCGAGGACGTCGAGGTCATCCGGGAACACCTCCGGCGCCGCGGAATCTGAACCGCGGCCCGAAGTCGATCAGGGGGAAGCACACGTGCCCGTGACGGGTGAGTACGAGCCGCTCTACCGGGAGCTCCAGCAGCGGATGGGGCCGGGCGGGGACCTGTCGGTGGCCGGGGAGTTCGACACCAAGAACCGCCACCAGGCGTCTGGCCTGTGGACGCCCGAACGGGCGCTGCTGCACGACGCGGTGATCGAGCGCTTCAAGAGCCAGTGCCGGGGCAAGCCGCGCGACGGCCACGCCGTGCTGTTCACGGGCGGCGCGCCCGGATCGGGCAAGGGCAGGGCACAGCGCAGCCTGCCGCAGTGGCAGGCGCAGGACTCCGCGCTGGGTGACGAGCTGCGCCGCGTGCACGGCGTGGACCTCGACGACTACGTCGTCCTCGATCCGGACGAGTTCAAGGTCGCCCTCTTCGAGCAGGGCGGCGCACCCGAACTCCCCGCCGCCCTCGAGCGCCTGTCCGACGGGCGGCCGTTGTCCCCGTCCGAGAAGGCCTCGCTCGTCCACCGGGAGTCGGGCCACGTCCAGGACGTGGTCGAGCGGTGGGCCCGCAGCGAGGGCTACAACCTGTTGTACGACCAGTCCCTCCGGGCCCTGGGCTGGACCTCGAACCTCCTGGCGGACCTTCAGCGCGAGGGCTACGACAAGCGCGTGCTGCTGTCGGTCGAGGTCCCCGAGCAGCAGTGCCTGGAGCAGAACGCCGACCGCTGGCTGGCCGGCCGCCGCGCGTTCGACGCCGGACGCGACTGGTACGGCGGACGCATGGCGCCGGAGGGTTTCATCAGGAGCCTCTACGCGGACAGCAGCACGGGCCGCGGCTACTCCATCGGCCGGGAGAACGCCGAGAAGCTTGCGGAGCAGGGTCTGGCCACCGGGCTGATCACCACGGACCGGGGCGACTTCGGTCCGCAGGCAGGGGCTCGGGCGGCAGCCGCCGGTGCGGCCGCGGGCCAGGCGTTCGAGCAGGGCGACACCACGGTGCGGGTCCGCCGGGGTGGCGAGTTCCTTCCCGGCGTGAACCTCCAGGCCCCCCTGGTCCGGTCCCCGCGGGGCGTGGCCGCCCCGCCCACGCCCCGGCCGCAGGGACCGGGCCCCTCGCTCGGCGCCGGAGGCGTCGGTCTGTGAGACGGGCCGGGGCGGAGAGGGTCCGGCCCACCGCGCCGGGCCCGTGCGGGTCGGACGACCGCGCCGCACACCGCCTGCCCCGCCCCGTCCGCAGCGCCCCGTTCATGCCGACTTGCTAAAATGGGGTGGTTCCACCCGTGTCGGGGGCCGAGCGCTACGGTCGTGATGCGCGCATGGACACCTCCCGAGCTCCCCGGGCCCCCTCCCCGGCCCGGTCGGGCCACCGCACGCCGGGCCGCCCGCCCCGCAGGACCCTGGTGGCCTGCTGCACGGCCCTCCTGATCGCGAGCGCCGCCGGTCCGGCGGCCGCCGCGACCCTCCCGGACCCCTCGGCCAACCCCTCGGCCACCCCCTCCGCGACGGCGAGCACCCGCCCGCCCGGGTCCTCCGCGTCCGCACTGAAACCCATCGATCCGGCCGCCTTCCAGGCCTCCGTCGCACGCATGGCGAAGAAGCTCAAGGTGCCCGGCGCGTTCGTCCTGCTCCGCACCCCGCAGGGCACCTACCGGGCCGTCGTGGGCACCACCGAACGGGGTACGGCGAAGCCCCCGGACGCCGGGACCCACTTCCGGATCGCCTCCAACACCAAGACCATGACCGCGGCGTTGATCATGCTCCTGGCGCAGGACGGCCGGCTCAAGTTGAACGATCCGGTCTCCGCCTACGTTCCCGACGTGCCGGGCGGGGCCGACATCACCCTCTCCGACCTCCTCACGATGCGCAGCGGGCTCTACAACTACACCGACGCACCCGAACTCTCCGCGGCCCTCGACGCCGACCCCGGGAAGGCCTACACCCCCCAGGACGTCCTGGCCATCGCCTTCCGGCGGCCGCCCGACTCCGCACCGGGCACGGCCTACGAGTACTCCAACACCAACTACGCCCTGCTCGGCCTCGTCGCCGAGAAGGCCGGCGGCCGCCCCCTCGCCCAGCAGTTCCAGGACCGGCTCCTCGCTCCGCTGGGCCTCTCGGACACCTCCCTGCCCGGCGTCGACGACCGCTCCCTCGCCGAGCCCTTCTCCCACGGCTACATGTACGGCGGCACCTCCTACGCCCTGGTGGACGAGCCGTACCCCGCGGCCCTGACCAAGGCCGCCGAGGCGGGGAAGCTCTCGCCCGTCGACTACACCCACCAGAACCCCTCCTACGCCAACGCCGCCGGAGCAGCCGTCTCCACCGCGCAGGACCTGGCCACCTGGATCCGGGCGCTGGTCGGGGGCGATGTCCTCGCCCCCGCGACCCAGCGGCAGTGGCTCGCCAGCCCGCAGGCCGAGAACCCGGCCGCGCCCAACGGCCAGGAGTACGGCTACGGCATCGCCCACCAGAGGTTCGGCCCGAACGCGGCGATGTACTTCCACGGCGGCGAACTCCCGGGCTACAACTCCTTCATGGGCTACGACCCCGACAACGACGTCACGCTCGTCGTCTGGACGAACCTCACCCTGTCGCCCGACGGCCGGACCACCGCCAACGCCCTGCTGCCCACCATCCTCAACCAGGTCTACACCGGCCTCGACCTCCCCACGGGCTGACGCACCCCCGGCGGGGCATCGGAGTGGCGGGCCCTCGGCCCGGTGGCGTGGCCCGGTGGCGGACGGTCGCCGGCCGGCCCGCCCCTGTACGTGTCCGACTACGGGAACAACCGGGTGCTGGCCCTGCCCGCGGGCGGCGGCGAACAGATCACGGTGCCCCTCGACGGTCTGGTGCGGCCGACCGGCATGGCCTGGGACTCCGCGGGCCGGCTCTACGTCTCCGACACCGGCGACAACCGCGTGGTCATCCTGCCCCCGGACGGCGGGGAACGGTCCGTCGTCCCGACGACCGGCCTGTGGCGCCCGCTGGGCCTGGCCGTCGACCCGGCCGGGAACCTGTACATCGCCGACAGCTTCAACGACCGGATCGTGAAGGTGGCCGCCGGCGGCGGGGGCCAGTCGACCGTCGCCACGAGCGGACTGCTGCACCCCTGGGGGCCGGCATGGGCGCCCGGGGGGCGGCTGTACGTCTCCGACTTCGTCGACGACCGGGTCGTGGAAGTGGCCGTGGACGGGAGCGGCCAGAGCACCGTGCCCACGACCGGCCTCTCCCAGCCGACCGGGCTGGCCGTCAACACCGCCGGCGACCTCTACGTGTCCGACAGCGGCAACGGCCGCGTCGTGCGGGTGGCCGCGGGCGGCGGACCGCAGACCACCGTGCCCGTCACCGGCCTGAACTCCCCGCTCGGCCTCGCGCTCGACGGCACGGGCAACCTGTACGTGGCCGACGGCTTCGGCAACCGGGTGCTCCGCGTCCGCGAGACGGGCGGCGACCAGACGACGCTCGCCTTCACCGGCCTCAACACCCCGACGGGCCTCTCCTTCCCCCCACCCACCGCCCGCCCGCGCCACGAAGCCGGCCGGTAGGGCACGGAACCCGACCGCCCACCGGAACGCCCGACCCGGAGCCACCCGCCGATCCCCTGGCGCAGGTCTCTGCGGGCGATGACCGAGGCCTTCACGGCCGCGGGGTGGGCCAGGGTACGTCGGTCTCGACCGGAAGGCCGTAGTCGACGGTGTCGACGTCCCAGCCGTACAGGGCCCTGACCTCGCTCATGAACCAGTCGGCCCCGGAGCGGGAGGCTTCCAGTCCGCGCTGCGGGTCGGCCCACAGTGCGCGGACCCGGTCCTGGACGCCGGGGTCGAGTTCCCAGCCGTCGAGCCGGATCCGCCCTTCGTCGTCGAGGACGAGGGGGGTGCGGCCTTCGAGCTGGTCCCAGAGGTCCACGGCCTGCTCCGCGGTCGTCCGGAAGCCGCTGTCGCCGAGGACGGTGCGCAGGAAGGCGGTGTAGAGGGCGATGGAGGGGATCGCGGTGGAGGCCTGGGTGACGGCCGCGCCGGCCACGACCGTGAAGGCGCGGCCGTCCTTCTCCTTGAGAAGGGGCGAGGCGTCGAGGTCGCGGGCGGTCTGCTCCAGGTGCGCCTTGGCCGCGCCGATGGTCCCCTGCCGGTAGACCGGTGCGGTCACCTCCGAGCCGACGTAGGTCAGGGCCGCGGTGGTGAACCCGTCGGCCAGGAGCCCGCGGGCGGCCAGGGCACGGACCCACGCGGCCCAGTCGTCGCCGCCCATCACCGCGACGGTGGCGCGCGTCTCCGCCTCGGTTCCGGCCTCGATCCGGGTGTGCACGACCGAGGGTTCGGCGGTGGAGAAGTCGAGGGCCGGGGCTTCGTAGGCGGCACCGAGGGGTTTGATCACCGAGTGGTGGACCTCGCCGGTGGCCGGGTCGGTGCGACGGGGGGCCGCGAGGCTGTAGATGACGTGGTCGACCGGGCCGTAGTGGTCCTCCAGCAGGTCCGCGACCTGCGATTTGGCGTCGGCGGAGAAGGCGTCGGTGTTCACGAGGCGGATGTCTTGCCCGTGCTCGGCGGCGAGTTCGGCGACGGCCGCCGTGCGGTACCAGCCGGCGCCGGCGGTTCGGCGGCCGGTGTCCGGGGTCTCGAAGGCGACGCCTACGCCGCGGATGCCGTGCCGGCGCAGCCCGGCCAGCAGGGTGGCGAGCCCGTAGCCGGCGGAGTGCCCGAGGACGAGGGCGACCGGGCGGCGGCCGTCGGTGCGGGCCGGGACCGCCTCCCACATGCGGCGGACGGTCCGGGCGGCGCCTTCGGGGTGGGAGTTGACGATGAGGAATCCACGCTGCTTGGGCTCGATCTGGCGAAGGCTCACGGGGTGTCCGATCCGTGCGGGGAGAGGTGGGCGAGGAGGCGCGCACGTCCGCGAACGGTGCGCGGGCGGGTCCCTCGTCCCGGATCGTATCCACGGTGCCGCCGACGACTCATGACGATCCGTCACCTGCAATGCGGCCGGTCCTTGTGGAATGGCGACCTTGACACCCGCCCCCGGACGCTCCCGCCGTACCCTCGGCGGAGGGAGCCCTCGGGGGCTTGCTCCCGGCAGGCTCGTACACCCGACGGAGGGCGCGTATGACGACGGACCGACAGCCGATGGATCTCGAGGCGTACACGGAGCGGGCGCGGAGCGGGCCTTGTTTCGTCTGCGCGTTCCTCGCGGGAGATCCGGACTACCGGCACGAGACGGTCTTCGAGGACGAGGAGCACATCGCGTTCCTGGACCGGTGGCCCACCCTGCCGGGGAAGGTGCTCGTCGCGCCGAAGGCGCACGTCGAGCACGTGGTGCGCGACCTGGACGAGGCGGCCTACAGCCGGCTGATGCTGTGCGTCCGGGAGGTGGCCCTCGCCGTGGAGGAGGTGTGCGGTCCGGAGCGCACCTACCTGTACTCGCTCGGCAGCCGGCAGGGCAACGCGCACCTCCACTGGCACGTCGCCGCCCTCCCGCCCGGTGTCCCCTACCAGGAGCAGCAGTTCCACGCGCTGATGACGGAGAACGGGGTCCTGACGCCCGCGCCGGACCAGGCGGCCGCGATGGCCGCGCGCCTGCGCGAGGCGCTGCGGGCCCGCGGCCGCCTCCCGCGGGCCTGACCGGCGCCGACGGCGGCGCTGCCGGGCGCCGCCCGGATCCGCGGTGGGCGAAGCCGTCCCGCGGACGTCGTTCCGCCCGGGGGACGGCCCCCGGGCGGAACCGTGCCGTGCGGGTCAGCCCTCGATGCGGTGCTGGGTCCAGAACGAGGTCAGGTCGGTGGCCGACGCCGCCTGGGCGGCCGCCTTGAACTCGGCCGTCGTCGAGACGCCATACCAGTGCGCGGCCGCGTAGTCCTTCAGCAGCTTGGCCATCGCGGTGTCGCCGAGCTGGCGGCGCAGGTCGTGCAGGGCGCACTTGCCGTAGCCGTACACGACGGTCGAGTACCGGGAGGAGTTCGCGTCCCAGTAGGCCATCGAGTTGGTGATCTTCTCGGCCGAGGAGGCCCACGAGACGCTGTTCCAGCAGTTCGTGCCCGTCTTGCCCAGGGCCAGGTCGGTCGCGTAGTCGGTGAACGCCTCGTCCAGCCAGGGGCTCGCGTACTCGTCGTCGCCGACGATGCCGTAGAACCACTGGTGGCCGATCTCGTGGGTCAGCGCCGTGGTGCTCACCAGGTCGAGGACGAAGCCGGGGTACTCCATGCCCCCGAACCAGTAGTTGTTGTCGATGACCGCGTCCAGCTCGCCGTACGGGTACGCCCCGAACCGCGCCGCGTGGGCGTCGACCGCGTTCTTCGCGGTGGTCAGCATCGACTGCGCGTCGCTCGAACTGATCCCGGACACGGAGTAGATGTTGATCGGCGTGCCGGCGGCCGAGGTTCCCGAGATCTTGGCGAACGGGCCGGCGCCCCAGGCGAAGTCGCGCACCTTGGCGGCGGTGGCCCTGGTGACCGTGCGGCCGCTGGTGCCAGGGGTGTCCACCGAGGTGCCGGTGGCCGGGACGAGCAGGCCGGTGGGGTGGTCCAGGGTCACGTCGAAGTCGGCGGCCAGGGAGTAGAAGGACTCGCCGTTGTTGGTGTACGGGTCCAGGTGCCAGCCCGCGCCGTCGCGGACGGCGAGCACCGGCAGGGCGTTGCCGATGTTGCCGAACGCGCCGTCGTGGCCGAAGCGGTCGGCGCCGCTGGGTACGGTGATCGACAGGTCGAAGCCGATCGTGGCGCTCTGGCCCTGGGCGAGCGGGGCCGGCAGGCCGATCTTCAGGGCGGTGCAGGCGACCGAGAGGGCGCCGGCGGCGCCGCCGGTGACGTTGGTGACGCTGATCGGCATGGCCGAGCAGCTGCCGTGGTAATTGTCCCAGAGCCTCAGGTACACCTCGCTCAGCGGGGTGGCGGAGGCGTTGGTGAAGGACGCGGTCTCGTGCCCGGTCCACACGAAGCCGTTCGCGTCGCTGCTGAGGTTCACGGTGTACGAGGGTGCGGCCGGGGTGCGGGTGGAGTCCGTCGGCGGGACCGTGCCGCCGGAGGTGTCGAGGGCGACGTCGTCGACGACGAAGCTGGTCTGGAGGCTGGAGTCCTCGGAACCGGTGAACGCGACCGTCACGGTCTGGCCGGCGAACCCCGAGACGTCGAAGGACTTCTGGACGTAGCCGGTGTTCTTGTCGAGGTTCGAGTAGGTGGCGAGCGTCGTGCTGCCGATCTTCGCGGTGAGGGTGTCGTACTTGACCGACGTGGTCCGCTCGGCGGTGTCGACATGCAGCCAGAAGGTGAGGGTGGCGGTGCTGCACCCGGAGGGGATCGTGACGCTCTGGGAGAGCGTGTCGGTGTGCGTGCTGCCGACGCCGTTCAGCCAGGCGAAGTAGCCGCCGGCGTGGGCGCTCTGGCCGGTCCGGTTGGTGATCAGGCCGGTCTGCGACTGGCTCCAGGGCGTGGTGCCGCTCTCGAAGCCGCCGTTGCCGACGACCTGCGCCGGGGTGCAGGCCGCGGCCCGGTGCGCCGGGGCGGGGGTGCGGGCGGTGGCGGGGTGCGCCGCGGCGGCGGCCGGTGCGGCGGGGAGCAGCGCCGCCGCGGCCAGCGCGGCGACGGTGCTCACGAACGCGGCGACGGCCTTGTGGGGGGTGCCTCTCACACGTGACTCCTTCTCGGCGGCCGGGATCCCGGCCTGCTCGGTGGCCGTCCGGCGCCGGCTGGGTGCGCCGGCGGACGGCCGCGGGGGCGCACCGCTCGCGCGGGCGCCGTGGTGAGACGTGCCGTGCCCCCGGGTCGGGGGACACCGCTACGCAGCCTCGCAGCGTTGACCGGAACATGCCATCCAGAGCGGGTAAAGCGTTGCCCGGAGACGCCCTTTCGTCCTCGGGACGGCATTCTGCGGGCGCCGGGCGTCCCACCCCCGCGGAGGCTCGCCGACACCGGTACGACGGACCCGGCAAACCACCTGATGGTGTTGCCCGGGCCGGTTCCGGCGCCGGACGGCCGTCGACGGGGGCACGGGACGGGGAACGGGACGGGGGAACGCGGCGGGCAGGTCATCAGGGTGCGGCCCATGGACGCTGCCGTACTCGACCGCCGGACCCGCACCCACCAGGAGTGCCTCCCGCCCGACCTCGTCGAGCGCCTCCTCGCCCTCGGCCACGCCGACGTCGTGCGCGCCCAGGCCCTGGCGGAGGACGGCGACTGGTTCTGCGCGCGGGCCTGGGCACGGCTCCTCTCCGGACGCGGCGACACCCCGGGCGCACTCGCCGTACTGGCCCCGTACCTGGCGACGGGCTGGTGCACGGCGGCGGAGGAAGCCGCCCGGCTGCTGGACGCGGCGGGCCGCGCCGAGGAGGCCGCCGGCCTGCTGCTCCCCTTCGCCCGCGGCGGCGAGCGGTCCGCGCTGCGCGAGCTGGCCCGGCTGTCGGCCCGCCGGGGCCGGGCCGAGGAGGCGTACGCCCTGCTGCTGCCGCACATCGGGAACTGGTACCTGGCCGAGCCGCTCGCGGACCTCGCCGTCGGACTGGGCCGGGGCGACGCGTTCGCGGGGATGCTGACGGAGCGGATCCTGCCGGGCCGCCCCTGCGGCCGGTGCGGCGGCCGGGACTGCACGCGCGAGCCCGAACCCTCCAACGCGGTGGCCCTCCTGGCGTCCGTCCGTGAGCGGCAGGGCCGCACGGACGAGGCGTTCCAGGTGCTGTACGCGTACGGCTCCGTCCCCGTCAACGACCGGGACCCGCTCGCCGAACTCCTGGTGCGGCAGGGCCGGATCGACGAACTCCGCACCTACGCGGCCGACGGCGGACACCCCGCGGCGGTCCGCCGGCTGGCGGAGCTGCTGGAGGAGCGGGGGGACGTGGCGGGCGCGGTCGAGCTCTACCGGGCCCACACGGGGCACCCCCTCGGACACGCGCAGGCCCTGCTCGCCGAGCTCCTCGTCCGGCACGGCCGGGGCGACGAGGCCATCGAGGTGTTGCGGGCGCGGGAGACGTCCGACGACTGCACGCTGGACCGGCTGTGCCGGCTGTTCGCCGCCGAGGGCCGGGCCGAGGAGGGCCTCGCACACCTGGACGCCCTCGCGGAGCGCCGGGGCAAGGAGGAATGGGAGCTGCTGCGGCTGCGCGGCCCGCTGCTGGCGGCCTGCGGGCGGCTGGACGAAGCGGTGCGGCAGGCCGGGGCGCACCCGGAGGGCGGGAGCCCGTACGCGGTGGAGGACCTGGCCCGTCTCCTGGCCGACCACGGCCGACGGGAGGAGGCCGTCGCCCTCCTGGACACCGACCGCGTGGAGCACGGCCGCACCCTCGGGCCGATCCTGGTGGACCTGGGCCGCATCGACGAAGCCGTCGCCCTCCTGCGTACCCCGCTGCCCCCCGTGCCGCCGCCGTCCCCCGCGGACTACAGCGACTGCCCGCCCTTCTAGCACCCGTCCCCGGGGCCCTGCCCCGAGCCGAACCCCGCACCGCCGCACGGCTAGGGTCTGCGGCATGCCCACCACGCCGCCGACGAGCCCCGCCCCGTCCCCCGGCCCCCGCATCCGCGAGACCTTCCGCACCGTGGTGGCCGACCACTTCGCCGACGCGCCGGCCCCGGCACCCGTACACGCGGAACTCCTGTTCTGCGACGCCCCCTTCGACTCCGACGACGACTTCCTGTGCGACTTCTACAACGAGATCCTGCACCAGGGCACCTGCGACGGGCGCACCCATGAAGGCGTAGCCCTCCTCGCGGTACTCGCCACCGACGACCGTGTTCCGCCCTCCATGCGGATGTCGCTGGTGCACCTGCTGTTCCGCATCGCGACCGTGACCGGGCACGACGAGGCCGAGAGCTGGCCCCAGCCGCGTTCCTGCGGGAACCCCGCCGCCGAGGCCCGTGCCCGCGCGGCCGTCCGGGAGGCCGTTCCCCGGCTCCTGGCGCGGTGGGAGGCGGAGCCGGTCATCGTCCGCATGCCCCTGACGGCCCTCGCCGCCGCCTTCCCGACGACGGAGGCGGCGCAGGCCCTCCTTCCCCAGCTGCGGACACTGGCGGGCCGGTACCGGGGCCGGACGCTTCCGGGGGACTACGTCCGCCTGGCGGGCACCATCGTCGGCAGGCGGGAGAACCTCCTCACCGCGGTCGAACTCCTCACCAGCCAGGACTGGAGCCCGACGGTCAGGTCGGCTCCCCTCCCCGGCCGGGCGGTCCACCTCCTGCGGCAGATGCTGGAGCGTCTCCTGGCCACCGCGAGGGCCTGATGCCAGGGGGCGGCGCCGCCCGGGTTCCTAGAGTGCGGCGAGGTGGTCGACCAGATCGTCGAGGCCGAGCGAGCCCTGGGAGAGGGCCTTCATGTGCCAGGCCTTGAGGTCGAAACCGGAGCCGTGCCGGCGGCGTGCGGCTTCGCGCCCCCGCAGCCAGGCACGTTCGCCGATCTTGTAGCCGATCGCCTGCCCGGGCATGCCGAGGTAGCGGACGATCTCGCTGTCCCGCAGGGCGGCGGGGCTGCCGTTGTGGGTGGCCATGAACTCCGTGGCGAGGTCGGGGGTCCAGCGCTCGCCGGGGTGGAAGCCCGAGTCGGCGGGGATGGAGAGGCCCAGGTGCATGCCGATGTCGATGATCACCCGGATGGTGCGCAGCATCTGTTCGTCGAGGAAGCCGAGGCGGTGGGCGGGGTCGGTGAAGAAGCCCAGGTCGTCCATGAGGCGTTCGGAGTAGAGGGCCCAGCCCTCGATGTCGGCGCTGACCATGCCCAGCGTGGTCTGGTAGCGGCTGAGCCGGTCGGCGACGGCGACCCACTGGGCCAGTTGCAGGTGGTGGCCGGGAACGCCCTCGTGGTACCAGACGGTGACGAGTTGCCAGGTCGGAAAGGTGTCGCGGCCGAGCGTGGGCAGGTAGGTGCGTCCCGGACGGCTGAAGTCCAGGCTGGGGCCGGAGTAGTACGGCGTGGCGGAGCTGCCGGCCGGGGCGATCCGGGATTCCACCCGGCGTACGGGGCCGGCGATGTCGAAGTGGGTGCCGTCGAGGGCCTCGATCGCCCCGTCCATGAGGTCCTGGAGCCACGCACGGACGGCCTCCACGCCCTCGACCGCGTGGCCGTGGCGCTCCAGGTGGTGCGTGGCCTCCCGGACCCCGGCCCCGGGCAGCACCCGCTCGGCCTCGGTGCGCAGCTCGGCCGCCGTCCGGTGGAACTCGCTCCACGCCCAGGCGTAGGCCTCGTCCAGGTCGAGGTCGGCGCCCGTGTGGCCGCGCACGGCGAGCCGGTAGCGCTCGCGGCCCACGGCGTCGGGGGTGCGGGAGGCGGCCGGTGCGTACGTGTCGCGCAGCCAGTCGCGGAACTCGGCGACGGCGGCGGTGGCCCGGAGGGCGGTGGCGTCCAGCTCGCCGCGCAACCGCTCGGGGCCGGGGGCGACGAATCCGGCGAACCACCCCGGGCCGGCTGTGCCGCCGGGCCCCTCGCCGGTCCAGGCGGTGAGCTGGTCGACGACCGCGGCCGCCTGGCGGGGCGCGGCGAGCAGGCCCCGGGACATCCCTTCGGTGAGGGTGGTGCGGTAGCCGTCGAGCGCGGCGGGCAGGTTGCGCAGACGCCCGGCCACCGCGGCCCATTCGTCGTCGGTGCCGGTCGGCATGAAGGTGAAGATGTCCCGCACGTGGTGCACATGGGCGCCGATGTTGCGCAGTCGGCGGAAGTTCTCGCCGGACTCGTGCAGGGCGAGCTCGGCGGTGAGGCGCTCGCGGAGCAGCCGCGCGCAGGTCAGCTCGGCGGGGTCGTCGGTGGCGGGGGCGGCGTCGAGGGCGGTGAGGGTGCGCCGGGCGATGTCGGCGTGTGCCTCGAAGCCCTCCGGAGACAGGTCCGGCTGCCGGTCGTCGCCGGGGTGCAGTCCCAACCAGGCGGCCTCCAGCGGATCGTGGGCGGCCACCTGGTCGAGGTGGCGGTCGGCGATGCCGCGCGGGGTGATCGTTTCATCTGCCATGCGAGCCATCCTGACGCACCCTCGCCAGGGGCGTACCGAGGGGCCCGCAGGGGGCACCGTCCCCGCCCCGCCCCTGCTCAGGGCCGGCCGCGTTCCGTCTCCATCCGCGCCACGGCGGCCGAAAACATCCCCGTCGCCCTCACGCGTATCGGCCAGCCCGGGACTGGCGGAGGGCACTTTGATGCCATGTTCCGGCCACTTCGCCTCCACTTCGGTCGGAACATTTCACTCCGGTACTAGCGTTCGAACCCTGCTCGTCGCCCCCGCGCAAGGGCCGGCCGACGGGCCCGACAGTCCGGTGGGTGTCCCGGCGGAAGCCGCCCCGGGGCACCCACCGCTCCAGCGCCGTCAGTCCTCCGCCTCCGCCGGCTCCTGGCCCGGTTCCGTGGCCATGACCAGCTGGGTGATGTCGGAGCCGTCCTGGGTGCGGACCTCGATGCGGTACAGGCCCGGGGCCGGGGCGCTCGCCCGGGCGGTGGCCACGCCGTCCTCCCAGGCCGGGGTGAGCGGCACGGGGTCGTCGGGGTGGGCGAGGTCGGTGAGGCGGCAGGTCAGGGACGCGAGGGAGTCGACCCCGGTGAGGTGGAGCTTCCACGGACGGCCGGCCTCGACCAGGTCGGGCGCCGTCAGCCCGCAGCCGGCTTCGCCCTGCGGGGGACCGGGGTTGACGTCGCCGCGCAGGATCTCCGTGACGGTGTCGAGCGCCGTGCGCGCCCTGGCGACGTCGCCGTGCTGGAGGGGGAGGTGGGTGACGATGTCGGTGAGGACCGCCGACTCCTTGTAGACGGTGCCGTCGCCGTGGACCTGGAAGTAGCGGACGCGGTCGTGGCGGTCGCGGATGAAGGTGCCGTCGGAGTTCTGCCGGGCCCCGTCGAGGTGCGCCTCCACCGTGCCGGCCGTGATGGTCAGGTTCTGCCAGGTGGGCTGGTTGACGCCGACGACCGAGCGGTGTCCGGGCAGGGCGATGTGCTGCTGGCCGTAGTGGAAACGGGCCGCCCTGCGGGTCAGTTCCGCGCTGCCGCCGATCGACTCGACGTCGCCCGGGGTGAGGTGGCGCACGTCGCCCCCGGCGCGCAGGCTGCGGTACTGCGGCAGCAGGTCGTGCAGGCCCGGCATGGTGGCGCAGATCGCCCGGAGTTTGCGGTGCGGCAGCCGTACGGGGGCGCCGCGGCCGGTCGCGAGGATGACGGCGGCCTTCACCGAGCCCTGGAACGGCGTGCCGAGGGTGATCACGCCCCGGGTGTCGGCCTGGAGGTCGCCGTCGTAGCCGGGGTCGAGGGCCGCGCGGGTGACGAGCCCGCCCATGGAGTGGGCGACGAAGACGAGCCTCCCCTCCCGCTGGTCGGTGCGGTGGCGGCGGGCCTCGGTGTGCGCGGGGTGGCCGCGCCACTCGGTGAGGTGGCGGCGCGCGGCGTCGGCCAGGAGGCGGCCGTTGGTGGCCACGGGCAGGCGCCAGTCGTAGGCGAACTCCAGGATCGCGGCGTCGTCGGCGACACTGGTGCGGATCGTGTCGACCAGATCGGTGTACGGCTCGCTGCCCGCGAGGTACGGGGTCCACGCGGAGTGCCTCAGGAGGCCGGTGGCCGCGATCCGGCCGGTCTTGCCCTCCAGTTCGTCCTCGGTCATGGCCAGGGGCTTCAGTCCGGAGGGCGTGGTCCAGGCCTTCAGCAGCCAGGAGATGCCGCCGATGCCCCAGACCTCCTTGTGGCTGGTGGTGTCGTAGAGGGTGCTGCCCATGATGCCGGGGACGACGACGACCGCGTCCTGGGTCACGTACTCCGGTAACTCCCCGGCGCGGGGCCGGTTCTGCTGCTCGTTCATGGGAGGGAACAATAGGGACCGTGGACGGGGAGCGGGGCGATATCGGCTTGGCCGGTGCGGTGGAGGCGGCCGCGCCGCCGGCGGTGGCCGCGCCGGTCACGGCCGCGCCGGTCACGGGCACGCCGGTCACGGGCACGCCGGTCACGGGCACGCCGGTCGCGGGCACGCCGGTCGCGGGCACGCTGTTCGTCCTGCCGATGGAGGACGGTACGAAGGCGCTGGAGGAGTCCTTCCGCGCCCAGCTGGAGGCGGTGTCCCTGTGGTGGGAGCGGCCGCCGCCGGACGGCCCCGGCTTCGTGAGGGTGGCGCCGACGCGGCCGGTGGCCGACCGGCACGACGTCGAGCGCTTCCTCGAGGAATCGGGGATCCGGAGCGCTGAACCGGACGTTCCCGTGGTGCTGTACGTGACGGGGCACGGGCTGACCTCGCCCTCGGCGAAGCACTTCGCGGTCCTGCGGAAGACCAGGACCGACCGGCTGCTGGCGACCGGACTGCGGACGACGGAGATCGTCATCGCCGCCCTCGACTCGCACGCCCGCGACGTCCTGGTGATCGTCAACATGTGCGAGTCCGCCGACCTCGGGGGCGAGCTGCTGGAACTCACGCGGGACCTGTCCGCCGAGCGCACCGGGGCCGCCACCCTGAACGTGCTCACCACGGCGGCGCCCAAGACGCAGGTGCTGGGCGGGGAGTTCGCGCTCGTCCTGCGCAGGGCCCACGAGTGGCTGGCCACGGCCGGGGGGATCGCCCGCCCGCACCTGACGATGGGCGAGTTCAGCCGGGCCCTGTCCCGGGCGGCGGAGGCGATCGGCGCGGAGCTCGGCCGTCCCCTGTCCGTCGACTGCCGGCCGCTGCCGGCCGGCGGACTGCACGTGCCGACCCCCGCCCTGCCGAATCCGGGGTACCGGCCGGAGCCGACCGTGGTGGAGGAGGGCCGGCGGGAGGTGGCGACGGCCCCGAAGGACCTGGAGCACTGGCTGGAGAAGGCCAGCGGCCGCACCGGCGCCGAGGACACCGGCTGGTACTTCTCGGGCCGCAGGGACCTGAACGCGGCGTTGGTCTCCTTCCTGACGGGTCCGGCCGGGGTGCTGGTCGTCACCGGCATCACGGCGAGCGGGAAGTCCGCCGTCCTGGGCCGCGCGGTGACCCTGAGCGACGCGAGGTTCAGGCGGTCCGCCCTGTTCGGGGCCGCCGTCGGCCACTGCCCGCCGGACACCGTCCCGGACGAGGGCGCCGTGGACATCGCCGTCACCGCGCGCAACCGGGAGGCGCTGGGGCTGCTGAGGACCATCGCGCAGAAGCTGGGCGCCACCCCCGACCCCTCGGGCCGGGACCAGCTGGGCCGCTGGCAGCTGGGGCTGCGGAAGTTCCTCGGGGCGACCGGCCGGCCCGTCACGATCGTGGTCGACTCCCTGGACGAGGCGTCCGACCCGGCGGCGGTCCTGCACCAGGTCCTGGTCCCGCTGGCCGGCCGCGCACCGGGCACCGCCGTCCCGCCCCAGGCCGCCCGCCCGCCGGACGACGCGGAGCCGCCGCGGGGCGGTGCGGAGCCGCCGCCGGACGACGCGGAGTCCCCGCCGGACGGTGCCGTGCCGCCGCCGGACGACGCGGAGCCGCCGCCGGACGGTGCCGGGCCGGGGCCCGGCCCGGGCCGGGTGCGGTTGCTCGTCGCCGTGCGCAGCAGCGATCCGGCCGACGGGGCGCAGGGCGGCGACGGGCAGGACGTCCTGGGCCGGCTGCGGGAGGCGTTCGGCGGGGCGGCCGTACTGCGCACGGACGGCCCGGAGACGCGCGCGGACGTCGAAGGGTACGTACGGGCCCTCCTGCACGGGGAGCCCCGCTGGGCGGGACACGACCTGGCCGAGGTGGGGCGGACGGTGGCCGGCGCGGCGGGACGGTCCTTCCTCGACGCCCGCGTGGCGGCGGGCCAGCTGCGCACCGGGGGGCCGGCGCTGCTGGCCGACGCGCACTGGCTGGCGCGGCTGGGCGAGGGCACGGCCGGGCTGCTGGAGGCCGACCTGGCGGGGGCGGCCGAGGACGGCCTGGCGGCGGACGAGGCGCTGGCCCTGCTGCGGGCGGCGGCGTTCGCGCGGGGCCGCGGCGTCGCGTGGGGCGAGGTGTGGCCGGCCGTCGCCTCCGCGGTCCTCGGCAGGCCCCTCACGGACGCCGACGGCAAGATCGCGGTGCTGCTGGGAGGCCGTCTGGCGGGGTATCTCACCCATGACGTAGAAGAGGACCAGCGGGTCTACCGGCCGGCCCACGAGCGGCTGGCCGCGGTCCTGCGCGCCCGGCCCGCCGCCGGCGCCGCGCCTGCCGGGGGGATGGGAATGACGAGTGCTCAGGACGGGCCCGACGACGATACGGCCGGGGCCGGGACGGGCGCCGCGGACGGCGCGCGGCGGGACCCGTACGCGTACAAGAACGAGGACGACGCCGCCGTGCACGCCCGCATCGCCCGGGCGCTCGCCGACCTGGCCGCCCCGCACACCGCCGGAGCCGCCGACGGCGCCCCGCACCCGTACGTACGCCGCCACCTCGCACACCACGCCCGCCTCGGCGGGGTCCTGGACGACGCGCACGTGCCGCCGGAGGTCCTGCCGTGGCTGACCGGCAGCCCCGTCCGCGGCCTGCTGGGGCCGGGCCGCGGGCAGGAGGGCCGGCTCTGGCTGGAGGCGTGGGCCGCGGTGGAGCCGTACCTGCACCGCGTCGACGACCACCCCTCGCGCCTGGCCAGCCTGCACCTGGCGTACACGGCGCTGCGCTTCCCCGGTCTGGCGCGCCCGCCGATGCCCGAGGAGGAGACCGGGTCGGCGCCTCCCGCGCCTGCCGGGGCGCCGCTGACCGTGCTGTGGTCCCAGTGGGCGCCGGCCGTCAACGTCCTCGCCACCCTCGGCGCCACGGTCCGCTCCCTCGCCGCGCTGGCGGCGCCCGACGGACGCGCGGCCCTCGCGGCGGGCGACGAGAACGGCGGCATCGAACTGTTCGACGCGGTCGAGGGGACGGCGCTGCGCGAGCGGATCCACGCCCACGACGGGGCCGTCCGCCGGCTGCTCCTCGCCCCGCGCCCGGCGCAGTCCCCCCTGCTGGTGTCCGGCAGTACGGACGGCACCGTGCGCCTGCGGGACCCCGCGACCGGCCGGCTCCTCGACCAGGTGCACCGGCCCGGCGGGATCTGGATCGCCGACGTGTGCGCGTACCGCGACGGCGGGCACGAACTCGCCGTGCTCAGCGTCAACGGCAACGGTGAGCTGGTCTGGTGGAACGAGCGGATGGGGCCGCAGGAGGTGCTGACCCTGCCGGGGGAGGTGCCGCGTACGGCGGCCGTCGCCCTGGCGGTGGTGGAGGACCCGCCCGGCCGGCCCCTGCTGGCCGTCGCCGACGGGACGGAGCTGGCGTTCCTGGACACCGCCTCCTGGGCCGAGGCGGCACGCTTCGAGCTGCCGGCCCCCGTACGGGTGCTGGCCGCCACCACCGGCACCGGGACGGTCGCGGCGGGCCACGCGGACGGCAGCGTCACGCTCTGGGGCGCCGACGGGCCGCGCTCCCCCCTGACCGGCGCCCCCGGACCGGTGACCGGCCTGGCCGCCCTCACCCTGGACGGACGCCACCTCCTCGCCGCCGCCGCCGGCAACGACATCGCCGTGTGGGACACCGCCGTCCAGGAGCCCCCCGGGCTGCTCGGCGGGCACACCGCCCCGGTGACCGCGCTCAGCCCCGTCGCCTCCCCGGACACCGGGATCCTCGCCTCGGCCTCCACGGACGGCACGCTGCGCCTGTGGAACCGGGAGGTGCTGCGCCGCGCACTGGACGCCGCGCACGCACCGGCCGCGCCCGCGCCGACCGGCGGAGCGCTGCTGACGCGGGACGCGGGGGACCCGCACGGCCCGTCCTGGTTCGCGCTGAGCGGCGGCGTCCCGCACGTCGACGTCCGGGACATCGACACGGGGGACGCGGTCGCCAGGATCGACACCGGCCGGCCGGCGACCGCCCTGGCCTGGGCCCGGCGCGGGCGGGGCCGCGTCCTGGCGGCGGCCGCGGGCGCGGACCACACCATCCGGCTGTGGGA
Source organism: Streptomyces sp. NPDC093801 (assembly GCF_040701585.1). Classification (NCBI taxonomy): domain Bacteria; kingdom Bacillati; phylum Actinomycetota; class Actinomycetes; order Kitasatosporales; family Streptomycetaceae; genus Streptomyces; species Streptomyces sp. NPDC093801. Next base: position 24,634 of record NZ_JBFBDP010000039.1, on the reverse strand, counting down.
CGCGCAGACCCGGCGCGTCCTGCCCGACGCCCTCGAAGGGCACGTCGACCACGTCCGCTCCCTCGCCGCATGGACCACCGCGGAGGGCCGCAACCTGCTGCTGAGCGGCGGGGACGACCACACGGTGCGGCTGTGGGACCTGGACCGCCCGGGCCCGCTGCGCAAGTGGAGCGGCCACGGCATGCGGGTGTGGGCGGTCGCTGCCGCCCCGGACGGGACGGGCCGGGACTGGCTCGCCTCCGCCGGCTCCGACGGCACCGTGCGCCTGTGGGACGCGGAACACGGGCAGCTGGGCGCCCCCCTGCGCTGCGCCCAGGGCCTGCTCCACGCCGTCGCCCTCAACCCCCGGCCGCTCGGCGGCCTCCCGCCGCATCTGGCCAGCGGCGGCGACACGGGCACCGTACGGCTGTGGGACCTGCTCGCGCACCGGCCGCTGGGCGCGCCGCTGACCGGCCACACGACGGCCGTACGGGCCCTGGCCGCCTGGAGCACGGAGGGCCACGGCAGCCTGGTCGCCGCCGGCGCGGCCGACGGGACCGTCCGCGTCTGGGACGCCGGCTCCGGCCGGTGCCGCCTGTTCCTCGCCACGGGGAGCCCGGTGCGCAGCCTCGCCGCGCATCCCGCGGCGGCCGACGGGCGCGTGGTCCTCTCCTTCGCCGGGGACGCCGGCGCCGCCGCCGTGGAGCTCGACCTGGCCCGGTGCGGGAGGGGCGGAGCCTGACCACCGCCCCCGCATGCGCCCCCGTGCTTCTTCGTGCGCCCCCGTGGACCACCGCAACCCTGTCGCTTCGGTCGTATCCGCGCATGAAAATGATCGTTCGGCATGTGTCACGGACCGGAACTCCACACGGAAGCCCCCCGGCCCGTCGCACACCGCCGGCCACACCCGTCCATCACGCACCAGCAGGCCAGCAGGCCGGCTGACCGGTCGAACAGCACCCGCTCATGAGCACCCCTCACGAACGGGCACCACACCGCCAAGGGACCGGTTCTCCCGGCGGACGGGGCCGCCCCGCCGGCCCGCCCGCCCGCCGCGGGAGCCCACGAGCAACACCGGCACGCGCCCGCGGAGGGCGGCCGGAGCAAGGAGAGCGGCCGCATGAGCCGGGACACCGCACAGCCCGACGTCGTCCTCGTCCCCGCGCCGGAGCGCGGCATCTGGCGCCTGGGGAAGGCCAAGAACCCGGTCACGTACGAGATCATCAGCCAGGAGGACGCCGACCGGACGGGCGGCAACCGCTGGAGCCTGGTCAGCTACGGCACCCTGTACTGCGCCTCGGAGCACGACGGCTGCTTCGCGGAGGCGTTAGCCCCGTTCCGCGTGCACCCCGGGATGCGGGAGGTCATCGCGGACGACTGGCAGGAGCCGTACTACATGACCCCCGGCAAGATCCCCCGTGACTGGACCACGCGCCACACCCTGGTCCGCCTGCTGCCCCCCGAAGACGCCCGCTTCCTGGACGTGGACGAGGAGCGGACCCTGGAGACCCTCTCCCGCGAACTCAAGGACCAGCTGGCGCAACAGGGCGTCGACCGGCTCACCACGGAGCACATCCAGGGCTTCAACCGCCGGATCACCCGGCTGATCTCGGCCTGGGCCATCACCCAGCGCACCGGCCCCTCGGATCAGGAGCGCCTCATCCACGGCATCGCCTACCGCTCCCGCTTCGGCATGCGCCAGTGCTGGGCGGTCTTCAACGACGTGGAGCTGAAGCAGGAGGAGTCCAGCCTCATCTTCCCGGAGGCGGAGGCACTGCGGCGGGTGGCGGACGAGTACGGGCTGACGATGCTGTGACGGGAGGGGCGACCCGACCCCCGCCCCTCACCCGCCTCCCACCCCACCACCCACCCCGCCCCTCACCCCACCTCAAAACCCCCCTGAACCCCCTGCGAAAACACCCCTCCGACCACCCGATCCCCCTCACCCGAAAGAACGAAACCCCCTCCCCCGCCAAGACGACATCACCCCAGGTCAGACCACAACCACAGGGTCGAGCAGGACAGTTGACACCCCATCGACATCTCGACGGATTCTTCCTAAGAGGTGGAGTTGGAGGGTGATAATGGGTAACCTCACCAGTACATCGACCAACGTGGAACATGTGGGGGATCTCATGAACAGCACCGGTTGTGCCGCAGTCGCGTCCTTAGCGGCCGCACTCACGCCCTGCGTCGCGGCACCACCACCGCCCGCCACGGCCGCCCCGCCCACCCCAGCTCTCCCCGTCGGCCATCCATGGGCCGGATCCGCCCCGCGGACCGGAATACACAGAGGCTGAACGCCGACCGCCGACCGCCACCGGCCGGCCGGCACACCCCACCCGCCCTGGTCACGCTTCCCGGCGGGTCGGGAACCGGAACACATCGTGAAGCGTTCGCAGCTCGCCGAGACCGAGCGTCCCTCCCGTCTGCCCCTGCGGCAGCACACGACAGCCAGGTCCTGCGGGCACACCCGACACCCGTCGCCTGAGCACGCGACCCGCCACCCGCGCGGGCGCACAGTCAGGGCAACGAGGGAGACCCGACCATGCCTTCTGACGCCACCACGCCCCCCACCACCGTCGCCGTCGCCAAGAGCGTCGCCAGCGCCGAGCGGGCCCATGTCGCCACCGTGCGCATGCACATCAGCGAGATCGCCCGCTTCCTCCAGGACAACCTGGGGCAACGCCTGACCGCGCGCATCGCCAACATCAACGACCCGAAGCAGGTCGGCAAATGGGCCTCGGGCGACACCAACCCCCGCCCCGAGTCGGAACAGCGCCTGCGCGCCGCCCTCCAGGTCTTCCAGCTGATCCAGGACGCCGAGAGCCTCTACACGGCCCGGGCCTGGATGATCGGCATGAATCCGCAACTGGACGACGAGGCCCCGGCCCAGTGCATCGCCGACGGCCGGATGCGCGACGTGATGGTGGCGGCCCGCGCCTACGTCGACGGCGGCTGACCCGAACCCGCGCCGCCCGTACAGTCGTGGCATGAAACCCCTCACGTTCCTCGCCGGTGACGCCACGAACCCCCAGGCCAAAGGCCCCAAAGTCATCGCCCACGTCTGCAACGACCTCGGCGGCTGGGGCAAGGGCTTCGTCCTGGCGCTCTCCAAGCGCTGGCCGGAGCCCGAGAGGGACTACCGCACCTGGCACCGCGCCCGCTCCGGCAACGACTTCGGCCTCGGCGCGGTCCGGCTGATCCAGGTCCGGCCGGACCTCTGGGTCGCCAACATGGTCGCCCAGCGCGGCATACGCACGGGCAGCTCGGGCGTGCCCATCCGCTACGACGCCCTCGAACGGTGCCTCACCGCACTCGCCGACCACGCGCTCGAACGGGGCGCCTCCGTCCACATGCCCCGCATCGGCTGCGGCCTGGCCGGCGGCAAGTGGTCCCGCGTGGAACCCCTGATCACCGAGACCCTGTGCGCCAAGGACATCGCCGTCACGGTCTACGACCACGCCTGAGCCACGGACGTGGCCGCTGCCACTGGTGCTGTGGCTCGGCAGATCACACAGGTCTCCAGACCGGAGCCGATCAGGGGCAGCCGTCCCCGTCGGCACAGCACCCCCCTTCCGCAAGAGGGGCCGTACCGTCGAGAAGGGAGCCCGCCGTGTCGACGACCCGTGGAATCTCCGTGACCCACGAGCTGGAGCCGCACGACTGGTCCAACGAGGAGACCGCAGCGTACGAGGCAGCGATCGAGGCGGTGAACGGAGCCGTCGGCTCCTACAGCGCGCTGATCGCCGCGGAGGAGGCCGGACCCGAGCCGGACCCGGCCGTCATCCAGCGGGCGCGCGCCGCCCAGACCAGGCTCGCCCGCGAGCGCGAAGGGCTGCGCTCGAACGACCGCGAGCAGATCGCCGCCGCCCGCCGACACTACGCCCGGCTCGCCCGGGAGACCCGGGGCGGCATCGCGTGATCCACGCCGACCAGGTCGAACGCCACCGGCTACCGGATGCCGAGAACCAGCGGATCTTCCGCGACCACATCGTCCCCGGCCTGCTGACCGGGCGCGTCCCGCAAGCGACTCCCACGGTGGTGTTCCTCGTCGGCCAGCCCGGCGCGGGCAAGAGCCGCGTCACCGAGATGGTCGCCGGCCTGCTCGACCGGCACGGCGGCTTCGTCGACGTCGACAGCGACCTCTACAAGCCCTACCACCCCGCCTACGACGGCCTGCTGGCCCAGGACGACACCCTCATGACCGCGTGCACCCGTGCCGACGGCCGCGCGTGGATGGCCCAGGCAGAGGAATACGTCCGCGCCCACGGCCTCCACGCCATCGTCCAGGAGACCTCCCAGAACGCGCAGGCCGTCGAGGAGAAGATGCGGGCCTACCGCCGGTCCGGAGCCCGTGTCGAGGGCCTGTTCATGGGCGTGCCCCGGGCGATGAGCAACCAGGGCATCGTGCACCGCTACTTCGAGCAGCTCGCCGACCGCGGGCGGGGACGGCTCACCGTCCAGGCGAACGCCGACGAGTCCTACGACGGGATCCTCGAGCTGGCCGACCGCGTCGACAGCCGCGGGCTCCTCGACCTGGCCGTCGTCTACCGCCACGGCGAGGCGAAACCCCGCTACGCCAACACGACGGACGCCTCCGGGACCTGGACCGGCCCGCCCGCCCTGGGCCGGGCCCTGCGGAACGAACGCACCCGCCCGTGGACGCGGGCCGAGAGCGCCGGCTTCACCACCACCCAACTGCACCTGCGGGAGACCGCCCGCACCCTGGGCCCGGAGTGGCCCGACCGCCTCGCCACGATCGAACGACAAGCCGCCCCCCTCCTCCACCCAACCGACGCCCGACGCCTGGCACCGGTCCACCCGCCGTCCGGCGAACCCGACGTCCCCGTCCCCACGGCTGCCCCGCCCCCCGGGACGACACCACCGGACCGCCCCGACACCACCGTCGCCGCCCGCTGACCCACACCGGCTCCGTAGCGTCGAGGTCCGCCACCGAGCGGACACTCCGCCCCTCGGTCTCCGGCCACCGCGCGTTCACGGGACCTGCCTATGCTGCGTCCCATGGGACTGGTGCGCCGCGTACGACTTCTTCACCACCGCCGGTCCCTACCGTCCTCATGGGCATGCGGGCCCCTCGTCTTCTGTCCGCCGGAGGCGGTCCGGGCCAAGGCACCGGCGTGGAGGCAGGTCGAACCACACCTCGACGTACTGCGCGACCCGTTCGCCGCCGAATGCGAGGGCTGGTCGGGCCGTCCGGACACCTTCGACGGCTTCACCGCTCTGCTACAGGAATGGGGCGAGGGGGTCACGACAGGCCCACCTGAGCTGGGGCCTGGTGGGCCTGGTGGGCCCAAACCAAGTACAGCCTTCTACGTCGCCAGCCGAGGCGCGCGGGCCGCCCCGGGCATCGGGGTGGCCACGCGGGGTGCCGGAGCTGTCGCCTGGGGCATCGGTGGAATGTTGGGCTGGGTCGCCGACAGGCGGGACGCGTGAGTGCGGGCCGCATGGACCATCGTGTTCAAGGCCGCCACGTCCTCGGGGGCGAAGCGGCCCGACGCGACCGCGGCCGTGGCTGTCGCACCGGCGTGCTCGGCCACCGCCCCGTACGGGAGCGCCGCACGGCCCGGGCCTTCGGGAAGGTCGTGCGGGGGCAGTTGCCGCCAGGCTTCGCGCAGGGCGCGGATACGAGGGTGGTCCGAAGCCGCCAGCTCTCGGCCCATGTCGCTCCGGATCCAGGTCTGGAAGGAGCGGGTGACGTCCTCGCCGGCCTGTGTGGCGTCCTGCGCCGTGGCATACGGGGCCGGTGCTGCCAGGCCGTCGTACTGCTGGGAGGGGCCCTGCGGGCCGGGCTGTGGAGGAGTGTTGCCCGAGAGGTCCTGCCCGCCGTCGTCCGGGGGGCGGTGGGCCGCGCGGTGGCGGGCGAGTTGGGAGCCCTGGAGGGTGGTGGCCATGAAGCCCGCGGACACATTGCCGCTCTCCGGCGGCGCCACCTTGGCGTCGAAGGCGGCCAGACGCGCCATGTCCTCACCGCCGAACACGTGGCCGGGGAGCATGCGGGACGCGGCGCCGGTCACATCGACCGTGTGACGCCGGCCGTGCGCCTCGAGCTCCAGCCGGTAGCCGAGGTACTGCCGGTCGTCGTCGAAGACCAGCTCACCCCGCACCGTGCCGCCTGCGGACCGGACGGCCGACTCCATCGGGTCGAGGGCGTGTGGGAGGCGGGAAACCCGGCCGAGGCACGCCACGTACGCGTCTCCCTCGATGCCGAGCGATTCGCCCGTGCTGTCGAGGGCTTCGAGACGGACCCGGCCGTCGGGGGCGGTCACCGCACCGACTGGCCCGAGGTAGCGGCCGCCGTACACGACGAGGCGGCCATCGCCGCCGTACTCGGCGTCGTGTGCGCGGCGCAGGGCCGTGTACTGGGCGTCGTTGTGGAGGACAAAGGGCGCGTCCTTGCCGACCATGAAGACCCTGGCCTCGGGGTTGGCCTGGAGGATGATCTCTGCGTTCGCAATGGCGGCCCCGCCGACGCCGGCGACCACCCAGTCCTTTGCGACGGTCGGGTCGTAGTCGCCGTCGCCGATCTCGTCGCCCATGAAAACACGTCCGGGCGCGAGGGCGCAGGCCCGCTCCCAGGCCGCGGTCGCCCGGAGGGTCTCGGTCGCACCCGCGATGCGGGTGTCCTCCGAGGTGTTCAGGGCGTCGGAGACCCTCGGATCGGCCAGCAGCTCCAGGCTCGCCGTGGCTCGTCCCTCGCCGTCGGGGAGGGCGAGAAGGTGGTCACGGGCTGCGTCCGCTTCGGGGGTGCCGGTAGCTGCGAGGACGTCCGCGAGGACGTCGGCCGCTTCGCGTACGGTCGGCACTCGGCGGTCCGCGCCGGGGATGATCTCGGGCGGGATGCCGGTGGCGAGCAGCGGGGTGCCCTGGACCTCGACCTTCACCGGCTCGGAGCCGTCAGCCGGAACGATCTCGGCGATGAGGCGGCCTTCGGCGCTGACGCTGAGCTCCGCACGCCCGTCGATGAGAGGGCCGCGCACGGCCGCGGTGTCCTCCCACAGCTGGAGCGCGGGGAGGGGCACCCGTTCCTGCGGGTCGGCGAACTGGTACGGGTCGCCCATGCCGCTCTGGCGGAGGTGGCGGACCTGGTCGGCGGACTGGACGATCGCGACGATGGGGTCGACGTGCCACCTGCCACGGGCGTCGACGAGCAGGGCGCCCGGGTCCCGGCCGGCGAGCGCTGCGCCACCCCCGATCATGATCTCGAACTGCGGGTGTCGGCCTTCGGGAAGAACGGCCTGCTGGGCGCGGAGTTCAGCGAGCGTACGGCTGCTGAGCTCGGTACGACGACGGGCCGCTTCGGCGGTGGCCTGGCCCAGCTCCTCGCGGGGGACGGGGGTGCCGTCGGGGCGCAGTCCGGGCATGGGGAAGTCGAGCAGGGGCACCGCCTGCGGGGTCTGCGCTCGGGCGGCGCGCAGGGCCTGCGCGTCGGCGGGGGCGAGTTGTTCGGCAGGAACGGCGAGCGCGTCCATGGCATCACGTGTCGGCGCCGACAGATGCGGACGGAGGATCATCAGGCGCACCTTGGCGGCGTGCCCCTCGGCCATCCGGCTCTGCACGTCGTCCGCCGACGGCCCCGGCCTGAGCCCTGCCTCGTCGACGAGGACGGAGAAGCGGTCGCGGGCCTCCTGGCGGTCGGTGACGGTGAGCTCGACGTCGTTCATTCTTTGAGCGAGGTAGCTGAACTCGCCCACACGGCCGTGATCGGCGTCGGACAGCTCGAGATGCGCGGGCAGAGCGATGCCCGGGACCAAAACGTTCTCCAGCGGGACCCGTCCGCCCGTTGCCTTCCGCCCCCGTACGGAGAGCAGCTCGCCCACCTCGCGGGCCAAGAGCTGCTCGGCCTGTGCGGGCCTCGACGTGTCGGCCAGCTGGACGACGTACCGGTCGATCGTGGTGTTGGTGAAGGTGCGGGACGCCATCCGCTGTGGCAGGGCCGCAGTGTCGAGACGGAGCTCGATGGTCTTTCCGGTCGGGTCGCTGAGCAGGAAGAAGCGTCGGCCGTCCTGTTCGGTGAGCGTGCCGCCTTGCAGCTGTGTGGGGTAGAGGTCGCGCAGCACCCCGGGCAACGCGGACTCGGCTGCTGCGAGCAGTCGAGCTTCCCCCGTGTCCAGGTCCACTGTTGTCCCCCCATTTGGCCTGCCGACTCCATTAGGATCATGCCATGTTGATCACTCGTTCGGCACAGGAATCGCACCTCTACATGGATCTTCATCCCTGTGTGTGCGGAACGAACCGGTTCGACCGTGAACACCACGTGGAGAACCGCGAGGGTGTGCTGGTCAGCGTGTACGAGGGTCTCTGCCCGGAGTGTGGCCGTACCCGTGTGTTCGAATTCGTGTTCGCCGACGACCGGCCGGTGGCGCCCCCGGCGTTCGGAGGCCCCGAGCCCTCACAGATCATCGACCCGGGTGAGTTCCTGTGGGTCAGCGAACGGGTGTCGACCGAATCCGGGATCCGGCTCCTGAACACCGCGCCCACCGACCACCGTGACGTCCGTCCGGCCGTCGCTTACGGAGCGGCTGCCCTTGAAGAGGTCATCAAGTTCCTGCCGGAGGGCGCGGACCGGATTCCGGAAGACCGGTTCACCTCCGATCTGGGGCGGGAGAAGTACGCCAAGGACCCCTCCCGGTTCACGCGCAAAGACCTCACCGCTGCCTTGAAGCTGGACATGGACGTCCTGGCAGGGATCGACCACCTCAGCCCCCCGCAGGGCTGAGCCGCTTCGCCGCGCCGAAGGGATCATCGTCATGGGGCGGCAATCGACGATCTCGGCCGCCGATGCGACTGCTGCCGCAAGGAAACCCGGCCGATGCGGAAGCTCGGTCGACGCTGTCCTCGACCGGTACCGGGAAGCGCATCCGAGGGATCGGGTGTGACGGTGCAAACACCTGAGACGTAGGCTGCTCCGCTCGCCGCGAAGGAGAACCCCATGACCGCATCCGATCCGTACGAGAACGTGCCGACCGCGATGGTCTACGACACGTTCGCCGAGACCGCGACCCGGCTCAGCGGCTACTACAACAGCTTGTCCAATGCCGCTGCCACGCCCGAGGAACGCACGCGCTGGTGGGAGAAGGTGATGGAGCTGCGCGACACCAAGCGGGCTGTCCCCGCTCACGACCGTGCCCGGCTCATCGCGCACATCGAGCAGTGGCGGCTGGAGATCACGCGGATCAAGGACGCCCGTGGCTGAGGCCGGCGACTACTTCCTCACCGAGAAGGAACTGGCCGACCTGTTCGACGAGCGTGTACGCGACTTCGTCTTCCGCGGTTACGAACCCCAGGAGTCGCCCCCGCTGGTTCTGGTCGGCGGGCAACCGGCCGCGGGCAAGAGCCAGGCCATGAAGGCGGCGGTGGAACGGCACGGCGCCCAGCTCGTCCCGCTGACCGGGGACGAACTGCGCTTCATGCATCCGCGCTACGCCGAGCTCCTCAACGAGCAGCCCATGCTCTTCCCCAATGCCACCGGCCAGGCGTCCGGCGCCTGGGTGAGGATGAGCATCGATTACGCCTTCACCCACGGGTACGGGCTGATGCTGGAGGGGGTGTTCAGAGATGCGGAGATGACGGTATCGACCGCCGAGCGGTTCGCCGCCACCGGCCGACCGGTGGAAATCGTCGGCCTCGCGGTGTCCGGGGAACGCAGCCGGCTCGACAGCCTGCACCGCTACCTCGACGCGGGACGCTGGACGCCGCCCTCGGCGCACGACAGCGCGTACGAGATGATGCCGCGGACCATCGCGGCCGTCGAGGCGAGTCCTGCCGTACGCCGGATCACTCTCACCGACCGAACGGGCACCGACCTCTACGTCAACGAGCGACTCGACAACGGGCTCTTGAGCCACGCCGCCGAGGGCGCCGACACCCTCCGTGCCCTCCGGGCCCGGCAGCTTCCGCCGCAGGAGGCTTCCGAGTGGCTGGCGCGGTACCAGGACGTGGTCATGGAGTTCACGGCCCGCGGCGAGGTCAACGCGACCACCAGCCCGTTGCTGCACCGCCTGGCCCTCGACTCCGGCACGGTCGCCGCCATGCTCCCCGCCCGCAGTCCGGAACGTCTCCGTCATGAAGCGGTACGACCCATGATGGATGTCCTGAGTGACGGTCCCCTCTCACCCGCCAGGCCCCTGCCCCTCCTGCTGGTACCGGATGCGGAACTGGTCGCCCGTTCGGCAGACCTGGCCCGCGCGGACAGGGCGGCCTCCCTCGTCACACCGGTGGTGCCCCCACCGGATCCGACTCGGCAGCTGATGGAGAGCGGAGCGTCCCCCGAGCTCATCGAGCGGGCCAGGACCTCGGCCCGGGAAGACAGCGAACTCCTGGGCGCCCGGGAATCCAGGGCACGTGAGCAGGCCGGGCTACGGCTTCAGCAGCGGCACCTCATCACCACCGAAACCGATCGGCGGCGGAGCCTCGCGCCCGAGGCGGCCCAGGCCGAGAACACCCTGCGTCTCCGTATCCAGGAAACCTTCCGCGCGGCGCGTACACCGATACGGCCACCGGCCGCCCCGGCACCGCGGCTGCAGGGACCGAGCCTGGGTACCGGCACTGCACACGGGCCACGAAGTCGGGGCCGATCCCTGTAGGAATCCGGAACCGGGGCTGGCCTCCCCTGTGAAGCGGCTACAGCGGAGCGTCGAACTCGGCTTCGCGGCGGGCGAGCTCGGCAGCCGCCGGGTGGGCAGCGGGAATCGTCGTCGCGTCCGAGATCGTCAAGTACAGCTCGAAGTCCTCTGCGCTGCCGGGCGGCGCGGGGACGAGGAGCGGGGGTTCCTGGTGGGTGCCGGTCGCGCAGGCGGGGAGCTTAAGGCGCGGGGTGAGGGCGTGCAGGGTGTTGATCCAGTCGGCTTCGGCGAGCTCGCGTCCGGGTGCCTCTTCGCCGGCGTAAGTGCGCATCCAGCCGGTGTAGAGGGCGGTGAGGTGCTCGACGACCGCAGGGTGCCGGTACCAGCAGTGGGTGATGGTGTTATGGAGCTCGAAGGTGGTACGGAGCCAGTCGACCCATCCGCCGAGCTCGCGCATCCGGGTCCGCCGCTCCGCGGGTTGCATAGCCACCCACACCCAGCGCTGCGGCTCGGGCTTCTGGGCGGCGGCGCCGGTCGGCATGGGCCAGAGGTCGGCGGGGTTCATCGGGTAAGGCACGTGCGCCTCCTGGGCGGCTTCGGTGATTGTCGGCGTCACTTCTTGGCGAAGGTGACCTTTGGCGCGGCCAGAAGCTTCTTGAGGTCCTTCTCACGGAAGGTGAGGCGCATCTTCACCTTGATCGGCGGGAGGTTGGTGTACTGGGCGATCGCGGTGAAGTCCGGGAGCTGCTGGAGCGAGTGAACCGGGGCGAGGTCGGTCTCGGTGGCCTGGGTGTTGGTGGAGTGCTCGCCGCGGGAGCGGCCGTGGCTGGTCTTCATCACCTCCGTGCGTCCGTAGAGGCCGGAGAAGTAGCGCAGGGTCTCCAGGTCTCCGCAGCCGGGCAGCAGCATGCGCAGGCCGCTGGCGGACAGGACGGTGTTGGCCTTCTGGGCCCCGAGGGATTCACGGAGCTGGGAGAGGTCGTGCCAGACGGTGAGCAGGGTGATGCCCATGCCACGACCGGTGGTGAGGATGTTGGGCAGGCGGGGGTAGCGGAGCATGTTGCCGGCCTCGTCGACGAGGATGCCGACGCTCGGATCGATCGGCGTGCCGGTGGAGTTGTACAGGGCTTCCGCGGCGTGGATCGCTCCGGCGATCAGGGAGCTGATGAGCGGGGCGAAGCGGTCGGCGTCGGCCTCGGAGGCGATGATGCAGATGGTGCCCCGCTTCTCGAGCCACTCCTCGAAGGTGAAGTCGGAGCGGGAGCAGGTCTCACGGACCTCCTCGTCTGCGAAGACGCGGGCCAGGACATTGAGGCTGAACTGGATGGATCCAACGCCGTCCTCGTGCAGGCGCAGCCACGGGGAGGCGTAGTCTTCGGCGACGTCGGTGTAGCCGTGGGCGAGGAGTACGGCGCGGACGTGGTCGACGGCGTCCTTGCCGAGTGAGATCCAGCGGCGCATGTCGCCGATGCCCCCGCCGGAGAGGCGGGCGGCGAGGAGGATGCCCTTGAGGATGCTCTTGGCCTGGTCGATCCACGGCGCGGCCCGCGTGTCGTCACCCGAGGACGAGGCCTCGGCCAGCCAGGAGGCCATGCGGTCGGCGGCCTTTGCGTCGGTGGAGTACTCGACCGGCGACCAGTGGTCGCCGCCCCGTCCGGGGATACCGGCCGGGGCGATGACCCAGACCGGTCCGATGGCACGGCGACGGGCGTAGATGACGTCCAGGTCGGCGGCCTTGGTGGTGGTCACCACCAGCGGTCCGGCCCATTCGGCGGCGTTCGGCAGGACCAGACCCGTCGTCTTCGAGGATCCGGGTACGCCGAAGACGGTGGCGGAGATGTTGGGCTGCGCGGCGACGATCTTCTTGGTGCCCATGCCGCGTCCGGCGGTGATGCGGTTGACGCGCCGAGCTGGGTCATCGAGCGCGGCCATCTTCCGTTCGGTCTTCGATCCGCCCCACTGGGCGCCGCCGGTGCCCTTGCGGAACGAGGACAACAGGACGGCGGCCTTGACGGCGGCGACGCCGATGGCCAGGACCAGAGATGCGGTCAGGGCGTAGAACAGCCAGGAGGGCGGGGCCGGGTGGAAGACGGACGCGGGGCCTTTGGCCAGGGCGTAGACGACGGTCTCGGGGAGGCCGTCGTCACTGCGGGCCCAGCCCCGCCCCGACAGCAGGGCGGCGAGGGGCCCGGCGATCAGGACGGCTCCCGTCACCGTGACGACGAGGCCGACTCCGTACGCGGCGAGGAGCGTGTTGTCGTCCACCGTTGAGGGGGTCGACGAAGGGGTCGTGCGGTCGAACACGTCAGATCACCATCCGTTCGTCGGTCTCGAAGAGACTCATCTCGGTACGAGACAAGATCAGTTGGACCGCGTGGGAGCCGCCGCCCCGGCCGACCTTCCACAGGGCACGTCCACGCTGGGCCGCTCCCCAGGAGCCGATGAGGTCGCATTCCGCGGAAGTAAGGCCGATCGCCTCGCGGGTGAAGGCGAGGGGGCGGGTGTCCTGGGCGAGCTGGATGCGGGTCTCGCAGCTGGAGATCAGGTCGCGGGCGATGGCGACGGCTTCGGATCCGGCCGCACCGACCGACTCGAAGTCGGAGAGGCGGTGGGTGGCCAGGATCTGAATCGTGCCCGTGGCCCGGGAAAGACGCAGGTCGGCGTCGATCTTCTTGACCATCGCGGCGCCTCCTGAGCGCATTTGGCGCCACAGTTCGTCGCGGATGACGATGCGGGGTGCCTGCCCGGGCCGGTCGATGGCCGCTTGGGCCCAGGAGGACACGCAGGACAGGACCATGGCCACGGTCTCGTCGCCGTACGGGGTCAGGGCGCTGATGTCGACGCTCTGGATCGGTGCGGTCCAGTCCAGGCCGAGGGAGGTCTCCTCGTCGAAGAGGCCGCCGAGGTGGCCGGTGACCATGATGCCGAGGGCCGAGCGGATCGAGGCCATGGACTCCCGGGCCCGCTGCACATCTCCGTCCCGGATCCGCAGCTCTCGCGCCATCAAGTCCGTGGGGTCACGGAGTTTGTCGTAGACCAGAGGCAGCGTCGGAGTACGCAGGGACGTCGTCCCGTACAGCTCCCCCGTCAGGTCGCGGACCGCGATGTCGAGGGCTTCCTCCTCCTGCGGCTGCAGGGTCCGCCGCAGCTGCAGCTCCAGCAGAGCCTTGAGAAGGGTCAGACGGCGCCGGTGGATCTCCGTCAGCCGGCCCTTGAGGACCGCGGGGTCCTTGATCTCGTCGAGGTCCTGGCCGAGCGGTCCGGCGTCGAGGGGGTTGAGGCGTCCGGGCAGGCCGGGACCGAGCCGGACCGGCTCGACACCCAGGTGGCGGCACATCGCCGCGTACTCCCCCTTCACGTCCCCGGCGATCAGCGCCTTGTGCCCGAAGGCCATCAGGCGGAAGGCGAGGGCCTTGACGTGCGCGCTCTTGCCCGATCCCGGGATGCCGGTGATCATCACGTTCGGGTTCGTGACCAGGCCCTGCTGCACCCACACCGTCGGGTGGGCGGAGAACGCCGCCGTGGTCAGGACGTTGTGCCCGATGTACGCGCCGATCGCGGGCAAGCCGGCGGCGTGCAGAAACGGGAACGCCCCGGCCGCGTTGAGGGTCGTGCTGCGGACGACCTCGGCGCGCGGGAGCGAGGCCGCCCGGCCCGCGAACGGCCCCTTCCACCCCTTCTTCGGGGCGACCCGCATCACCGAGGCCGGGTCCTCCAGCAGCCGGGCCTCGCGCTGTTCGCGGGCGGTGACGGGCACGGGGCGCCGGCTCGCGGGGACGGGCGCGAGCCCGGCGGCCTCGCGAAGCCCCGTCTCGGCCAGCAGGGTGTCGTCGTCGGTGTTGCGGCGCAGGAAGCCCATCAGAAGGCCCCCCGCCGGTCGGGCAGGCCCTGGCCCAGGGGCAGGGCGCCAGCGGCGAAGCCGACGTCCTGGGTGCCCCACATCCGGCGCAGCTCCAGGCTGGCGGCGCCCGCGTCGGCCTGGATCTCCGCGCAGGCGGTCTCCAGCTCGTCGGGGTCGGTGACGGTGACGCACAGGATCGCGGTCATGCGGACCACCCCTTCGCCGGCTGCGCGCTCGGCGTCCTGGCGGCGCGCGATCATCTCGGCGCGGCGCTCGTCCTCGCTCTCGTCCCGGCCGGTCTTCGCGCGCAGCTTGCGGGCGGCGTTGCGCTTGGTGGTCTCGCGGGCGAGCTCGCTGCGCGCCCGGCGGGGGCCCAGCGGCTCGTAGACGAGGGACAGGCTGCGGCGGGCGTTGGAGCGCGGGCGCAGGAGCGGCTGGAGGAAGGTGGCGTAGACCTGGGACTGGGGCCAGCCTCGGACCTGGTAGGAGACGGTCCAGGCGCCGTCGTGCTGATAGACGCCCATACCGGTCTCCGCGTATGCGGGCCCGGCGAGCTCGACGTCGACGCCCGGCGCCACACCCTCCCAGCCCGGCTGGCCGGCGACGGCCTTGCGGGTCGCGAGCATGACCTGTGCGTCGGGGTCGTAGGCGGTGCGGATGGTCTGGGCGACCCCTCGCGGGTCCAGCCACTCCTCGACCTGGAGGCTCGCGCTGGACAGGGCCTGGCCCATCGCGTGGAGTTCGCGGACGAGGACGGCGGCCGCGCCGACCTGGCCGCCGCCGGCGCCCTTGATGGCCAGGCGTGCGCGGGAGGCGGACAGGGTCACCGAGAGGTAGGTCTCGCGGGCGGAGGCGGACGGGCCGGCGCCCTCCATCACCTCGGTGAGCGCGGTCACGGCCGCGGCGGGTGCGTCCGCGCTGATGTGCCGGGCGGTCCAGGACGCCAGCGCGGCGCCGTCGTCCGGCAGGACCCGCTGGTGCACGCTCAGGCGGGTGATGGGCGAGTCCTCGGTGCAGTACGTGCGCAGCAGCGCCGCCCATCCGGCAACGCGGGTGGCCTGCCGGTCGGTGTCGATCAGGGCCAGGCCCGGGTACGTCACGCGGGCGATGGCCGTGTAGGTGGCGGCGACCGGGTCGTGGCAGATGCCGAGCCGACCGCCGAGACCGTCCGGGGCCTCCAGGATCCGCAGCCGGGCCAGGGTGCCCGGCAGATCCATGGGCTGCTCGCCCGTCTCCTTGCGGTGCGGGGCCAGGGCCCCGCTGTGGAAGATGTTCCGGCGGGTTGCCACGGCGATCTGGTGCCTAACTGCGAGAAGGATCCACTCGTCGGCGGACAAGCCCATGACCCGGCCGAAGGCGAGGCCGACGAGGAGGAGACTGATCGGGATGCAGACCAGCGCCGCCGTCCAGCTCCCGAGGTTGAGCGGCAGGAGCAGCAACAGCGAGGCCACGGCGACGAGCGCGAACCCGGGCCCGGACATGTGCCCGAACCACCCGCTGCGCTCGGACTGCCAGCCCCCGTACGTGGGGGGACTCTGCGCCATCAGTTCTCCTTACCGGGCGACGGCGGGTCCATGGGCTGGGTGCCGTCGTACATCTGCGTGGGCTCGGCAGGACTGACCTGGATCCCCTGCCGGGGTGGCGGCGGGGGGACCTCAACGAACCCGCCCACGGGCGAGACCGTCTCCGGCACCTCGGACTCCGAAGGCCCCGGCTGCGCACCGCCGGTCCTCTGCTGGCCGATCACGACGTGCCGGCCGCCGGGAGCACCGTGGCCCAGCCCGGCATTGGCCGCCGTGTTGGCCATGCCCGATTCCATGACGTCTTTGCCGACGGCCGCGAGCTGGAGTCCGACAGCGGCCTTTGACACGCCTTGGGCGAAGGCGCCTCTTCGGGCCGCTCCGCCCAGAACCGCGCTGCCGCTGCCGCCGTCCGTCGGCGCTGTGGCTTCCTGCTCCAGGGCCTTGGTGTAGCCGCTACCGCCGCCGACCGCACCGGCGCCGTCGCCGCCGGATCGCGAGGGGGCCGACGAGCCGATCGAGCTCATCAGCCCGGAGAACGCGCTGTTGCCGTCGCCGTTGCTGGTGAAGGTCATGAACTTCGCGAGGACCGGCCAGCAGAAGCAGGCACCCAGGAAGATCACGAGTCCGACGATCACGTTCTGGATGCCGGTGCTCTCGCCCATGGCGAAGAACCCGATCGTGAACAGGAGGACGATCACCGGCTTCATGAGGATCAGACTGATCATCGCGTTGCGTGCGGAAGGCCACCAGTTCTTGGTGGAGTCCGTGATCTCCCCCGTCAGCACGATCGGCATGGCGACGACCAGAACCATGATCCCGGCCTGGCGCATCAGCATCTCGATCCACAGCGCACCGATCGCAACGATGGAGATGACTCCGAGGACGATGACCACCCCGACGGCGGCCGGCGCGAGAGCCTCGCCCGTGACCATGGCTCCCCCAACCGCGGCAGCCCCGGTGCCCGTGGCCAGGGCGCCGAACAACTTCCCGAGCTGCTGCTGCATCGCCTCAGCGCCGCCGCCCTCCTTCCCGAAGGAGAACTCGATCATCCATGTGGAAAGTTCGTCGGCGAGCCGGAGCGCCTGGTCGGTGAAGATCAGGTACACGCTGCTGACGACCGCCCATTTGAACAACCCGCCCACGGCGGTACCTGCGAGTTCCCCACGTTGGGAGATGGCCGTCTTCCCGAACTGGATCAGCATCAGGAACGCGGCGAGCATCGCACTGATCGCCATGGTGATGCCCAGCGGCTTGCCGATACCGGCCTGACCGAGCTTGATCCTCGACGAGTCGTTGAACAGCTTCGCAAATTCCTCGAGAAGCCACACCACCCCCTTACCGATGTAGCTGGCGGCCTCCTTCAGGGCGTCGCTCGCGAACTTGGAGATCTGCCCCGCCGCCCAATCCTTGATGCTCGGCTCCAGCGGCAGGTTCGGCCCGAACTCATTCAGGCAGACCTTGAACGGCTTACCCTCGTTCACACATTCCGTCAGGGCCTTGTTCAGCTTGGGATAGTTTTCCAGCTTCTGCTTGTCCTTGTTGGCATCCTGCCATTCCTTGAGCCGCTTGAGCTCGAACTCTTTCTGTGCATCCTTGTCGCAGCTCGCGGGATTCGTAGGCGTTGGCTTGATGTCGGCGGCCGTTCCGTCCGCGTTTTCGCAGATTTCGAGACGCCCGGGGATCTCGCCAGGATTGGCCTGACGACAAGCCCTAAAATCGCTGATACGCCCTGCGTAGCAGTAGTGCCCTTGTTGGTCGATCCCGATTTCCCCGTCGGCACTCGCCTGGAAATCATCTGGAATCGGCTGGGGTGGGCCAACATTGGAATACCATTCAGGCTTGCCCGGCCTTTCGTCCGCCACGGCCGGCGCCGAGAACGCGCCCAGAGCACATAGCAACGTCGCGACCAGAACCAGCAGAGCCCGCGCCAGGAGAAGCAATGAAGCCTTAGCCTGCATGCTGGACCTGCCTCCACCCGTCGAGCCAGGCAGTCGCGGACCCAGGGGAGTACGTCATGGGGTAGTTCGAGTGCTTCACGTAGTCCGGCTGGTTGGTGATTCGCCACATCCCGTTCTGCCAGCGCAGAATCACGTTGGTGAGCTGGTTCTTCAGCGGCTTTTCGTCAGGCTGTCCATTCGGTCCTGTCGCGTACCGGTCGTAGGCCAGCCAAACCTCAACGACAGCACCAGGCTTCTCTCCCTCCACCGGCAGCGAGTATGTACGTTCCGCAATGACCGACGTAGTGAAAGTGATGCCCGACGGGGTGCCGCCCGAGGGCGGGAGCCCGATCCCCTCCCGCAGCTTGCGCACTTCGGAGACCTGGTGGTCGATGTAGTCCTTCGAGTCGGGCGAGACCACAGCCTCCAGCTGCTGCCGCGCCTTCTGGTCATCCAGCCAGGCGTACTCCTCCCACCAGTACACCGCCGCACTGATGGCCCCAGTAGGTGAGGGAGCGAATCCCGTGGCCACGCCGTTGGCGTGGTCCTTCGGCTTGTCCAGGACCATCTTGAAGCCCGTCTCCGGCGTCTTCGGTCCTTGCTTCCCGGGCGCCGACATCGACGGCGCGCCCGAAGGGGCCTGCCCGGGGGCTCCCGACGCTGCGGCACCCGCAGCGGGAGTCCCAGATCCGCCGCCGTCGTTCAGCAGCACTGCTGCCGTGTACCCGCCGCCGACGAGGAGTGCGGCCGCGAGCACCCCCAGGCCGACGAGAGTCAGCCGGGCTCGGCGCGCCTTCCGGTCGGTCCCGGAGCTCACTTGTTGCCGATCAGGTTGTACGCCATCAGCACCAGGGCCGAGGTTGCGCCGATGCCTCCGGCCCCGATCAGCGAGGCCAGCACGCCTGTCTTGCCGCGGGCGGCGAGCTGCGCGTTGGCGCTGTTGTGGCCGACGGCGATGGCTGCCCAGGACAGGAGGCCGCCCAGGACCGCGACCGCCAGCCCGACACCGGCCGCCCAGCCCAGGATCGTGGAGACCGCGTCGTTCAATTTGTCGGGGACCGCGGGGGTGAACTTCGGGACGACGTCGTCGGCGAGAACGAAAGTGATCACGCTCATGGGGAGACACCTCTTAGGCAGGAAATGCAGGGGATACGGGGCGCAGAACCGCCGGCTGCGGGGCCGGCGGGAGCGGAGCGCCCCAGGATTCGTGGGCCGCGGACAGGACGGCGGCGGCGATGCGGGCCGCCGCCTGCCGGGTGCGGCCGTGGACACGTCCCGAGCGCAGGCCGTTGGCCCGCAGGGTGGTGTCGTACGGCAGGTGGACGACTTCGGCCGTCCGGCCGGAGAGCATCGTGGCGGCGGCGCGGACGACCGGGGGCAGCCGTCCGTCGCCGGTGGCGACGAGCACCGCGACCACCCGGTGGAGCGGCAGGTTCTCCGCCGACATCACCATGACGGCTTGCTGGAGCGCCTGGACGCCCTCGGCCGAGGCCGCCGCGCACAGGACGGGCACCGCGTACGGGAGGGAGAGCCAGGTCCGGGTCTGTCCGGGCAGGCCGGCGCAGCGCGCGGTGAGCAGGTCGTGGGTCACGGGGTGCGTCGTGTCGGCCACCACCGCCTGCCAGCCGCCTAGTGCTGCGAGTTGGTACCACGCGGCGGGGTCCGAGGGAAGGTCCAGAGGAGGGGCGCTCCAGTCCCGGCCGTCGGTCAGGAGACCCCACTCACCCGCCGGGCCGCCCATCACGGCGCAGGCGGAGCGTACGGCCTCCCTGGAGGCGGGCTCCGCGGGCGCAAGTGCGGACAGGCCGCCACCAGCCGGACCCGTGGTCCACGCAGGCCAGGGCGAGGCCAGCCGAGGGGTGGTGTCGAGTACCACCGTGTCGCCCGCGGCGGCCAGTTCGGTCGCGAGCAGGAAGGCGAGCGTCGACCGCCCGGCCCCACCCGTCGGCGCCAGTACCGGTACCGTCAGCCGAGCATCGGCAGGCAGCACGCCCAGGAATTCTGGACGTTTCCGCATTAATCCCCCCAGAGAAGCGCAGCAAATGCTTGCTTGCGCAAATTTTGCACACTCGAACAGCAGAAGTCTCGAGCGCCAACACCCTACCTTGTAGATCTGACAGACCAGCAGAAGTATCCACTAACCTCACCACGCAGTGGAGGTGGCATAGTGTCACGCACCATCACAGGAGTCGGCCCGCTCACCGACCTGTTCGAGCCAGGCCGAAACCCTCTTTGATGGAGCAAACGATGGGGTGGCCGCCGGGGCACGGGCGGGATGGGGAACCGGGGGGAGACACGTGGCGTCTAGGAAGTGGATCGCCGCTGCCGCAGCGGGAATCGTCGCCACCCCTGTGGCGATCGGGCTCGGCATGGTGATGCTGGTCGCCGTGCTCGCCGACGACGGGAACCGCGGAGCCGGCGGCAGCTGGCCGACCGCGAGCAGCCTCAAGATCGGTGGAGCAGACGGCGTCCCGCCCCAGTACGCGCAACTCATCCTCGACGCGGCCGCGCACTGCGACGAGGGCCTGCCGCCGGCCATCCTCGCCGCCCAGATCTGGGCCGAGTCCACGTTCAAGCCCGACGCCGTCTCCCGCGACCCCGCCACCGGCGCGCCGATCGCCTACGGCATCTCGCAGTTCATCCCCAGTACATGGGCCACCGAGGGAATCGACGGCGACGGCGACGGCGACAAGGACGTCATGGACCCCAAGGACGCCATCCCCTCCCAGGGCAGGATGATGTGCGACCTCCTCAGGACCGCCAAGCAGCACCCCGATTACAGCGGCTCCCCCGTCGAACTGGCCCTGGCCGGGTACAACGCCGGCTGGGGCGGGGTGGAGAAGTACCACGGCGTCCCGCCGGCCTCCTTCGCGGGCGGGCAGACGTACGACTACGTCAAGGCGATCATGGAGAAGTCCGTCCAGTACACCGAAATGACACCCGGCGGCGCGGTGGACCTGCCCCCTGGCTTCGATCTCCCCGCCAACACGCCTCCCCAGGTCCGCACCGCCGTGGCATGGGCCCTCCAGCAGAAGGGCGGCTGGTACCACCTCGGCGGGGACTGCACCAACCCCCACGGCCAGGACCCGGACCAATGGTGCGACTGCTCCTCACTCATGCAGCAGGCCTACAAGGCCGCCGGCATCGACATTCCGAGGGTCACCTACGACCAGATCAACCTGCCGAACCATGTCGACCTCGACCATCCCAAACCCGGCGACCTGGTGTTCAACCCCGGCAGCGACGGCAGCGAGTCCTCCCCCGGTCACGTCGGCATGTTCATCGGCGGGGCGGGCAACGGCTTCGTCATCGAGGCTCCGCGCACCGGCGTCCAGACGCGCATCGTCACGTACGACAGCTGGCGCAACTCCACCAGCTACATGACCAAAGTGACCGGAATCCGCAGGGTCGTGAACTGGTGACCCAAGACGAGCACACCACGACGGGAACCACGCAGATGACGGACTCACCCGACCTCTACCATCCGTGGGGCATCGTCAGCCCCGCGTTCTGGACCGGCTCCGAGCCCGACCAGCCACCGACATCACCTGCCCCCTCTCCCCTGGCCGCGATCCAGGATGCCGCGGCGGCAGGCCTGCACGAGAAGGCACTGGCCCTGGCCGAGGAACTCGACGCCACCACGACCGCCCTTCATGGCGAGATCCATCTCGACACGATCCAGGTGCGCGAAGTCCGGGGCTATCTGACCGATCTGACCGGCCGCCCGGCCGAGGCCCTGGACTGGTACCTCCACACCCTCCGTCTGCGCGCTCGGCTCCACGGCCCCGACTCCCCCGACACCGAATCCGCCGCCCGCCGCACGTACAGCCTCTGGCGCACCCTCCCACCCCTCGAAGCCCAGGACACCGCCCCCGCCCTGCTTGCCGCCCTCACGGAAACCCAGGGTCCGAACTCCCCGGCCGCCCGCTGGACCCGCCGTCGCAGCGCCGAACTGGCGGTGCATCCGAAGGAACCGCCGGTGGGCGAACGGTCTGAGCCGATCCGGCGCGACGAAGAGGCCGCTCCGGAGCCGGCCTGACCGATTCCTGTCGTCGAGCGCTGCCCGGCCTACGTGGAGGTGGTCGTCGTCGGCGATGCGGGCTGCCTGGGCGGCGGCACGACCCGCGTCCAGGTGCTCGGGGCCTTCAAGCGGTTCCCCCGCCGGGGGTCCCCGTCGCGAGGCAGGCAGCCGCACCCGGTCCCGTGGAACGTCACAGGGTGCCGGCGTCGGGCCAGTGGGACCAGTGGGTGTTGGGCGGGAGCGTCGGGCGGTAGCGGGTCGGGTCGCCGGAATCCAGTACCTCGGCGAGCATCCGGAAGGTTTCGTGTTCGCTGGGGCTGGTCTCCCAGAAGTCCTCCGGCTGGTTCCACTCGTCCAGCCGCAGCAGCTCCGGGAGGTCGGCGGGAAGGCCCGCCCGCAGCTCTCTCCCGTCGGCCAGGAGGAGTTCCCGGTGCGCGGGTGCCAGCAGCCGGAACACGTCCTGCAGCGGGGTGCCGGCGTCGGCGGCGACCGTCAGTGCCCTGCCGCGGACGACCACCGGCGCCCCTCCCCCGTACTCCTCGACGCCCAGCGGATCGATCTCGCGCATGTTCTCCACCCGCTCCAGGAAGGCGCCGTACCCGGGCTCGCCGCTCGTGAGGCAGTTCCCGAAGCGGTGCACGACGTCGACGAGGTTGCCCATGCGCGGGTTGTAGCCCAGCAGTTCGGCGACCACGGCCCAACGCGTGGAGTCGCCGAACAGGTGGATGCGTGCGTCGACGGGGTAGGAGTAGCCGTTGTCCAGGTCGGGGAAGGCCGACCGGTCCGCGCAGAGGTCGAACTGGCCGAGTATCGCTGAGGTCGTCATCACCGCTCCAGGCTAGGACCCGGGCGCCGTGGACCCGACTTTTGTCCGCGGACAAAAGTCGAGGGGACCCAGGCGTGCGCCGCCGCGCTCCGGCCGTTGTCAGTGCCGGTCGGCATCATGGTGATCATGAGTCACAACATCGCCTACTCCACCGCCGACAAGGCCGACGTCCTGGCCTTCCTCGGAAGCAACGGCCGTCTCACGGAAAATCAGTCGCGCCGTCTCGACGGCATGCGCCGGGATGCACAGGCCCATCAGGACGATCTGTACCACCAGGGCGTCGACTGGGGTCTGACCGTTCCCGAGGCACTGGAGCACCTCCTGGCGGGACACACCGACTCGGACGCGGAGTGCGCCGGCAACGCGTACAACGCGGCGCTCCAGCACATCATCGACCACAACGCCTCCGACCCGTCCCACCTGGGCACCTACTCCATGCCCGCCAGGTTCTTCGGCCTGGTCGACGATGCGATGCGCCGTCTCGGCGTACCCGCGGACCTCCTCCCCCAGGGCTACCTGTACAGCGAGCTGCCCGACGGGTTCCCCTCCCTGCCGGGATCCGTGGACGGGTATCCCGCCATAGGCCACCTGCCGCTGGCCAAGGCGAAGCCCGCCGCGGACGCCTACCGGGCCGTCCTCGACCGGTTGGACCCCGACTTCCGTTACGACGTCCAGGAACTCATCGACAAGCTCGACTTCGAGCACGCCGAATGGGCGTTCGCCACGGAGAAGATCGACTGGTACACCCAGGACACGCTCTTCTTCAAGCTCACCTGACCGAGCTCGTCCGGCCCCCTCCCCCGTCCGGTTCGAGGGGGTGTCCGTACCGACCCGATGGGCAGAGCTACTCCGTACCAGCCGTGGCCCGCAGCGGAGAGGAACCATCAGGATGGCCGGACCCGAACCGTCTGCAGTGATCGTCCATGCCTGTCTGCGCGACGGCCTCGGCGGCAGCCCCACCGCGGTGGTGCTGGACGAGGACCGGCTGAGCGATGAGGACCGCCGACGCGTACCCGTGGAGTACGGAACCTCGCACGCCGTCTTCCTCCGAGTCGGCGGCGGGGAACGGGCGGAGACCGAGTCCTCCCCCTGCGTCCGCGTGCGCTTCTTCACCTCCCGGGGCGAGCTGCCCGCCTGTGGCCACGGCACGGTCGCCGCGCTGGCGTTCCTCGCGGCCCGGGCCGAGGCCGAGGGAAGCTACCGGGCCAGGTTCCACACGGCCGTGCGCGTCTTCGACGGCTGGGCGGTACGCGACGGTGCGGGTACGGCTGCGGCCTTCGATCCCGGCCCCGTCAGCCTGCGCCGGCCGACCGCGACCGAACGGGCCTCCGTCCTTTCCGCCCTGGGGATCGCCTCGGACGCGGCCGGCTCGGAGGTGCGGGTGGCGGGGGTGGGACGCGAGCGCCTGCTGGTGCCCGTCACCGACCGTGCCGCGCTCGCGGCTCTGGTGCCAGACCTCGACCGGCTCCGTGACGCCTGCGACCGTGCGGGCCTGCTCGGCGCCTACGTCTACTCGCCGCCCTCCCCCGCCGGCACGCTGGCGGCCCGGATGTTCGCACCGTCGATCGGTGTCCCGGAGGACGTCGCCAACGCCAACAGCACCGCCTGCCTGGCCGCCCACCTGGCCGGGCAGGACGTCACGGAGATCGCTGTCGACATGGGCGACGCCGTCGGCCGCCCCGCCACGATCACCGCCACGGCCCACCCGGGACCTTCGGGCCCGCGGATCCGCGTGGGCGGCACCGCCACGGCCGGGCCCCTCCCCCAGCCCTGAGACCTGGCCGAGGAAGGCGAAACGGGGGCCGACTTTTGTCCGCGGACAAAAGGACAGGCCCCCGCACGGCCCACCCCGCCCCCCGCCCCCGGGGCGGGCGGGAGCACGGCCGGCAGCGCAAGGGGGCAGACGCAGCCCGGCAGCGCC
>NZ_JBFBDP010000038.1:0-75746 GCF_040701585.1 Streptomyces sp. NPDC093801 | reverse complement strand
AGTTGCCTGCGTGTCACGGCCACAGTCCTACCGGGTTCCACCTCGCGACGAGGGCAGAACCCAGGAACTGATCACGACATCACACAGGCCCTAGGGGCGTCCGGCCGCAGCGCCTACTGCTGGGCCGACGGGGACGGCGAGGGCGCCGGGGACTTGGACCTGGCGCCCGAGCCGCCCTTGGCGGGGGAGTCCTTCGCCGAGGCGGGCACCTTCTGGTCGGTGCGCAGGGCCTCCCACAGCAGGGAGGCCTGCTCCTGTGCGATCACGACCCGGTTCGGGTCCACCTTGTCGTAGGCCACCGGCAGCATGATGGTCTCCATCGTGGACGGGTCCACGCCCTTCATGCTCTGCGCGAAGTCGGCCAGCGCGCTGAGCGAGGCCAGGTCGGAGTCGGTGGTCAGGGACTTGGTGCCGGCGTCGGCGAGCTTGTAGAGCCGGGCCGGGTTGCCGAGGGCGTCCTGCTTCTTGACCTCGGAGAGCATCGCGAGCATGAACTGCTGCTGGAGGCCTATGCGTCCGAGGTCGCTGCCGTCGCCGTAGCCGTAGCGGGTGCGGACGAACTTCAGCGCGTCCGTGCCGTTCAGCCGGTGCGTGCCCGCGTCGAGCTTCAGGCCGCCCTTCGCGCCCGTCATCGGCTGGTCGAGGGTGACGGTGACCCCGCCGAGGGCGTCCACCAGGCCCTTGAAGCCGGCGAAGTCCACCTCGACGAAGTGGTCGACGCGGATGCCCGACAGCTGCTCGACGGTCTTGACCACACAGGCCGGTCCGGCCACCGAGTAGACGGAGTTGAACATGACCCGGTTCGCCTCCGGGACGGTCTTCCCGTCCTGGTCCTTGCACTCGGGCCGGGTGATCAGGGTGTCGCGGGGGATGCTCACCGCGGTGGCCCGGGACCGGCCCTCGGGTATGTGCACCAGCATCGCCGTGTCGGAGCGCGCCCCGCTGACGTTGCCGTGGTCGAGCTCGCCGTTGGCCCCGGCCCGCGAGTCGGAGCCGAGCACCAGGATGTTCTGGGCCTTCTCCACCACCTTGGGCGGCCGGTTGTCCGTACCGATGGCCCGGTCCAGGTCGACGCTGTCGATGTTCCCCTCGAGGTGGCTGTAGACCCACCAGCCCGCTCCGGCCGAGCCGAGGACCAGGGCGGCCGCCGTCCAGGCCAGACCCCGGCGGATCCGGCTCGCGCGCGAACGGGTCGGGGCCTGCTCCGGCGCCTGCTCCGGCGTGGTCGTGGCGGTGGCGGTGGCGTCTGAAGTCATGCCCGGGGACCGGTCCTTCCGAACGGGTGGCGGGGGGAGTGCGGCGGGGGAGCGCGGGCTCCAACATAGACGCAGCGGCCCGCCGGACGACCCCCGGGGTATCCTGATTCTGTTCGAATCGTGCGGGGGAAGGGTTGCTTGCGGTCCATGGCGACGCGATCCAGACGCAGTCCGAACAAATCCCCCGGACGCCCCTCGGGGCCCGGCGGCGCCGGCGCCCGCGACTGGAACTCCGTGGCCCTGGGACCCGTGGCCGGACGCTGGGTCCTCGCCGGCAAGGACGGACGGCTCACCGCCTACGCGCGCGCCGAGGGCGGTCTGCTCCGCTGGACCGAGCGCGTCCCCGGCGGCCCCGACTGGAGCGGCCCCGACCTCTTCCCCGCCGACGGGCTGACCGACCTCTCGGTGGGTCAGGGCCCCGACGGATACGCCCACTTCGCGGGCCGGCGCCGGGCCCGCGCCGAGGGCGGCGACGGCGCCGAGACCCTCACCTACCACCACGCCGTGCAGTACCAGAGCGGCCGCCCGATGGGCCCCTGGGACTCCCTCGGCACCCTCTACCACAACGTCGAGATGTCGCTGCGCGGCGGTCCGCCGGCCGTGACGGTGGACGCCCAGGGCACGCCCCACGTCTTCGTCCGCAACAACGGGCGCGGCATCCACGTCAAGCGCCAGGACGAGAAGGGCAACTGGGCCGCGTGGCAGGACCTGCGGGGCAGCATGACCTTCGAGGGCTGCTGCGCCTCCTCCACCGCCGACGGCCGGATATGGTTCGCCGCCCCGGGCGAGAAGGGGCTCTCCTTCTGGGCCCAGAGCGGGCCGGGCGGCCCCCTGGAGAGGGGCGAGGACGTCCCGTACCTCGCCCTTGACGGGTCGGTGCGCGCCCTGGAGACCGCTCCGGGACGCGTCACCCACTTCTGGCACGCGGCCGACGGGAGCGGGGTCTTCGCCCACCGCGAGGGCGCCGGGGTGATGGCCCTGGGCGGCGGACCCGCCTACGGGGCGGTGGCCGCCGTCCGGGCGCTGGTCGACGGGTACGACTGCACGGTGCTGGCCCACCGGGCCGTGGGCGGCCGCACCGTCCTCGCCGCCTACCCGACGGAGCACGAGGCGGCGGGGCTGTGGTGGACCGAGATCGGCGAGGAGTGCCTGGAGTCCCCGGCCCTCGCCGTCGACGCCCGCGGACTGGTCGTCATCGCCTCGATCAGCGCCCGCGGCGAACTGCTGGTGAACCGTCAGAAGGACAGCTCCGGCCTTTCACTGGGCCGCTGGCAGCGCTTCTGACCGGCCCCCCGTCCACCGCCGCCCCTGCGGCGGGATGCTGGCCAGGCCGTGGCGGGCGATCGCCAGGCTGGAGATGCGCCGCAGGAAGTCCACCGAGCGGGCCGCCGTGTCCGGGGTGATCCAGGCGTCGTCGATCTCGCACAGCTCCACCCGTACCGGCGCACCGCGCAGCACGATCGGGAGGGTGTAGGCGATGGTCGACGCGAAGGTCAGCAGGGACAGCCCGATGGGTTCGGTCAGCGCGGTCAGCTCCAGCGGCAGCTCGGGGTGGACGATCTCCATCCCCGTCAGCCCGGCGATCCGCTCCAGCTTGGCCGGGCTCTCCCGGCGGTGCGCCAGATAGCGTCCGGCCGCCCGGCTGCGGGCGATCCAGCCGACGGCGTCGATGTAGCGGTCCTCGTCGATGACCCCGGTCTCCACCAGGGAGCTGCCCGCCAGGTCCGCGCCGGGCCGGGGCCGCGCCGGGCCGAAGGTGGCCCGGCTCCAGGCGTACTCGTTCGGCCGCACCTCGGCGCCCGGCGGGGCCGCCACCGGCATGCAGGTGAAGAAGACGGACCGCTCCAGCTCCTCCCGGGCCAGCCACCGGTTGACGGGGCCGCCCTTGGAGGACTTGACGTCCCCCTGGTGCCAGCGGGTCAGCTGCTGCCCGCTCGTCAGCAGGGCCACCAGCTCGGTGGTGGCGGTGCCGTCGTCGACGACGACCACCTCGCGGGCCCGGGAGCGCGGCAGCAGCAGCTGGATGGTGCGGGAGAACAGGTCCCCGATCACCAGGCGCCGGGCCGCGGCGACCGCCCGGCCGAGGCGGACCAGTTCGCCGGCCCGCCCCAGGTAGCCGGCGCGGACCTCGTAGCGCCGCCAGGCCACCTTGGCCTGCGAGGCGTACCGGCACAGCCGGCGGACCTGCGCGCGCGAGCGCGGGTCCACCGGCTGGAGCACGGCGATGGTGAGGGACGCTGCCTCGCCCGGGTGGGCGTGGGCCCACTCCAGGACATTCAGTAGTTGAGCCGGGCTCTCCACCAGGGCGAGGGTGTCGCTCATGCCGAGGCCGTCACGCCCTCGGCGGACAGGGCGCCCTGGACGCGGCGGAGCTTCTTCATGGGGCCGAGCTCGGAGTCGTAGACCTTCTTGACGCCGTCGCCGAGGGCGGTCTCGATGGTGCGGATGTCGCGCACGAGGCGGGCGAGGCCGCCGGGCTCGACGGAGGCGGCCTGGTCGGAGCCCCACATGGCGCGGTCGAGGGTGATGTGACGCTCGACGGCGCAGGCGCCCATGGCGACGGCGGCCACGGTGGTCTGCAGGCCCGTCTCGTGCCCCGAGTAGCCCACGGGCACGTTGGGGTAGGCCGCCTCCAGGGTGTTGATCACCCGCAGGTTCAGCTCCTCGGCCTTGGCCGGGTAGGTGGAGGTGGCGTGCAGCAGGATGATGTTCTCGCTGCCGAGCACCTCGACGGCGTGCCGGATCTGCTGCGGGGTGGACATGCCGGTGGACAGGATGACCGTCTTGCCCGTGGCGCGCAGGGCCAGGAGGAGCTCGTCGTCGGTCAGGGAGGCGGAGGCCACCTTGTGGGCGGGCACGTCGAACTTCTCCAGGAAGGTGACGGCCTCGGTGTCCCACGGGGAGGCGAACCAGTCGATGCCGCGCTTGGCGCAGTGCTCGTCGATGGCCCGGTACTCGTCCTCGCCGAACTCCACGCGGTGGCGGTAGTCGATGTAGGTCATCCGGCCCCACGGGGTGTCCCGCTCGATGTCCCACTGGTCGCGCGGGGTGCATATCTCGGGCGTGCGCTTCTGGAACTTCACCGCGTCACAGCCCGCGTCGGCGGCCGCGTCGATGAGGGCGAGGGCGTTCGCCAGCTCACCGTTGTGGTTGATCCCGATCTCACCGATCACGTAGGCGGGCCGGCCGGCGCCGACTTCCCTGTTCCCGATCCGGCGGATCCGGTTGCTGTGCACCACTGTTCAGAGTTCCTTTCCGGGGTACTGCTGGGGTCGCGGCGACGGGGTCGCCGAAGTCTGGGGGGCGTCCAGGAGCGGGGCCAGGGCACGGGCCCGGTCGAGGTCGCCGGGCTCGTCGAGCTCGATGGCCCGCTCGGGCGCCGTGGGGACGAGCTGGGTCCGGCCGAAGAAGCGGTGGCCGCTGCTGCGGAAGCCGTCGGCGCGCATGGCGTAGACGGCTCCCGACTCCAGGTACTCGGGCGTACGGTCCTGGCGGCGCAGGCGGACCGCGCTGTCGTGGTTGACGCCCCGTGCCCGGTGGCCGGGGCCGGCGCCGGGGTCGGCGGTCCACAGGAAGCCGTGGAAGGGCACGGCGGTGAAGGCGGAGTCGGCCCCGTCGCGGACGACGGCCAGCACGGTGTCGTCCACCTCCTCGGCCGTGGTGAACGGGCTGGTGCACTGGACGAAGACCAGGACGTCCACGGCCTCGGCGTGACGTTCCTCCAGCACGTCCAGCGCGTGCAGCAGCGCGGACTCGCTGGAGGCACGGTCCGAGCCCAGCTCGGCCGGGCGCTCCACCACCTCGGCGCCGGCCTCCCGGGCGGCCCGGGCGATCGCCGCGTCGTCGGTGGAGACGGCGACGCGGGTCACGTGGGCGGCGCCCAGGCAGGCCCGGACGGCGCGCGCCACGAGCGGGACGCCGCCGACGTCGGCGACGTTCTTGCCGGGGATGCCCTTGGAGCCGCCCCGGGCGGGTATGACGGCGGTGACGTTCACGGGGCTGCTCTCCTGGATGGGGGTGGGGGCGCTCATACGCCGCCCCACTGCTGGATCTTCGGGGCCACGCGCTGGACCCCGAACTGGTAGGCGACCTTGAGCACGCGCCGCGAAGTGCGCTTCATCGGGCCGCGGGAGCGGGCCGCGGCGGCCCCCGGGCCGGGGGAGCCGTCGGGGTTCAGGCCCCGGCGGCGCAGCAGCGTGCCGACGTATTCGGGCGCGCTGTCGGCCGTGTAGTACGGGGTGACCGGCGGCAGCGGACGGCTGCGCAATTCGAGGATCCGCCGGCGGAGTTCGCCGAAGGGGTCGGTGGAGCGGATTCCCTGGTCGACCGTCCAGGATTCGTGGGCGAGCGGGGCCGCGCCCTCGTCTATGGCGGTCCAGTCGGTGACGCAGCCGGAACCGGTGAAGTAATGGTTGCCGTGCACCTCGCGGACGCCGAGATCGCTCAGAATGGCGGTGGGCATTCCCCGGTGCATCGATTCGAGGGCGGCCGTGGAACTGACCGTCACCAGGAGATCGGTACGGTCGAGGGTCTGCGACATGTTGCCGTACACGAAATGCAGATTGGGCGGGAGCGGTTCGTCCAGCTGTTCCGCCAGGACCTGGTAGTGGTACGCCTCCACATGGGTGGTCGCCTCACCGGGTCTGCTGCGGAGTTTGACGAGGACGTCGCGCCCCGGGCGCAGTCGTGCGTGGGATATCGCGCGGCGCAGCATGTACATCCGGCCGTTGCGGTCGGCGGGTACCGAGGGCTGGACGGCGAAGCACACCGTATAAGGGTGTTCGGCGAAGGTCCGGTTCGGGTCGTAGGGGCGCTGGTCGAGAAAGGGGAGCGCCGTCTGCACGATGCTGGACGCGGGAATTCCGAGGGGTTCGTACACCTCGGTGAAGCGGCGCCGGTCGAAAGGGCTGTTGGCGAGGACGATATCGGCGCCCGCGCGCAGCAGGAGGCCGTCGGCCATCTTCTCGTAGACGACGCCGACGTAACCGGTCATCAGGACCGGCCGGTGCAGGGCGCCGGCGAAGCGGCGGGCCAGCGCGTGCAGGGCCGCGTGGGTGGCGCCGCCGACCGTGCCCAGGATGATCACGTCCGCCGCGGCGAGGGCGGGGGCCGCCGCGAACTCGGCGAGCGTGGCCTCGGTGATCGAGGAGGGGGTGATGCCGACCTCCGCCAGCTGGCGCGCGGTCGGAGTGCTCCGGCCGCGCAGCATGTGCGCGTGTACCTCGCTGCCCGGTGCCAGACCCACCGCCAGCCCCGCACCCCATTTCCAGCGGGTGTCGGAGTCTGCGAGCACGTGGATGCGCACTGGATGGATTCCCGGTCGGTCGGCGGTGCCCGACTGCTGTCGGCGTGCCCGCAGCCGGGCGCGGCTCGGGCGGGACGGCCGCGCGGCCCGTTAGACCTTACATCCTCACCTGAGCCTTATGTGTCACGAATAGGCCTCGAAGGACGGGGGAGTTGTAGGTCACACCCCAAGCGCCGTTCGGGTTCTCCCCGGTGCTCTGACATGATGGCCGGGTGTCGGTGAATGGGGAGAAGGTGAGTGCCGACGATGGTGACCCTTTCGGTGATCGTCGCGATGTGTGACGTCCGCGACTTCTGCCGGACGACGCTGAAGTCCCTGGCCCTGAATGCCCGGGAGGACTTCGAGTTCATCGTGGTGGACGACGCGTCCGTTGACGGGACATCAGAGATCCTGCGGGAGATGATACCGGCGATTCCCGGTGCCGTACTCATCCGCAACGAGCGGAACATGGGGATATCGGCCACCCGGAACATCGGCCTCGCCGCGGCCCGCGGCCGCTTTTTCACTTTTCTCGACGGCGACGACTGGTACGCCCCCGGATATCTTGGGCAACTCGTGGGCTGGATGGGCCAGTCGGGAGTCGATTTCCTGCGCACCGGCCATGTCCGGGTCTACGGCAGGAAACGGAAGATCGTCATGCCCCCGCTCGCCCCGCGGGCCCTTCCGCTGAATCCCCTGGACTACATGGGGCCGGTGGACGCCTCCACCTTCATCGACTACCCCTCGGTCTGGGCCGGCATCTACGACCGCGAGCGGCTCCGCGAGGCGGGAGCGCTGTTCTTCGAGGAGACCCTGCGGACCGCCGAGGACCGGCACTGGTTCTACCAGCTGCACCTGCGGATGCGCTCCTTCGGAGTGGTCGACCTCCACGGCGTCTTCTACCGCCGTGATGTGTCCACTTCACTCACCAAGATCCCCGACGAACGGCAGCTGGACTTCCTTCCCGCCTTCCGGCTGGTTTTCGACGAACTCGCCCACCACCCGCGCGGATATGAACTCTCGTTCAAGGCCATGCGAACTCTGTGCGCACTCGTCGTCATTCACATGGACCGCGCCGGCGACTACGACGAACTCACCCGGGGCCTGCTGTGGGAACGCAGCGCGCAGACCCTCTTCGACCTTCCCCAGGACATCCTGGAGGGGACCCTGGCAGGAATGGACTCCGCACGCGTGAACAAGCTCAGAGCACTGCTGTCCCAGCACCCGGGTGCCGCCGCCCGATGACCCGCGTATTCGCCGCCTCCACCCTCTACGGGGCCATGACGGTGGCCGCCGCCATCGACGCCGGCCAGCTCGGCCGGGACGACCGCGAGCGGATCCTGCTCGTGTGCAACAACGTCGACATCCCCGAGGTCGCCACCCCGCTGCACCGGATGCCCGGCGCCGCCGCCGTCCTCGCGCGCTTCCACCGGGTCGTCTACTGGAACGACCTCATCTACCCCTTCCACCCGTCGCTGTGGGCCCCCCGCGACGAGGACGCCCCCCTCTGGCGCACCGTGATGGGGGAGAAGATGGGGATCCGGCCCGGCCCCCTGGAGCTCGTCGTCGAGTCCATCCAGGTCAAGCCCGCCCAGACCCTGTGCAAGATCTTCTCCGACGCCACCCTCGCCGTGTACGCCGACGGGGTCATGAGCTACGGACCCACCCGCAACGACCTGCCCCGCCCCATCCACGGCAGGATCGACCGGGTCCTCTACCTCGACCTGATCCCCACCCTGCTCCCCATGCTCCTCACCGAGTACGGGATCCCCTCGCAGCCCGTCCACACCGGCGCCGTCCTCGACCTGGTGGCGGAGCTCACCGAGGAGTGCCGCCCGATCCTCGACCGGGTGGTCCCGCCGCAGCTCGTCGAACAGGGACCGCAGACCGCGCTCCTCCTCGGCCAGTACCTCTCCCCGCTGGGCATCCTCACCGAGGAGGAAGAGGAGGAGCTGCACCGGCGCATGTTCGAGCACGCGGTACGGCTCGGCCACACCTCCGTCGTCTTCAAACCGCACCCCAGCGCCCCCTCCAGCCTCTCCGACACCCTCGCCGAGGCCGCCCGCGAGGCGGGCGTCCCCTTCCTCGTCCTGGACGTCCCGGTCCTCGCCGAGACCGTCTTCGCCTACCTGCGCCCACGCCAGGTGATCGGCTGCTTCTCCACCGGCCTGTTCACCGCCCGCACCCTCTTCGGGATCCCCGTCGCCCAGATCGGCGCGCTGGAGGTCATCCGGCGCATGCGGCCCTACGCCAACAGCAACCGCATCCCCGCCACCCTCACCCACGCCCTGGTCCCCGACCTGGACGTGCCGACCGCAGCGCCGGCCGACCGGATCCTGGACGCCGAGCACGTCCGGGCCGAGGTCACCCCGTACGTCCAGGCCGTCGGCTACTGCATGCAGCCCAAGCGGTACGCCTTCCTGCGCCCGGTGGCCGAGGAGTACGTCGCGGGGGCCGTCGACCAGTGGGAGGGCCGCCCCGAGCTGTCCATGCACTTCAACGAGCGCACCCGCAGCCGCCTGGAACTGCCCGGCCCGCGCACCTGGAAGTGGCGCCGCGGCCTGGGCTGGACCCTGCGCGGCGCCGGGGAGCGCACGGAGCCGGACGAGGTGCCCGTCACCGACGTCACGATGAACGGTTTCGCCTCGCTGGTCGAGGCCAAGGACGACCGGGGCGTCCTGGAGGTCGGCGCCCGGCTGCTCGCCGAGCAGGAGAACCTGGACCTGCTCATCGGCATGGCCCAGGCCCACATCCGCCGCAAGGAGACCGACCAGGCCAGGCGGCGGATCGAGCGGGCCATGCAGATCTCCGCGGACAGCGGGCGCGCCCTGGTCTGGCTGCGGATCGCGGAGACCGCGGCGAAGCTCGGCAAGCACGGCGACGACCTGCGCCGCCAGGCCGGCCGGCAGGCCCTGACCATCAACCCGGCCTCGCCGGCCGCCCAGCGCCTGGTCAAGAGCGGCCGCCTCGGCCGCAGGTGAGACGAACGGGGAGGGCCCCGTCCGCACCGGGTGCGGACGGGGCCCTCTTCTTGTCTGCGCGGGTTACGCCGGGACGCTGGCGACACCCGGGGCGAGGAACTTCTTGCCGTTCACCCGCTCCGAGACGCCCTCACGGTCCAGGTACGGGGTGATGCCGCCCAGGTGGAAGGGCCAGCCCGCACCGGTGATGAGGCAGAGGTCGATGTCCTGGGCCTCGGCCACGACACCCTCCTCCAGCATCAGGCCGATCTCCTGCGCCACCGCGTCCAGGACGCGGTCGCGGACCTGCTCCTCCGTCAGGACGGAGTCGCCCTGCACCAGGAGGGCGGCGACCTCGGGGTCCAGCTCCGGCTTGAAGCCGTTCTCGGCGGAGTAGACGTAGAAGCCCCGCTTGCCCGCCTCGACCACGCGCTTGAGGTTCGGCGAGACGGTGAAGCGCTCCGGGAAGGAACGGTTCAGGGTCTCGGAGACGTGCAGGCCGATCGCCGGGCCGACGAGCTCCAGCAGCACCAGCGGGGACATCGGCAGGCCGAGCGGCTCGATGGCCTTCTCGGCGGTGGCCACCGGGGTGCCCTCGTCGATGACGTTCTGGATCTCGCCCATGAAGCGGGTCAGGATGCGGTTCACGACGAACGCCGGGGCGTCCTTCGTCAGGACCGCGGTCTTCTTCAGCTTCTTGGCGACGCCGAAGGCCGTGGCCAGCGAGGCGTCGTCGGTCTGCTCGCCGCGGACGATCTCCAGCAGCGGGAGGATCGCGACCGGGTTGAAGAAGTGGAAGCCGACCACGCGCTCCGGGTGCTGGAGCTTGGAGGCCATCTCCGACACCGACAGCGAGGAGGTGTTGGTGGCGAGGATCGCGTGCGCCGGGGCGACCGCCTCGACCTCCGCGAACACCTTCTGCTTGACGGACATCTCCTCGAACACGGCCTCGATGATGAAGTCCGCGTCCGCGAAGCCCTCGGCCTTGTCCAGGACACCGGTGACCAGGGCGGTCAGGCGGTTCGCCTTGTCCTGGTTGATCCGGCCCTTGCCGAGGAGCTTCTGGATCTCGGCGTGGACGTAGCCCACACCCTTGTCCACGCGCTCCTGGTCGATGTCGGTGAGGACCACCGGCACCTCCAGGCGGCGCAGGAACAGCAGCGCCAGCTGCGAGGCCATCAGGCCCGCGCCGACGACGCCGACCTTGGTGACCGGGCGGGCCAGGGACTTGTCCGGGGCGCCGGCCGGGCGCTTGCCGCGCTTCTGGACCAGGTTGAAGGCGTAGATGCCCGAGCGCAGCTCGCCGCCCATGATCAGGTCCGCGAGGGCCTTGTCCTCGGCGTCGAAGCCGGCCTGGAGGTCGCCGTCCTTGGCCGCGGCGATGATCTCCAGCGCGCGGTAGGCGGCCGGAGCGGCGCCGTGCACCTTGGAGTCCGCGACGACGCGGCCCTTGGCGACGGCCGCGTCCCAGGCCTCGCCGCGGTCGACCTCGGCGCGGACGACCTCGGTGTCGCCCTTCAGGACCTTCGCGGTCCAGATCAGGGACTGCTCCAGGAAGTCGGCGCCCTCGAAGATCGCGTCGGCGATGCCGAGCTCGAAGACCTGCTTGCCCTTGAGCTGGCGGTTCTGGTTGAGCGAGTTCTCGATGATGACCGAGACCGCGCGCTCCGCGCCGATCAGGTTCGGGAGGATGGCGCAGCCGCCCCAGCCCGGAACCAGGCCGAGGAAGACCTCGGGCAGGGAGAAGGCCGGGATGGCCTTCGAGACGGTGCGGTACGAGCAGTGCAGGCCGACCTCGACACCGCCGCCCATCGCCGCGCCGTTGTAGTACGCGAAGGTGGGGACGGCCAGCGCGGAGAGGCGCTTGAAGACGTCGTGGCCGCCCTTGCCGATGGCGAGCGCCTCGTCGTGCTTCTTCAGCAGCTCGACGCCCTTGAGGTCGGCGCCGACGGCGAAGATGAACGGCTTGCCGGTGATGCCCGCGCCGACGATGGTGCCGGCGGTGGCCTCCTGCTCGACCTGGTCGATCGCCGCGTTCAGGTTGGCGAGCGACTGCGGGCCGAAGGTGGTCGGCTTGGTGTGGTCGAAGCCGTTGTCCAGCGTGATGAGCGCGAAGCGCCCGGCGCCGAACGGCAGGTCCAGGTGGCGGACGTGCGCGGACGTGACGACCTCGTCCGGGAACAGCTCGGCGGCGCCCTTCAGGAGCTCGGCGGTGGTGCTCACTTGGAGTCTCCCTCGGCGTCGAAGTTCGGGTTCTCCCAGATGACCGTGGCGCCCATGCCGAAGCCGACGCACATGGTGGTCAGGCCGTAGCGGACGTGCGGCTGCTCCTCGAACTGGCGGGCCAGCTGCGTCATCAGGCGGACGCCGGAGGAGGCCAGCGGGTGGCCGAAGGCGATCGCGCCGCCGTACTGGTTCACGCGGGCGTCGTCGTCGGCGATGCCGTAGTGCTCCAGGAAGGCCAGCACCTGCACGGCGAAGGCCTCGTTGATCTCGAAGAGACCGATGTCCTCGATGGACAGGCCCGCCTGCGCGAGGGCCTTCTCCGTGGCCGGGATCGGGCCGTAGCCCATGACCTCCGGCTCCACGCCCGCGAAGGCGTAGGAGACGAGGCGCATCTTGACCGGGAGGTTGTTCTCGCGGGCGAAGTCCTCGGACGCGATGATCGCGGCGGTGGCACCGTCGTTGAGACCGGCGGCGTTGCCCGCGGTGACCCGGCCGTGCGTACGGAACGGGGTCTTCAGGTTCGCCAGGTTCTCCAGCGTGGTGCCCGGGCGCATCGGCTCGTCGGAGGTGACCAGGCCCCAGCCCGTCTCACCGACCGCCTCGTTGGTGTTGCGCACCGAGATCGGGACCAGGTCCTGCTGGATCTTGCCGTCGGCGTACGCCTTGGCGGCCTTCTCCTGCGAGCGCACGGCGTACTCGTCGGCGCGGAGCTTGGTGATCGTCGGGTACCGGTCGTGCAGGTTCTCGGCGGTCATGCCCATGAACAGGGCGGACTCGTCGACCAGCTTCTCGGAGACGAAGCGCGGGTTCGGGTCGACGCCCTCGCCCATGGGGTGGCGGCCCATGTGCTCGACACCGCCGGCGAGGGCGACGTCGTACGCACCGAAGGCCACACCGCCCGCGACGGCGGTCACGGCGGTCAGCGCGCCGGCGCACATGCGGTCGATGGAGTAGCCCGGCACCGACTGCGGCAGGCCCGCGAGGATGCCGGCCGTACGGCCCAGCGTCAGGCCCTGGTCGCCGATCTGCGTGGTCGCGGCGATGGCGACCTCGTCGATCTTCTTGGGGTCCAGGTCCGGGTTGCGGCGCAGCAGCTCCCGGATCGCCTTCACGACGAGGTCGTCGGCGCGGGTCTCGTGGTAGATGCCCTTCGGGCCCGCCTTGCCGAACGGGGTGCGGACGCCGTCGACGAAGACGACGTCCCTGACGGTACGAGGCACGTTGGCTCTCCTCCAGGTGCGGGTGTGCACTGCTGCGCGGCGGAGCGCTCCTTCTCACTGAGCGCCCGCTCACCCGGCCCATGCTACTTGCGGGTAACTCATGTGCACACCCCCTCCCCGAACAGCGGCGAAGGTCACACCGCGGGGAGCGCGCCGAGAACGCCGAGAGCCCCCGTCCGCGGAGGGACGGGGGCTCTCGGGGCGCGCGGATCAGGAGGCGGCCGACGCCAGTGCCGCGACCAGGGCCGGGGTGACCTGCTCGATCTGCCACGGGCGGGCGCCGTAGCCCGCCAGGGCTTCGGCCACCGCGCCCGCGTCGGCGCGGCGGGGAGGCTCCCAGCACAGCCGGCGCACGGTGTCCGGGGTGATCAGGTTCTCCTGGGGCAGGTTCAGGCCCTCGGCCAGCGCCGACACGGCCGCGCGGGCCGCGGACAGCCGCGCCGCGGCGGCCGGGTCCTTGTCGGCCCAGGAACGCGGCGGCGGCGGCCCGGACGGGGCCGCCCCGGGCTGCGGCAGCTCGCTCTCGGGCAGGGCCTTCGCCCGCTCCACTGCGGCCATCCACTGGTCCAGCTGGCGCCGGCCCATCCGCTGCCCGTAGCCGGGCAGGGCCGACAGCGCGTGCACGTTCGCGGGGACGGCCAGGGCCGCCTCCACGATCGCCGCGTCGCCCAGCACCTTGCCGGGGGACACGTCGCGGCGCTGCGCGATGCGGTCGCGGGCCTCCCACAGCTCCCGCACCACGGCCATCTGCCGCCGGCGGCGCACCTTGTGCATGCCGGAGGTGCGGCGCCAGGGGTCCTTGCGCGGCGGGGCGGGCGGGGCGGAGGCGATGGAGTCGAACTCCTGGCGGGCCCACTCCAGCTTGCCCTGCCGGTCGAGCTCCTTCTCCAGCGCGTCCCGCAGGTCCACCAGCAGCTCCACGTCCAGCGCGGCGTAGCGCAGCCAGGGCTCGGGGAGCGGGCGGGTGGACCAGTCGACCGCGGAGTGCCCCTTCTCCAGCTGGTAGCCGAGCACGCTCTCGACCATCGCGCCGAGTCCGACGCGGGGGAAGCCGGCCAGGCGGCCCGCCAGTTCCGTGTCGAACAGGGTGGTGGGGGCCATGCCTATTTCACGGAGGCACGGCAGGTCCTGGGTGGCGGCGTGCAGGATCCACTCGGTGGAGGACAGGACCCCGCCCAGGGCGGAGAGGTCCGGGCAGCCGACCGGGTCGACCAGCGCGGAGCCCGCGCCCTCGCGGCGCAGCTGCACCAGGTAGGCGCGCTGTCCGTAGCGGTAGCCGGAGGCGCGTTCGGCGTCGACGGCGACGGGTCCGGTGCCCGCCGCGAAGGCCGCGACGACACGGGCGAGCGCCGCGGCGTCGGCCACGACGGGCGGGATGCCCTCGCGGGGCTCCAGCAAGGGAATCGGCAGCCCATCGGACGAAACCTCTTCGTCCGGGGGGCCGCCCCCGGTGGTGGTGCGCAGGTGTGCTGCGGTCTCTTGGGCGTCGGTCACCGGTCAAGGGTATCCGTGTATGCGACGCGCCCGTCGCCGGAACGTTCCGTCGACGGGCGCGGAGGGGGAGGCGCGGGCCCTGCCGGGTTCGCCGGCCGCCGGCCCGGAGCCTCAGGGCGCGGTCAGTGGATGATCCCCGTCCGGAGTGCGACGGCGACCATCCCGGCCCGGTCGCCCGTGCCCAGCTTGCGGGCGATCCGGGCGAGGTGGGACTTGACGGTCAGGGCGGACAGGCCCATCGAGACGCCGATGGCCTTGTTGGACTGGCCCTCGGCGACGAGGCGCAGGACCTCGACCTCGCGGCCGGACAGCTCCCGGTAGCCGCCCGGGTGGCTCGGGGCACCCGGGGGGCGGCGGTGCATACGGGCGGCGGCGGCACCGATGGGGGCGGCGCCGGGCCGGGTGGGGAGCCCGATGTTGGTGCGGGTGCCGGTGACCACGTAGCCCTTCACACCGCCCGCGAGGGCGTTGCGCACGGCTCCGATGTCATCGGCGGCGGACAGGGCCAGGCCGTTCGGCCAGCCGGCGGCGCGGGTCTCGGAGAGCAGGGTGAGACCGGAACCGTCGGGCAGGTGGACGTCGGCCACGCAGATGTCGCGCGGGCTGCCGACGCGGGGGCGGGCCTCCGCGATGGACGACGCCTCGATCACGTCGCGGACTCCGAGGGCCCACAGATGGCGGGTCACGGTGGAACGGACGCGCGGGTCGGCCACGACGACCATGGCCGTCGGCTTGTTCGGGCGGTAGGCGACCAGGCTTGCGGGCTGCTCGAGAAGAACGGACACCTAGGCCTCCTGGGGGAGTGGCGGGACGGGCCGGCTCGGGGAAGGAAGCCGGTGCGCACCGTGCGGATGGTCACTGACTCCTTCGGCACGTCACCCGCCCGGCTTTAGGGAATGATCACGATTTGGTGAGTAACAATTCGGGCAATTCGGACGCACGATCGATCAAGGGGTGATCAGAAGCCCGCCATGACCGCACGGGTTTGACGTTCCGTCACGAACCAGAACGATCGTCCCCGCCGCCGGACACCGTCCGCCCGCCGCCCGCCCCCTCGGGGCGGCCCGCCGCGCCGCCCGCTACGGGTGGTGCGGCCCCCGCCGCTGTGGCAGGGACACCACGCCCGGCGCCCCCTCCGCCGGCCCCGCCGGCGGCAGCCCCGCGATCTGGCACAGCAGCTCGCACCAGGCCGCCAGGTGCGCGGAGGTGTCCGGCACCCCGCCCACTCCCTCCCGGGGGGTCCACGAGGCCCTGATCTCGATCTGCGTCGCCGGGGGCCGGTCGCCCAGCCCGCCGAAGTAGTACGAGCCGGCCCGCGTCACGGTCCCGCCGGGCTCCCCGTAGGCGAGCCCGCGCGCCTCCAGCGCCCCGGTCAGCCAGGACCAGCAGACCTCCGGCAGCAGCGGGTCCGCGGCCATCTCCGGCTCCAGCTCGGCCCGCACCAGCGTCACCAGCCGGAAGGTGCCCTGCCAGGCGTCGTGCCCGGCCGGGTCGTGGAGCAGGATCAGTCGGCCGTCGGCCAGGTCGTCCTCCCCGTCCACGACCGCCGCCTCCAGCGCGTACGCGTACGGTGCCAGCCGCTGCGGCGGTTTCGTGGGGTCGATCTCGATCCCGGACCGCAGCCGCGCCTTCCGCAAGCCGTCGACCGCCCGTCGGAACGGGAGCGGGACCGAGCTCTCCTTCGCGCCGTCCACGCCGTCAGCGCCATCTGAAAATCGTCCCTGAGCCGCAGCCATGCCGGGAAGACTAGGCGGAACGGGCGCCCGTGCGCCGCAGGGACACCCGCCCCGGGTCGGGCACTTCTTCGTACGTGCGAAGATTTGCCGCGTGAGCGCCACTACCAGCCCGCAGGGCCAGCCGAGTCAGACGTACGATTCCGCCTTCCTGAAGGCCTGCCGGCGCGAGCCGGTCCCGCACACCCCGGTGTGGTTCATGAGGCAGGCCGGCCGCTCACTGCCCGAGTACCGCAAGGTCCGCGAGGGCACGGCCATGCTGGAGTCCTGCATGCGCCCCGACCTGGTCACCGAGATCACCATGCAGCCGGTGCGCCGGCACGGCGTCGACGCGGCGATCTTCTTCTCCGACATCGTCGTGCCCCTCAAGGCCATCGGCGTCGACCTCGACATCAAGCCGGGCATCGGTCCGGTCGTCGCCCAGCCCATCCGCCGCCGCGAGGACCTCGCACAGCTGCGCGACCTCACCCCGGAGGACGTCGCGTACGTCACCGAGGCGATCGGCATGCTCACGGGTGAACTCGGCGGCACGCCGTTGATCGGATTCGCCGGCGCGCCGTTCACCCTCGCGAGCTACCTCGTCGAGGGCGGCCCGTCCAAGAACCACGAGCACACCAAGGCCCTGATGTACGGGGACCCGGAGCTGTGGGCCTCCCTCCTGGACCGCCTCGCGGAGATCACCTCCGCCTTCCTGAAGGTCCAGATCGAGGCCGGCGCCTCCGCGGTCCAGCTCTTCGACTCCTGGGTCGGCGCCCTGTCCCCGGCGGACTACCGCCGCTCGGTGATGCCGGCGTCGGCGAAGGTGCTGGAGTCCGTCGCCTCCTACGGCGTCCCGCGCATCCACTTCGGCGTGGGCACGGGCGAGCTGCTCGGCCTGATGGGCGAGGCCGGCGCGGACGTCGTGGGCGTCGACTACCGGGTCGCGCTGGACGAGGCCGCCCGCCGGGTCGGCCCCGGCAAGGCGCTCCAGGGCAACCTGGACCCCGCCGTCCTGTTCTCCACCCCGGAGGCCGTCGAGGCCAAGACGGACGAGGTCCTGGCGGCCGCGGCGGGCCTGGAGGGCCACGTCTTCAACCTCGGCCACGGCGTCCTCCCGACGACGGACCCCGACGCCCTGACCCGCCTGGTGGACTACGTCCACCGCAAGACCGCGCGCTAGGCCCGGGCCCCGGGGGGCAGGTGCCTGCGGCGCTGCTCCCCGCCCCGCCCTCCCTCCGTTCCCGCCCCCGATCGCCGGGCGCGGCTCACCACACGGCGCTGCCGCGCCCGCGCCTCAAGCGGTGGCTGGGGGGGAGGAGGGCTGGGGGCGGAGCCCCCAGGGCGACGGGCCGCGCAGGGCTACACCCCCGCCGCCCGCACCGCGGAGACCGCCTTGCGCGCGGCCACCAGGACCGGGTCCCACACGGGGGAGAACGGCGGGGCGTAGCCCAGGTCCAGCGACACCACCTGCTCCACCGTCATCCCCGCCGTCAGGGCCACCGCCGCGACGTCCACCCGCTTCGCGGACCCGGCCCCGCCCACGATCTGGACCCCCAGCAGCCGCCCGGTCCGCCGCTCCGCCAGCATCTTCACCGTCATCTCCTGCGCCCCCGGGTAGTAGCCCGCGGTGTTCGTCGAGCGGATCGTGGCCGTCACGAAGCGCAGCCCCGCCGCCAGGGCGTCCTTCTCGCGCAGCCCCGTGCGGGCGATCTCCAGGTCGCAGACCTTGCTGACCGCCGTACCGACCACGCCCGGGAACGTCGCGTAGCCGCCGCCCGCGTTCGAGCCGATGACCTGGCCGTGCTTGTTCGCGTGCGTGCCCAGCGGGATGTGCCGGTCGCGGCCCGCCACCAGGTCCAGCACCTCCACGCAGTCGCCGCCCGCCCAGACGTCCTCGTGGCCCCGGACCCGCATCGACAGGTCCGTCAGCAGCCCCCCCGACTCCCCGAGCGGCAGCCCCGCCGCGCGGGCCAGGGAGGTACGGGGCTCCACGCCGATGCCGAGCACCACCACGTCCGCCGGGTACGCGTCGCCGCCCGCCGTGGCCACCGCGCGGGCCCGGCCCTCCTCGTCCGTGAGGATCTCCACCACCTCGGCCCCGGAGACCGTGACGATGCCCATGGCGTTCATCGCGGAGTGCACCAGGCCGCCCATGTCCGGGTCGAGCGTGGCCATCGGCTGCGGGCCCCGGTGCAGGACGGTGACCTCGTAGCCCCGGCGGACCAGGGCCTCCGCCATCTCCACGCCGATGTAGCCCGCGCCGACCACGACCGCCCGGCGGCCCTCCGTCCGCTCCAGGGTGCCCATCAGGCGCTGCCCGTCGTCAAGGGACTGGACGCCGTGCACCCCGTG
Source organism: Streptomyces sp. NPDC093801 (assembly GCF_040701585.1). Taxonomy (NCBI): domain Bacteria; kingdom Bacillati; phylum Actinomycetota; class Actinomycetes; order Kitasatosporales; family Streptomycetaceae; genus Streptomyces; species Streptomyces sp. NPDC093801. Next base: position 57,242 of record NZ_JBFBDP010000038.1, on the reverse strand, counting down.
GGCCCCGATCCCCGGCAGCCTGGGCCGGACCGGCCGGGCGCCGGTCGCCAGGACCAGCTTGTCCCAGCCCGTCCAGGACTCGGCGCCGCTGTCCAGGTCCCGGGCGCGCACCCGGCGCCCCGGCAGGTCCAGCTCCACGACCTCGGTGCGGGTGCGCAGGTCGATGCCCCGGGCACGGTGCTCCTCGGGGGAGCGGGCGACCAGGTCGTCCCGCTCGGCGACCTGCCCGCCGATCCAGTACGGGATCCCGCACGCCGAGTACGAGGTGAAGTGCCCGCGCTCGAAGGCGACGATCTCCAGCTCCCGGGGGCCCTTGAGCCGCCGCGCCTGGGAGGCGGCGGACATCCCCGCCGCGTCCCCGCCGACCACCACCAGTCGTTCCGCCGCCATCCCTCTGCCCGCCCTCCGCGCCGTGCGCCGTCGCCTCCGCTACGGGGACACGCTACGGGCGAACGGCCCGTCAGTCCTCGGCGTCCCCCGCTCCGGCCGCCGGGGCCGGCGCCGGGGCCGGCGCCGGGGCGGAGGGCTGCCGGGGCACCAGGGTCCGCCGCAGCCCCGTCCTCGGCGCCGCCGGACGGAACCTGCGGTACGCCCGGAACCCGAAGGCCACCAGGGCGGCGGCGACGGCGAAGGGGAGCACCGCCGCGACCGCGAGCGCCAGGTAGCGCACCAGCCGCGCGAACACCGCCCAGCCGCCGCCCAGGGCGTCGCCCAGGCCCGGCTCCCCGTCCTTCTCCGGGTCCTTCTCCACCGGGGCCGGAGCGGGTTCCGAGACCGACACCGTGATCGTCCCCATCGAGGTCTGGTCCTTCAGCGCGTTCTGCTGGGCCAGCAGGGACTCCAGGTCCGACTGGCGCCGGCTCAGCTCGCTCTCCAGCATGACCACGTCACTGAGCGCGGAGGCCTTCTCCATCATCTCCCGCACCCGCGCCACGCTGGCCTGCTGCGACTTCACCCGGCTGTCGACGTCGGCGACCTTCTCGGTGACGTCCTGCGCCTCCACCTTCCGGTTCAGCAGCTTCCCGCCGCCCTCCAGGGAGGCGATCACCGCGTCGAACCGGTCCCCGGGCACCCGCAGGGTCAGCGTCGAGGTGATCCGCCCGTCACCGCCCCGGTCGGTGGTCTCGGCGCCCACGTACCCGCCCGCGCCCTCGGCGGCCGTACGGGCGGCGGCGACCACCTTCTGCGGCTCGGCCGTCTCGATCCCCAGCCTCCCCGTACGGATGACGTTCGGCCGGACGGGAACCCGGGCCCGGCCCCCGGCGTCCGCCGCGGCCGGGGGAGCGGCCGCCCCGGCCCCCGGCTTGCCCGGCGCGGCCTCCCGGGGGGCGGCCGCGGCCGCCCGGTCGCCGGAGGAGGACGTCCCTCCTCCGGCGCTGCAGCCCGTGAGCACGAGGCCCCCGGCCAGGGAGAGGCCGGCCAGGGCCGCCGCCGCGCGCCGGTGTCCGCTGAGCGTGTGCATCGTCAAGTACCCCCCGGGGATCGCCAGATGTCCCCGTTTCGACGTACGGGCCGCCGCCGAGGGTTTCGCCTCCCGGATCCCGACCCGGTTCCGATGCGGTCACGTTCCGGCCTCGCCGGCCGGTCTGAGACCATGTGTCCATGCACGAAGCGGACACGCGTACGAACGGAGCGGGACGGCCGGGACCGTCCCGCCATGTCGTCGTCATCGGCGGCGGCATCGCGGGCCTCGCGGCCGCCCACCGGCTGCTCGCCGACGGCGTCCGCGTCACCCTCCTGGAGGCCGGCCCGCGCCTCGGCGGGAAGCTGCACGCCGGCGAGCTCGCCGGGGCCCCCGTCGACCTCGGCGCGGAGTCCCTCCTCGCCCGCCGCCCCGAGGCCCTGGACCTCGCCCGGGCGGTCGGCCTCGGCGACGCGCTCCAGCCCCCGGCGACCGCCACCGCCCGGCTGTGGACCCGGGGCGCGCTGCGCGACATGCCCCGCGGCCACGTGATGGGCGTCCCCGGCGACACCGCCGCGCTCGCCGCCTCCGGCGTGCTGTCCGCCGAGGGCCTCGCCCGGATCGCCGCCGACACCTCACTGCCGCCCACCGAGGTCGGCGAGGACGTCGCCGTCGGCGAGTACGTCGCCGCCCGGATGGGCCGCGAGGTCGTGGACCGGCTGGTCGAGCCGCTGCTCGGCGGGGTCTACGCCGGAGACGCCTACCGCATCTCGATGCGCGCCGCCGTCCCCGCCCTCTTCGAGGCCGTGCGCACCCACCCCACGCTGACCGAGGGCGTCCGCGCCCTCCAGAGCGGCGCGGCGGCCCGTGCGGCCGCCGAGCGGACCACCGTCACCGGCGCGGCCGCCACCGGGGCCTTCTTCGCCGGGATCTCCGGCGGCATCGGCCGCCTGCCGCTCGCCGTCGCCGACGCCTGCCGGGCCGCCGGGGCGCGGATCCTGACCGGCACCCCCGCGCGCGGGATCGCCCGTACGCCCGGGGGCTGGCGGATCACCACCGACGGCGGGGCGTTCGACGCCGACGCGGTGGTCCTCGCCACCCCGGCGGCCCCCGCCGCCCGGCTGCTCGACGCCCTCGCCCCCGCGGCCGCAGCCGGGCTGCGCGAGGCCGAGTACGCCTCCATGGCCCTGGTCACGATGGCCTTCCGCCGCTCCGACCTGCCCGCGGCCCTCGCCGACGGGTCCGCCAGCGGCTTCCTCGTACCGCCCGTGGACGGCCGCACGATCAAGGCGTCCACCTTCTCCAGCAACAAGTGGGCCTGGGCCGGCGCCGACCCCGGGCTCTTCCTGCTGCGCACCTCCGTCGGCCGCCACGGCGACGAGGGCGACCTGGAGCGCGAGGACCCCGAGCTCGTCGACGCCTCCCTCGCCGACCTCGGCGAGGCCGTCGGACTGGCCGCCCGGCCGGTCGCCTCCACCGTCACCCGCTGGGACGGCGGACTGCCCCAGTACCCCGTCGGCCACCTCGCCCGCGTCGACCGGATCCGGGCCGCCGTCGCGGCCCTGCCCGGCCTCGCGGTCTGCGGAGCCCTCTACGACGGCGTCGGGATCCCGGCCTGCATCGCGAGCGCCGGGAAGGCCGCGGACGCGGTCACCGCCTCGATGGCCACCCCTGGCACCGAGCACTGATCAGCACACGGGACAATGGACACATGACTGCACCAGAGAAGATTCCCAACGCGGGGAAGAAGGCGAAGGACCTCAACGAGGTCATCCGCTACACCCTGTGGTCCGTCTTCAAGCTGAAGGACGTCCTGCCGGAGGACCGCAGCGGCTACGCCGACGAGGTCCAGGAGCTGTTCGACCAGCTCGCCGCCAAGGACATCACCGTCCGCGGCACGTACGACGTCTCCGGCCTGCGCGCCGACGCGGACATCATGATCTGGTGGCACGCCGAGACCTCGGACGAGCTGCAGACCGCCTACAACCTGTTCCGCCGCACCAGGCTGGGCCGCGCGCTGGAGCCGGTGTGGTCGAACATGGCCCTGCACCGCCCCGCCGAGTTCAACAAGTCGCACATCCCGGCCTTCCTGGCCGACGAGGTCGCGCGCGACTACGTCAGCGTGTACCCGTTCGTGCGCTCGTACGACTGGTACCTGCTGCCCGACGAGGACCGCCGCCGCATGCTCGCCGACCACGGCAAGATGGCCCGCGGCTACCCCGACGTCCGCGCCAACACCGTCGCCTCCTTCTCCCTGGGCGACTACGAGTGGCTGCTGGCCTTCGAGGCCGACGAGCTCTACCGCATCGTCGACCTCATGCGTCACCTGCGTGCCTCCGAGGCCCGGATGCACGTCCGTGAAGAGGTGCCCTTCTACACCGGGCGCCGCAAGTCCGTCGCCGATCTGGTGGCAGGGCTCGCCTGATACCTCCCCTGGGGGGAAGGACCGGAGGACGACCGCGCTCTCGCTGAGGAGCGGCCTCCGGTGGATCGGGTGGCCATGCCCCCGAAACGACGCAGCCGGAGATCCCGCCCGGAAGTTCAGACGAGTGGTGGCAGCAGCGCCCTGGGAGCGCTCGCTGGCCCCTCGTCCAGTGTCACCGGTGCGGGCTCCGGATGCGGCGCACACGTCACGCGCCACCCCGGAGTGGTCCCCGTCAGCAGGTACCGCTCCACATGCCGGTCCACGCACGCGTTGCGTCCGCCGGCCACCCCGTGGCTGCCCGCCGTCCGCTCCGTGACGAGCGCGGCGCCGGCGCCGAGCCGCCGCTGCAGCTCCAGCGCGCCCGGGTAGGGCGTCGCCCCGTCCCGTTCCGCCGCCACGATCAGCGTCCGCGGCAGCCGCAGCCCCGCCGGCAGTGCCCCGACGTCCACCGGCCGCTGCCGCTCGCGCACCGGCCAGCCGGCGCAGGGCAGGTTCAGGAAGGCGTTGGCCCAGGTCTCGAAGGGGGCGCGGCGGGCCGCCCGGGTGTGGTCGCGGTCCCAGGTCCCCCAGTCGGCGGGCCAGGGGGCGTCGTTGCACAGCACCGCCGTGTAGACCGCCGTCGCGTTGGCGGCCTCCCGCGCCGTCGCCGGGTCGCGGGCCGCCTGCCGGACGAGGGGGGCCGGGTTCCCGCGCAGGTAGGCGGCGAGCGCCGCGGCCCGCTCCGGCCACACGTCGTCGTAGTACGCGGCCTGGAGGTACGCCGCCCGGAGCTCGCCCGTACCGACCACCCCGCCCGCCGGGGCGCGCGCCACGGCGGCGCGGACCTTCTCGTAACTGGCCCCCACCGCCTCCGCGCTGGTGCCCAGCCCGTACGTGGAGTGGTGCAGGGCCGTCCAGGCGCGGAAGTCGGCCCAGCGGCGCTCGAACCCCTCCGCCTGGGCGAGGTTGCCGAGGTACCAGACCTGCCGCGGGTCGGGGTCGACCGCCGAGTCGAACACCATGCGGCGCACCCGGTCCGGGTGGCGGGTGGCGTACACCGCGCCGAGGTAGGTGCCGTACGAGGCCCCGACGAAGCTCAGCCGGCGCTCGCCGAGGGCGGCGCGCAGCACGTCGAGGTCGCGGGCGTTGTCGAGGGTGGTGTAGTGGGCCAGCGCGGGCCCGGTGCGCCGGGCACAGCCCGCGGCGTACGCCCGGGCGGCCGCCAGCCGCTCCCGTTTGTACGCGGGGGAGGGCACGGTCGGGACCTGTGTGGGCCCCTGCGGCCACTCGCCGGGGTCCTGGCAGGTCAGCGGGGCGGATCCGCCGACTCCGCGCGGGGCGTAGCCGACGAGGTCGTAGGCGGCGGCCACCCGGCGCCAGGCGGCGCGGTCGGCGAGGAGGGGGAACCAGGTCCCGGAGGCCCCCGGCCCGCCGGGGTTGAACACCAGCGCGCCCTGGCGGACGGCGCCCCCGCGGCCGGAGGCGGGGAGCCGGCTGACGGTGAGGGGGATCTGCGGGCCGTCGGGGCGGGCGTAGTCGAGCGGGACCCGCAGCGTGGCGCACCGTACGGGCTCCGGCAGTTCCTCGGCGGCGGGGCACGGCAGGAACTCCAGCGGCCGCCCGGCCCCGGCGCCGCCGGGGCGGGGCACGGGGCGGGTCGCGGGGCGGGCGCCCTGGGTCGGCCGCGTGCCGTGCGCCGGGGCCCCGGCCGCACCGGCGACCGGTCGCAGGGCGGCAGCGGCGGCGGCCCGGCGGGCGACCAGCTCGGCCCCGGCGTCCTCGGCGGCGACCCGGCCGGGAACGGGCCCCGGCCCGCTCCCACGGGCCGCGGCGGCGGGGGCGCACAGGGCGAGGCAGAGGACCGCCGAGGCGGTTCCGAAACGCGCGAGCGTCATCCGCATGGCGACCCCTTCGTCTCATCGTCCTGTCCGATGAGATGTCAGGGCCCTGCCGCTGTACAGCCGCACCGCCGGACGCCGGGCCGGGCGGCCCCGGTCGGAGCACGGGGCCGCGCCGCGCGGATCAGGCCGGCCGGGCCGCGAGGGCCGCGCGCAGGCCCGGGCGGCGTACGGCGCCCAGCCCGCGGACCGCCACCGCCGTGAGGGGCCGCTGCCGCCGCGAGGGGTCCGCCGCCGCCCGTTCCCGGTCCAGCGCGACGAGCAGCCGCCGGCCGGCGGGGGAGGCCCGCGGCGGGCGCGCGCGGTCGGGGGCCCGGCGAACGCCAGGCGGCACAAGGCCGGCAGCATCGGCGGGGCGAACCAGTACGCCACCCCCGCCGCGGTCGCCGCGTCCGCCGTGACGGCCGGCGCGGCCGCGGCCCACACCCCGGCCCGGGCGGGCAGCAGGAACGAGATCCGGAGCACGGCCGGTTCCACCCGCCGCCGCCCGGTCCGGAGCCGCGCTGCGCGAGCGCGAGCGGCTCGTGACGCGGAGGTGACGGGTGGTCAGGTACTGCTGGAACAGCTGGAACCGGACGAACTGCTGCAACTCGAACCACTGGAACAGCTGGAGCCGCTCGAACAGCTCGACCCTCCCGAACAGCTCGACCCGCTCGAACAGCCGGAGGACCCCGAGCACCCGGACCCCCCGGAACCGCCGCAGCCCGAACCGCCGCCGCAGCCGCCGGACCCGGAGGACCCGCCGGTGTCGGCGGAGGCGCACCACAGCACCGGCACCAGGTCGGCGGACGAGGAGCCGGAGTCGGAGTCGGAGTCGGAGCCGGACGCGTGCGGGGACCGCCCGGCGGAGGTCCGCCCCCGCGCCTGGGCCGCGGCCAGCCGGGTCCCGCGCGCCGCGGGCACAAGCTGCGCCCGCAGCCCCGGATCCCGCAGCCCCCGCAGCCCGAACAGCGCGGTCCGCACCGCCGGGCCCGGGTCGGCGGCGTACCGTGCCCGGGCCCGCTCCAGCGCGGCCCGGCCCGCCGGGGTCACCCGCCGCCCGGCCCGCCGGGCACACAGCGAGCCCGCCACGATGCCGGCCACGAGCACCGGCAGCACCTTGAGGACGAACGGCACCCGGGACTCCTGCGTCAGCGCCATGGCGACGAACGTCACCGGCAGCGACACCGGGATCAGCACCGCGCACACCACCGCCTGGACCAGCCCCCAGCGCCGCAGGCCCCGCCCCGGCCGACCCGCCGCGATCATCCCGCGCGCGGCGAGGGCGTCCCCGGTCTCCTGCACGGCCGGGTCCAGCATCGCGGCGTACCGCACCTGGTACAGCCACCCGGACGGCGCCGCCCGCAGCGCCGACAGCACGGCCCGCTCGGCGGGGTCCGCCCCCCGCGCCGACCGCCCCTCCTGGACGATGCCCGGTCCGCCCGCCACCAGCCGGCCGTCGCCCAGCAGCGCGACGAGCGCGGCGTCGACGACCGTGCCGGGCCCGCCCACCAGGAACGCGGCCTCGGACAGGTCGTGGACCTCGGGGGTCCCGGACACCCGCGCCCGGCCCCGCCGCAGCCCCAGCACCAGGCCGAGGCTCGACACGGCGACGGCCACCCACACACCCACGGCCAGAACGTTCACCGTCCCCTCCCCGCCAGCGCACGCGCCCAGCGCACGATCCGCCGGGGCGGCCGCGCCCCGGCCCGCTCCCGCCACCAGGCCGTGAGCCGACGGCGCGCGGCCGGGTCCTGCGGCAGGTCCCGGACCAGCAGGTGCTCCGCGAAGTCCAGGGCGTCGCGCCGGTACCCGTCCCTCAGGGGACGCCGCGCCGCGTACTCCAGGAAGGCCGTGCGGAAGGCTTCCGGCCCGCCCAGGATCCCGGGCAGCTCGGGTGCGACCTTCGCCACCACGGAGGCCCGCTTGGCGGCCAGTGCCCGCGCCTGGACCCGCACCCGCCGCCGGTCGAACCCCTCGGGCACGGGCGTCCCGGCGACCAGCGCCGACAGCAGCGCGGCCTGCCCGAGCCCCACCCGGGTCCGCGCGGCCTCGCCGGCGGGCTCCGGGGCCCCGTCGCGCACGGCCAGCGGCTCCCGGGCCCGGACGGCACCCGCCCCGCCGCCCGTCACCACCGCGCGGATCCGCTCCAGTTCGCCGGCCAGCTCCCGCCCCTCCGGGAAGTCGTCGTCCCGCTCCAGCAGCACCCCCGGCGGGTCCACCCGCTCGCGCAGGCGGGCCAGCACGTCGAGCACCACCGGCGGCACCGGGTGCGCGTGCGTGTCGTGCCAGACGCCGTCGCGCTCCACACCCCCGGCCACGTGCACGTACGCCAGCGCCTCCAGGGGGATCGCGTCCAGCACGGCGGCCGGGTCCTCGCCCCGGTTCACCCGGTTGGTGTGCAGGTTCGCGACGTCGACGAGCAGCCGCACGCCGGTCCGCTCGACGAGCTCGGTCAGGAACTGCCCCTCGGTCAGCTCCTCGCCGGGCCAGGACACCAGCGCGGCGATGTTCTCCAGCGCCAGCGGAACCGGCAGCGCGTCCTGGGCGATCCGCACGTTCTCGCACAGCACGGCCAGGGCGTCCCGGGTCCGCGGCACGGGCAGCAGGTGCCCGGCCTCCAGCGCGGGCGAGGAGGTCCGCACGAAGGCGATGTGCTCGGTGACGACGGGCGCCCCCAGTGCCACCGCCCGCTCCCCGAGCGCGGCCAGCTTGCCCGCGTCGGGCCGGTCGGCGCCCCCGATCCCCAGCGACACCCCGTGCGGCACGACCCGTACGCCGCGTTCGCGCAGCCGCAGCAGGGACTGCGGCAGGTGGCCGGGGCATACGTTCTCGGCCACCACCTCGACCCAGTCCAGGCCCTCCAGCCGCTCGACCGCCTCCGCGATCTCCGGCCGCCAGCCGATGCCCACCCCCAGGCGTGCCATGGGCTTCATGTCCCCCTCGCCCCCTCTCAAGGACTCTGTGCGGATGTCATGGCCCGGACGGGATTGGGCCAACCACCGTGAGGGGACGTTCAGAGCAACATTTGAGGTTCCCGCCCGGGCCGCACCCGTACGGGGCCGCCGGCCGGCCCCCGGTGCCGGCCGCCGGCCGCGGGCCGGCGTCCGGGCAGGGGCCGGCGTCCGGGCAGGGGGGCACGCCGGCCTACGGCCGGGCGTGCAGGGCCGGGTGGTCCGAGACGACCGTGCAGCTGCCCGGGGCGATCTCCGTGAAGCCCGCGTCGCGGACCACCGGGAGGCCGCTGCCGCTGAGCCGGGCCCAGTCCTCGCGCGGGGCGGTGCGGACGGCCAGGCGGAAGCCCGAGGCCTGCCACAGGGCGCGCTCCGCCGCGGTCAGTTCCCACCAGGCCAGCTGCGCCGCGTGGCCCACCTGGGCCATCGCCTTGCCGGCCGACATGTCGAGGTCGGGGTTCAGCCACAGCACCGGCACCCCCGGCTCCGGCGCCCGCGCCGGAGCCGGGTCGTCCAGGTCGGTGCCCGACACCTGGAGCTTGGCCAGCTCCTTGGGCCAGCCGTCCAGCGGGACCGGCGGGAAGACCCGTACCTCGGATGCGGAGCCGTGGACCGTGACGCCCGGCAGGGTGCCGGCTTTGCGCCACTCCGCGCCGCGGGCCCGGCGGACCACCTTGCGGATCCGGGCGTCCTGCCAGTCGCGCACCGCCTGCGCCCACTCGCCCTCGCCCTGCGCGCGCTCGTCCGTGAGGAGGACCAGCACCGCCCGGGCCGCCGTCTCCAGCGCGTCCGTCCGGGCCGGCGGCCCGGTCTTCTCGATCCGGACGACCAGCGGCAGGACGAACTGCGGGGCCTCGTCGCGCAGTACGTGGTCCTTGCGGAAGGGGCTGTCCGACCCCACCGCGGGTACGTCCGGTGTCTGGTTCGTGTGCTGGCTGCTCATCCCGTCAAGGATGCCAGGCTCCGACTTGAGGAGGATGTCCCGGGTACCGGGCGCGGGTGAGGATCGAGCCCATGAAGAGCGACCTTTTCGCCGGTGAGAACCTGGCCCAGCCCGCCGCCGCCCCCGGGATGACCCTGCAGAACGCCAAATCCGTCAAGTACGCCGTCAACGGCGAGATGCTCGCCCGGCAGGGCTCCATGGTCGCCTTCCGCGGCGACCTCCAGTTCGAGCGCAAGGGCCAGGGCATCGGCGGAATGCTCAAGCGGGCCGTCACCGGCGAGGGCCTCGCGCTGATGTCCGTACGCGGGCGGGGCGAGGCCTGGTTCGCGCACCGGGCCGAGAACTGCTTCATCATCGACTTCGAGCCCGGGGACGCCTTCACCGTCAACGGGCGGAACGTGCTGTGCTTCGACCCGACGCTGTCGTACGAGATAAAGATGGTCAAGGGCGCCGGGATGACCGGCGGCGGACTCTTCAACAGCCTCTTCACCGGCACCGGCAAGCTCGCCGTCGTCTGCGACGGCCACCCGATCATCATCCCGGTCACCGCGCAGTCCCCGGTGTACGTGGACACGGACGCGGTCGTCGGCTGGAGCGCCCAGCTGGAGACCGGGCTGCACCGCTCCCAGTCCATCGGCTCGATGATCCGCGGCGGCTCGGGCGAGGCCGTCCAGCTGATGCTGCGCGGCGAGGGCTTCGTCATCGTCCGGCCCAGCGAGGTCACCGAGACGGCGGCGGCGCACTGAACCTGACCGGAGTGGGCCGCCGCTACGGCCGGCGGCGGCCCTGGGTGCTCCGGGGGGTCGGGGCGGAGCTGGCGCCCGGCGCCCTCGTGCGGATCGAGGGCGGCAACGGCGGCGGCAAGTCCACCCTGTTGCGGCTCCTCGCCGGCATCGACACCCCGACCGAGGGGCGGATCACCGGCCGGCCGCGCCGTACGGCGTACGTCCCCGAGCGCTTCCCCGCCGCCCTGCCCCTCACCGCCCTGGACTACCTGACCCACCTCGGGCGGATCCAGGGGCTCACCGGCGCCGGGGCCGCCCGGCGGGCGGCCGAACGGCTGGAGCGGTTCGGCGCCGCCGCGTACGCCCGCACCCCGATGGCCGAACTGTCCAAGGGCACCAGCCAGAAGGTGGCCGTCGCCCAGGCCCTGCTCGCCGAGCCCGGGCTGCTCGTCCTCGACGAGGCCTGGACCGGCCTGGACCCCTCCGCCCGCGCCGAGCTGGACCGCGCCGTCGGCGAACGCACCGCCGCCGGAGGGACGGTGGTCTTCGTCGACCACGACCCGGCGCGGCTCGCCGGCCTGCCCGACCGCCGCTACCGGCTGCTGGACGGGGCGTTGGAGAGCGTGGCCGCGGAGCCGCCGGCACGGGCCGGCGCGCCGGGTACGGGGGGCCCGGCGCCGCCGGTACGGACCGGGGCGGCGGCGGTGCGGATCCACGCGTCCGGCCCGCCCGGTAGCGCCCCGCCGCCGGGGGCCGTACCCGCCCCCGGCGGCGGGATCCTCCTGACCGTCGGCGCCGACCGCTCCGACGCCGTGCTGCGCGAGCTGCTCACCGCCCGGCGACCCTGGCACATCCGCGCCGTGGAGGAACTCCCGTGACCGCCCTGCTCCGCTACCGGGCCGCGCTGCTGCTGCGGTCCCAGCGCTGGCTCGCCCCCTTCGCGGTCTACGCCGTCTTCACCGGCATCGGCATCCAGCCGGGCGACCGCACCCTGGACTCCCTCGGCTACGCCGCGGCCGGGCTGGTCCCGCTGGCGGCCTGGCTGGTCCGGACCTGCGTCACCGCCGAGCCCCCGGCGGCCCGCGCCTGCGCCGCGGCCGCGGCCGGCCCGGCCCGGGTGCACGCGGCGGCCCTGCTGACCGGCCTGGGCGGGGCCCTGCTCACCGGGATGCTCGCCGCGGCCTACACCCTGCTGGTGGGGAACCTCGCCGGGCACGCCCCCGGTGCGGCCGCCCTCGCGGGGGCGGTGGCGGTGGCGGTGTGCGTGCTGACGGGGGCGGCCGTGGGCGCGGTGTGCGGCCCGCCGCTGGTGCCGGGGCGCGGCCCCGGCGTCCTCGGGGCGGCCCTGGGCTGCCTGCTGGCCTGGGTCCTGCCCCTGTCCCCGGCCCGCGGGGCGGTGTCCGTGCTGATCGGGTCCGCCCGGGCGGGCGCGGCCGAGCCGGCCTTCGCGGCGGGCGCGTCGGCGGGTGCGCTGCTGCTGGCCGCGGCGGCGGGGGCGGCGGCCTGTCTGGCGGGCACGCGCCGGGGCTGAGTAGGCTCGTCCGCATGGACCCGTTACAGGACGCCGCCCCCTCCTGTCCCGGCCCCGCCCCGGCCGCGTCCGCCGGGCGGGCGCCCGGGCCCCCGTACGCGGACTGCCTGGAGTGCGGCGGGCCCACCGAGTACGGGGCCGCCACCCCGGGCGTGGTGCGGTGCCCGGTGTGCGAGTGGCAGGAGGCGCAGCGCTCGGCCTGCTCCGGCTGATCCCCGGCCGGCGGCCGTGTTTCCGGCGGCGGCGGTGACGAAACGTTACTTCCCCATCAGCTCCGACACCTTGACGAAGCGGAACCCCCGCTTGCGCAGCTCCGGCACGATCTTCTCGATGGCCGTTTCGGTGACCGGCGCCGCGCTGTGGGTGCAGTGCATGACCACCACCGACCCGGGCTTCACCCCCGCCAGCACCTGCTCGGCCACCGCGTCGGGGTCCTTGGCGAAGGCGTCCCCGCTGACCACGTCCCACTGCACGGCGGTCACCTTGGCGGGGGCCAGGGCGCGCAGCGCCTGGTCGTCGTAGCAGCCGCCGGGGAAGCGGAAGTAGGGCACGGTGTTGACCGCCCCGGCCTTCCTGAAGGCGGCGAAGGCCCGGTCCACGTCGGCCCGGGCGGCGGGCGCGTCGAGCGCGGGCAGCCCGTAGCAGGGGGACTTGAAGGCGTGGTGGCTGTAGGAGTGGTTGGCGATCTCGAAGTTCGGGTCGGTGCCGATGGCCTTCGCCTGGTCCGGGTACTCCTCCGCCCAGCGGCCCGTCATGAAGACGGTGGACGGCACCTTCAGCCGGCGCAGGGTGGCGATCAGCTCGGGGTTGTCGAAACGTTCCCCCGAGGCGGCGCGCGGACCCTGGTCGGAGGTCATGTCGGCGTCGAAGGTCAGGGCCACGGTCTTCTCGGCCCGCTGCCGGGCCCGTTCGAAGACCGGCGTCAGGCCGCCCGGCCCGGGTGCCAGGGTCGGGACCTGGGCGGGCGCGCCGGCCTGTGGCGGGGCGGAGGGGGCGGCGGATGCGGAGGGGGTGGGCGCGCCGGCGGGGCCGGAGGCGGCGGGGGTGCCCATCCGGGCCTGGCCGGCGCCCTGGGGGGCACCCGCGCCGCCCGCGCATCCGGTGAGGGCGGCGCCGAGCACGGCCGCGGCGGCCACTGTGCGTACAGAAAGGGTCACCCACGCAAAATATATGACTATCCGGCCATCAGTCGGGCACGGCACGCCTCCACGTCGAACCCGGCCGGCGGGTACCGCGGGTCCATCTCCTCCAGGTGCTCCAGCAACAGCCTGCTGACCGCCCAGTTCCGGTACCACTTGCGGTCCGCGGGTACCACGTACCAGGGCGCGGCGTCCGTGGAGCAGCGCTCCAGGACCCGTTCGTACGCCTCCTGGTACGCGGGCCACATCCCGCGCTCCTCGATGTCGCCCGGATCGAACTTCCAGTGCTTGTCGGGCCGGTCGAGCCGCCGCAGCAGCCGCTCCCGCTGCTCCTCCCAGCCGATGTGGAGGAAGACCTTCACCACCGTCACGCCGTCCTCGGCGAGGGCCCGCTCGAAGGCGTTGATCTCCCCGTACCGGCGTTCCAGGACCTCGCGCGGCGCCAGCCCGCGGACGCGGGCGATCAGAACGTCCTCGTAGTGCGAGCGGTCGAAGATGCCGATCTCGCCCGGCCGGGGCAGGGCCTTCTCCACGCGCCAGAGGAAGGGGTGCTCCCGCTCCTCGGGGGTGGGCGCCTTGAAGGCGGTGATGCGGCAGCCCGAGGGGTTGAACAGCCCGATCACGTGCTTGACGGTGCCGCCCTTGCCGGAGGTGTCCATGCCCTGGAGCACCAGCAGCAGCCGGCGGCGGCCGCCCGCGGTGCTGGCGGCGTACAGGCGTTCCTGGAGCTCCGCGAGCGGCTCGGCCAGCGCGGCGGTGACGGCCCGCCCGGCGGCCCTGTCCGAGGGGCCGGCGGGGATCGCGGAGGGGGCGTACGCCGCGAGGTCGATCCGGCCGCCGCCCGCGGCGCCGCCGCGGACCCGCAGCAGCTCCCGCAGCGGGGTCCCGGCTCCGGCCCCGCCGCGGCCCTTCGCGCCCGTCACCGGGTCAGCGCCACGGGCCGGCGGCGGCGGACGCGGCACCGGGCGCGTACGCGTCGGCGCGGGCCGTCCGTCCGCCGGGGGAGGGGGCGGCCGTACCGGCCGCGAGCGGGCTGCGTCGGGTGACGGACATCGGCAACACCCCGGTGTGCGGAGGGAGACGTGACCGGCCCGTGGTACCACGCCGGACCCCCGCCGCCCCGGCGGCGCGTGCGCGCGCCCGGCACCGTCACCCCACCGGGGTGCGCGGGCCGGGCCCCGGAACGGCTCCGGGCCCCGGCGCGGCGTGCGCGCGGGGCCCGGAGGCGGCGGTGCGGGCGGGGATCAGACGAGCTCGGCGCTCAGGGTGATCGTCGTACCGGCCAGGGCCTGGCTGACCGGGCAGTTCTTCTTCGCGTCCTCGGCCGCGGCGGCGAAGCCCTCGGCGTCCAGGCCGGGGACCTCGGCGCGCACGGTCAGGTGGATGCCGGTGATGCCCTCACCCGGCTGGAACGTGACGTCGGCCTTGGTCTCCACCCGGGTGGGCGGGGTGCCCGCGCCGTCGAGGCCGTGCGAGAGCGCCATCGAGTAGCAGCTGGAGTGGGCGGCGGCGATCAGTTCCTCGGGGCTGGTCTTGCCGTTCGCGGCCTCGGCGCGCGAGGGCCAGGAGACCTCGAACGAGCCGCGGCCCGACGAGTCGAGGGTGACGGTGCCGGCGCCCTTGAGCAGGTTGCCTTCCCACTCGGTGTGCGCGGTACGCGTGGTGGCCATGGCGGGTCCCTTCATGGAAGTGGAAACGGCCGGGCCGCGAAAGCGTCCCGGCCGTGCCCAACCTACTGGGACACCAGGGGTTTTGCGTCGCGGGCGAGCGCGGTGAGCCGCGATATGGCTCGGAAGTACTTCTTCCGATAACCGCCGTTGAGCATTTCTTCACTGAACAGCCTGTCGAAGGGGACCCCGGAGGCCAGCACCGGGACCTCCCGGTCGTACAGCCGGTCGGCCAGCACCACCAGGCGCAGCGCCGTCGACTGGTCCGGCACGGGGACGACGTCGGTCAGGCAGACCGCGGCGAGCCCGTCCGTGAGCGCGCCGTAGCGGCTCGGGTGCACCTTGGCCAGGTGCTCCAGCAGGCCCGGGAAGTCGTCGAGGCTCGCGCCGGGGGTCGCGTACGCGGCCTTGGCGACCTGCTCGTCCGAGAAGGGCGCCGGGGCCTCGGGCAGGCCGCGGTGGCGGTAGTCATGGCCGTCGATGCGCAGCGGCCGGAAGTGCGCGGACAGTCCCTGGATCTCCCGCAGGAAGTCGGCGGCGGCGAAGCGGCCCTCGCCGAGCTTGCCGGGCAGCGTGTTGGAAGTGGCGGCCAGCGCCACGCCCTGCTCGACCAGGCGGCTGAGCAGGGAGGACACGAGCACGGTGTCGCCCGGGTCGTCCAGCTCGAACTCGTCGATGCACAGCAGCCGGTGCCCGCCCAGGGTCTGCACGGTCTGCTGGAAGCCGAGCGCGCCGACCAGGTTGGTCAGCTCGACGAAGGTGCCGAAGGCCTTGAGCGCGGGCTCGGCCGGGGTGGCGTGCCAGAGGGAGGCCAGCAGGTGGGTCTTGCCGACGCCGTAGCCGCCGTCGAGGTAGACACCGCGGGGGCCGGCGGCCGGGGCGGGCGCCTTCTTCTGGAACCACTTGCGCTTGCCGGCGCCGCTGGCGTGGGCCCCGCCGAGGCCGGCGGCGAAGCCGCTCAGCACGGCGACGGCCTCGGTCTGGCTCGGCTGGGCCGGGTCCGGGTCGTAGGTGTCGAAGCGCACCGAGTCGAAGCGCGGCGGCGGGACCATCTCGGCCACCAGCCGTTCGGCGGGCACGCGCGGCTCGCGGGCGCACAGGGCCAGCGGACCCGCGTCGGCTATCGGGGGCTGCCCGGAGGCAGGACCGGAGGTGGAGAGTGATGTTGACACAGCTCTTAACTCTACGGGGCGTGTCACACTGCACCGATGCGACGCCTGTTCCCTGTGACCGATCAGACATCCGGCCCCTCCGGGGCCACGGCCGACCGCGCGTGGTCGCTGGACGAGCTGGCGGAGGCCTACTCCTACCCCGCCCTGGCCCCCGGCGCGCACTGGCTGCGGGCGAACATGGTGTCGACCCTGGACGGGGCCGCCCAGCACGACGGGCGCTCGCAGCCCATCTCCGGCGAGACCGACATGCGGATCTTCGGCACCCTGCGGGCCCTGGCGGACGTGGTGATCGCCGGCGCGGAAACGGTTCGCCAGGAGGGCTACCGCCCGGCGCGGGCCCGCGAGGCCTTCGCGGCCCGCCGCGAGGCCGCCGGCCAGGGTCCCGCCCCGGCCATCGCGGTGGTCAGCGCGAGCCTGGACCTGGACTTCACCCTCCCCCTGTTCACCTCCCCGCTGGTGCCCACCCTGCTGCTGACCGGTGCGGGCGCCCCGTCCGACCGGGTCGCCGAGGCCGCCGCCGCCGGGGTCGAGGTCGTGGTCGCGGGCGAGGGCGCCGGGGTGGACCCGGCGCGGGCCGTGCGGGAGCTGGCCGCGCGCGGGCTGCGGCGCCAGCTGACCGAGGGCGGGCCCCGGCTGCTGGGCCAGTTCGTCGCCGCCGACGCGCTGGACGAGCTGTGCCTGACGATCTCCCCGACGCTCACCGCGGGCGGCGCCCAGCGGATCGCCGGCGGCCCCTCCGTCGCGGTTCCGCACCGGCTCGCACCGGCCTCCGTACTGGAAGAGGCCGGGTTCCTCTTCACGAGCTACCGTCGGATCTGACAAGGGAGCGGAATTTCGCGTTCCGCTTAGCTTCCGAAGGGTACGTAGCTGGGCACGTATACCTGCGCAGGCCCCGCGCCACAGCGGGGCAGGATGGTTTCCGCAGGGGCCGGCCGACCGGTCTCGGCGCATGAAGGAGAGGGCGTCCGTGTTCACGAGCGTATTGATGATCGAGCAGCCGCTGACCACGGTGGACGTGGACTTCGTCACCACCCTGCACGGAGACGAGCCGGTCTCCTTCGTCGTCCTCATGCAACCCAGGGGTGACCGGGACCGACTGCTCCGCGCCATCGACGACGTAGCGCTCGGCGAGCTCCCCGAAGCCCTCCACGAGGCCGACGAACCCGAGGGGGAGGCCGCCCGCGGCCCCGCCGCCCTCGCCCTCGCCCACTCGCTCGCCTCCCTGCGCAGGCACGGCGCCCGGGCCGTCGGCCAGATCGTCGAGGCACACCCCCTCGACAAGCTCAAGGACGTCGTGGACGAGGTGAACGCCGACGAGGTGATCGTCCTGACCGCGCCGCACTACGTCGAGGAGTTCTTCCACCGGGACTGGGCCTCCCGCGCGCGGCACAAGGTCGGGGTTCCGGTGCTCAAGCTCTTCGCCCACAACGAATAGGCTGGGGGCGACACACCCCGCGGACCCGTCCCGCGGACCCCGCGGACGACGCCTGCGGGCCCCCGCACTCGATCCTGGAGCGACCTGAATGAAGCCCGGCCTGCCGACCGCGATGGAACGGCCCCACTTCATCGGCATCGGCGGCGCCGGCATGTCCGGCATCGCGAAGATCCTCGCCCAGCGCGGCGCGCAGGTGGCCGGCAGCGACGCCCGTGACTCCGAGACCGCCGAGGCGCTGCGCGCCCACGGCGCCACGGTGCACATCGGGCACGCCGCCGACCACCTCGCCCCCGGGTCCACCTGCGTGGTCGTCTCCAGCGCCATCCGCGCCGACAACCCGGAGCTGACCCGCGCCGCCGAGCTCGGCATCCCCGTCGTGCACCGCTCCGACGCGCTTGCCGGCCTGATGGACGGCCTGCGCCCGATCGCCGTCGCCGGCACCCACGGCAAGACCACCACCACCTCGATGCTGGCGGTCTCCCTCTCGGCGCTCGGCCTCGACCCCTCGTACGCCATCGGCGGCGACCTGGACGCCCCCGGCTCCAACGCCCACCACGGCGAGGGCGACATCTTCGTGGCCGAGGCCGACGAGAGCGACCGCAGCTTCCACAAGTACGCCCCGCAGGTCGCGATCATCCTCAACGCGGAGCTCGACCACCACGCCAACTACGCGTCGATGGACGAGATCTACGAGTCCTTCGAGACCTTCGTCGGCAAGGTCGTCCCCGGCGGCACCCTCGTGGTCGCCCACGGCCAGGACGGCGCCGCCGAGATCGCCCGCCGCGTCGCCGGCCGCGACGGCCTGAGCGTCGTCACGTACGGCGAGGACGAGGACGCCGACGTCCGCATCACCAAGATCACCCCGCGCGGCCTGGCCAGCGAGGTCACCGTCCTCCTCGACGGCCGCCCGCTCACCTTCACCGTCTCCGTGCCCGGCCGCCACTACGCGCACAACGCCGTCGCGGCCCTCGCCGCGGGCGTCGCCCTCGGCATCCCCGCGCACAACCTGGCCTCCGCCCTCGGCAAGTACACCGGCGTCAAGCGCCGCCTCCAGCTCAAGGGCGAGGCGGCCGGGGTCCAGGTCATCGACTCCTACGCGCACCACCCCACCGAGATGACCGCCGACCTGGAGGCCATCCGCGGCGCCGCCGGCGACGCCCGCATCCTGGTCGTCTTCCAGCCCCACCTCTTCTCGCGCACCCAGGAGCTCGGCAAGGAGATGGGCCGGTCCCTCGCCCTCGCCGACGCCTCCGTGGTCCTCGACATCTACCCGGCCCGCGAGGACCCGGTCCCCGGTGTGACCAGCGAGATCATCATCGCCGCCGCCCGCGCCGCGGGCGCCGACGTCACCCCCGAGCACGACAAGGGCGCCGTCGCCGACGTGATCGCGGGAATGGCCAAGCCCGGCGATCTCGTTCTCACCATGGGCGCGGGCGACGTCACGGACCTGGGACCCCAGATCCTCGCCCGCCTGTCGAACTGAGGGAGCGGGAGCGTCATGGCGTACGAGGTCCAGAAGACGGACGAGCAGTGGCAGGCGGAGCTGACCCCGTCCGAGTACCAGGTGCTCCGCCTCGCGGGCACCGAGCCGGCCTTCCGCGGTGAGTACACGGACACCAAGACGGAGGGCGTCTACTCCTGCCGCGGCTGCGGCGCGGAACTGTTCCGTTCCACGGAGAAGTTCGAGTCCCACTGCGGCTGGCCGTCCTTCTACGACCCGAAGGACAGCGAGGCGGTGGAACTGAAGGCGGACACCTCCCACGGCATGGTCCGCACCGAGGTCCTCTGCGCGGCGTGCGGCTCCCACCTCGGCCACGTGTTCGAGGGCGAGGGCTACCCGACCCCCACGGACCAGCGCTACTGCATCAACAGCATCTCCCTGCGCCTCACCCCGACCGAGGGCTGACAGCGGACCGACCCGGGGCGGCGGCCGCGCCGTCCCGGTGTCGCCCAGCGTCACGAATCCGTAACCGGGGCATGGTCCATCTCCATATGCCACCGGTGGGCCGACGAACTCCCCTAGTCTCCTTCCATCGCGGCGCTGCGCGCGCCGCGGAGCCGGAGAACTGGGGGGTCGCGGTGACGCTGTACGGACGCTCTGCGGTACTGAAAACCGTGGTTCCGTCCCTGGTCGGACTGGAGTCGGAAGGGCCGAAGCGATTACGCATCCCGGACGGGACGCCGCTCCTGCTCGTGTGCGGCGGCGGCCGGGGATCGGGGAAGAGCGCCCTCCTCGAAGCACTGTCCGGCCAGTACGCGCACCGCGTCCCGCAGGCGTACGCGGACCTCGGCGCGGACCGGTTCGGCCAGCCGGGACTTGCCGCACCAGCCGACGGAGAAGCGCCCAGGAACGCCTCGCACACCTCGGACCTGCTCTTCTACCTGATGGACGGGCTGAGCCAGAAACCGAGCGAATTCGGGGGGAAGCTGTCCTTCCCCCGGCTGCTCCAGGGACTGCTCGCGATCACCAGCTGGGAGCCGGTGCGCCCGTCCGAGATACCGGCGGCGCGCCAGCGCCTCGGGGAGCTCCAACGGGGGAGCCAGCCGGACCAGCAGGCGCGCAACCAGCGGGTCCTGGGCTGGATCGACGAGGTGGCCGGAGCACTGCCCGCGGTCGGCGGCATGCCCCCGGGCGTCGAGGAACTGGTCCGGCCCCTGCTGCGCATCGTCGCCACGGAACTGCTCGGGCCCCGCGCCAACAAGGACGGCCTCAAGTGGTGGGGGAGCCGACGGGTGGGCCGCCAGGGCGACGGGCTGGCCCAGCTGACCGAGCTGGCCATGACCTTCCGGGGCGAGACGGAAGACCGCGAACACGCCGAGCGCCACCTGCTGGCAGCCCTCCTCGCGGACATCGCCGACCACTACGGCCGACGTCACACGATGAACCGGGTGCCGCGCCCGTTGCTGCTCCTCGACAACGCCCACACCCCCACGGGCTCGGCGTTCCTCGACGAGCTGACGCAGGTCTGGCACGAGGAGGCCGAGGGCAAGCGGGCCCTGCGCCCGGCCGTCGTCGCCACCGTGCTGAGCCAGGACCGGCCGGTTCCGGACCTGGAGGACACCGCGCCCTCGACCCGCAACGCCCCCGGCGCCTTCTGGCGGACCGGCATTCCGGCGGCACCGGCCGGATGGCGGGCGCACCTGCCCCTCGCCCCGCTGACCCTCGACGAGGTCAAGGAGATGTTCGGGGAGGACAGACCGGCGCCCGGGACCGCCCAGGTGATCCACCGGCTCAGCGCCGGGCGGGCCGGAGCCGCCCACACCCTCGTCCAGGCCGCCCGGCTGCGCATGCGCCTCCACGACGGGGCCGCCGCCCTCGACCCGCTCGACCTGCTCGACCTGTGGACCGGCCCCGAGCCCGGTACGACCGTCAACGAGCGGATCCTCGCGACCCTGCTCCCCGGAGAAGTCGCCCGGCGGCGCCTGACGTACTACTCCCCCGCCCTCGACGGCGAGGCGGTGCACCTCCTCGCCGCCAACTACCCCCCGGGCGATCCCGGCGGCGTACCCGTCCTGGAAGCCGCGGCCGAGCTGCGGGACGGGCGCTGGGGACGCCGGCCCTGGCCCGGTACCGGCGGCCCGTTCGTCGGCGACCCCGCGTTGCGCGCGCTGCTCCTCCACCAGCTCACCACCCTCACCCAGCGGACGCCCTTCGGCGAGCAGTGGAGACACGTCCACCTGCGGCTGCGGTCCTTCTACGACCCCGACGGCCACGGCATCGCGGCCGAGCGGCCCGACACGCGGTTCCTGCACCACTCCCTCGCCCTCGGAGAGGAGGAGCCCGTCGTCCACGCCCTGCACCGCCGGTTCGCGGAGCAGGACGCACCCGACTGGCTCACCGCCCTCAACCTGGTCTGCGCCGCGCCCCGTCCCCCGCGGGTGCTTCCACCGCCACCCGCGGTCACCGCGGTCTGCCGGGCCTGCACGGCCGAGGACGACCCGGTCCACCGGGCCGTCCGGCTCCTCGTGTCCGCCCTGTGGGCGCAGTCCCCGCCCCTCATGGCACCCCGGCAGGACCTGATCGGCACCGTCAGGCTCCAGCTGCTCGCCCTGGCCATGGCCCAGAGCGGCGCCCCCACCGCGCAGAAGGTCCTCTACCGGGCCCACGAGGAGTGGCCGACGCTTCTGGCCAACTGGCGCCAGGCGCCCCACCTGCCCACCTACGGAGGGTCCGCACCATGAAGCTGTTACCCGACGGTCCGCTCTACCGGGCTCTCGTGATCTCCGTCCTCGCCCTCGCCCTGGTGGCCGGCGGCTACTACCTCTACGCCGGGGTCATCAGGGAGGACCCGTCCTGCGCCACCGGAGTCGAGCGGCGCGGACCCCGCCACGAATGCACCGGCGTCACCGACGGCCGCTACTCCTACGCCAAACCCCTCGGTCCGGTCTTCGCCCGCATCAAGGCGGAGAACGACAGCGTCGAGGGCAAGCACCCGGCCACCATCGCGCTGATGATCCCGATGACCTCCGACAACGCCGCCGAGCAGCGGGAGTTCGTCGAGCAGGTCCAGGGCGCCTACCTCGCGCAGTACCGCGCCAACCACCGGGCCAACGGCAAACAGCCGCCCATCCGGCTGCTGCTCGCCAACCCCGGCCGGAACTACGCGTACTGGCGGCCCGTCGCCGACGCCCTCGTCAAGGCCGCCGCCTCGGAGAAGGAGAACCTGAGGGCCGTCGCGGGCATCAACATCAGCCTCAGGGAAACCGCGGAGACCGTCCGCTACCTCACCCATGACAAGGGCATCCCGGTCGTCGCCGGCCCCATGACCGCAGACGACATCAAGAACGGCGCCGACAACGCCTACCCCGGCCTCGCCCGCATCGCCCCCAGCAACACCGACCAGGCGAAAGCACTCGGCTCCTACGGGGCGGACATCAAACCCGCCGAGACCATGGTCGTCGAGGACATCCGCGACGGCGACAACTACCTGTCCACCCTGCGCGAGACCTTCCAGAGACTCGCCGCGGGAGCCCCCAACGCCCCGGAGACCTTCCGCTCCCCGCCGGACTTCACCCAAGAGGGCAACCTCGCCAACGACTTCCACCAGATGGTCCCGGACATCTGCTCGTCCAACGCCACGACCATCTACTTCGCCGGCCGGCCCGTACAGCTGCGCCAGTTCCTGATCGAGCTGGGCGGCCGCAAGTGCGACAGGCACTACACGGTCGTCACCGGCTCGCACGCCTCCACCCTGACCGTCGACGAGAAGTTCGCGGACCAGTGGGACGCCCTCAAGGCGGGAGCGGGCATCACCGTCCGCTACGCGGCGCTCGCCCACCCCGACGCCTGGGGCGAGGGGAGCACCGAGGCGACCGGCGGCTCCAAGGACGCCCTCCGGGAACTCGCCTCCCTCCTCCGCGAAGCCCAGCCCGCGTCCGGTCCCTCGATCGGCCCCGGAACGCTGTCCGACGGCCGCATCATCATCACGTACGACGCGGTCACCACCGCCGTCGCGGGCATCCGCAACAACACGGTCGGCGCGGTGAAGATGCCCGGCCTCGCCGACGTCCGCGACAGCTGGCTGCGTCTGCACGGCACCAACCGGGTCGACGGCGCCAGCGGCTGGATCTGCCTCGACCAGTACGGCAACCCGCACGACAAGGCCGTGCCCATCGTCCATCTCGACCCCACCACCAAGACCGCGGTGTTCGACCGGATCGCCTGGCCGGCCGGGCACGCCCCCGACGCCAACTGCAGCATCAGCAGCGGCGGTTGACCCGGTCCTGGGCGCAGGAACCGAGGTACTGCCCCAGGGTCCGGTCCGGGGTCCAGCCCCGGGCCCGGGCCCTGGACAGGTCCAGCACCACCGGACGCGACAGCTGGTCCAGCGCGTAGCGGCTCAGGGCCGGCTCGCCGCCCGTCAGGCGGGCCGCCGCCTCCGCCGCCCGGGCCGCCGCCGCGGCCAGGGGCAGCGGGAGGTGCCGGATCCGGGCGGGGACGCCGTGGGCGCGCAGGACCGCCGCGACCGCCGCGTCCCGTCCGTACGGGGCCGCGTCCGCGATGTTGTACGCGCCCGGGGCCCAGGCCGGGGCCGCCAGGCAGGCGTCCGCCAGGTTCTCCACCGCCGTCAGGCTGAGGCGGACGTCCGGGCCCGGCAGCAGGAGCGTGCCGGCGCGGACCCGGGACAGCAGGCGCGGCACGAGCTGCGTGTCCCCCGGGCCGTAGACCGCCCTCGGCCGCAGGACCACCGCGCCCGCCGCCAGCGCCAGGGCCTCGCCCTGCGCCTTCGTGCGGCCGTAGGCGTTGAGGTGGTTCCGGCGCGGATGGTCCTCCGTCACGCGGGAGCGGTCGCGCAGCGGGTCGTAGACGCTCGCGCTGCCCACCCACACGACCGGCCGGCCCGCCGCCGCCCGCAGCAGCCGCGCCGTGCCGTCCACGTTGACGGCGCGCATCACCGCCTCCGCGCGCGAGCCCGGCGCCGGATCGCCCACCGCCGCCGCGCAGTGCACCACCACGTCCACCCCCGACAGGTCCGGCTCGGCCGACGCCGCGTCCCAGAACCGCTGCTCGCCCAGCGGCCCCGGCCTGCGCCCGAGGCAGACCACCGACGAGCCCGCCGCGGCGGCCGCCCGGGCGACATGGCCACCGCAGAAACCGCTCGCCCCCGTCACCGCGACCCTCATGCGCCCGCCCCCGCCGTCGACCCGGGGCGGACGGGGCGGCCGGCGCCCGCCCGCACCGTCAGCTCGCGCCAGCCCGGCAGGGCCGCCCCCCGGTCCACCCGGGCACGCGTCACCACCGGCCGGTACGGGGCCAGGGCCTCCAGGACGTCGGCCAGCTGCACGGTCGCCAGCCGGGCCCCCGGGCAGGCGTGCGGGCCCGCGCCGAACACCAGCCGTGCCACCGGCGGCCCGGCCGGAGCCCGGCCGTCCGGGTCACGCCGGTGCGCCCCCGCCGCGTGCCGGGCCACCAGCAGCAGCCGGTCCCCGCCGCGCACCGGGCAGCCCCCGACCACCCCGTCCGCCGCCGCCACCCGGGGCAGCACCGGCGAGGCCGCCGTCACCCGCAGCAGCTCCTCCGCCAGCCGCGGCCGCAGCTCCGCGTCCGCGGCCTGCTCCCACAGCCCGGCGTCCGCGCACCACGCCACCGCCCGCGGCAGCGCCGCCACCGTGGTGTTCACCGCCGCCACCGCGAGCATCGCGGACAGCGGGTCCCCGTCCCCCAGCAGCCCCTGGAGGCGCTCCGCCGCCCGGGCCGCCTCCGCCGCCGCGCCCGGCCTCGGCGGGCCCGGAAGGTGGTCCCGTACCGAGGCCGCCGCGGCCGCGGCGGCCGCCCGCGCCAGCTCCCGCGGGTCGGCCGCGCAGTCCAGCAGGGCGCACACCACCGCCCCGGCCAGCTCCCGCGCCAGCGCCACCACATCCACCTCCCCGCCCCGCTCCAGCGCCGCCGGCCCCCGTACCAGCAGCGGCCGCCACACCTCCCGCAGCCGCTCCACCCCGGCCGCTCCCAGCCCCTCGGCCACACCGCGCCGGCCGGTCCGGTGCCCGCCGCCCTCCTGGTCGAACAGCACGCCCCCGGCGCCGCGCAGCGCCTCCCGGGCGGCCCCGCCCGTCGTCCCCGCCGCCGTGCGGTCCAGCGGCAGCCGGGTGAGCGCCTGCCGGTACGCCTCCGCGTCGTGCACCAGCAGCGTCCCGCCGAGCCGCCGCACACCGCGCCCGCGCGTCGCGGCCAGCAGCCCGAAGAGGAGGGGGTGGCTGCGCAGGTACACACGGCGGTCCCGCCTGCGGGCCCGGGTGTGGGCAGTGGTCATCGGACGTGGACCTCCTTCGTGTCGAGGGGCCGGTAGCGCCGGTCCCAGTACCAGAGCAGGGTGCGCCGCGCACCCCAGGAGCGCAGCCGCCGCAGGCTGTTCTCCACCACCAGCCGCTCGCAGCGCACGATCCGCGCGCTGTGCTCCCGCGCCCGGTTGAGCAGGGTGACGTCCTCCGAGCCCTCCTCCAGCCGCTCGCGCGGCGCACCGCCGCAACGCAGGTACAGCTCCGCCGTGATGCCGAGGTTGTGGCCGTGGCACAGCACGTACGGGGCCCGGAAGCGCGGGTCGCGGTGCGCGGCCCGCCACCGCCCGTACAGCGCGGTCAGCCGCACCAGCGCCGGCAGCAGCCGGGCCTCGGCGAACGTCGGCCGCTCGTCGCGGCGCGGCACGCTCCGCCCGCACAGCATCTGCGCCCCCCGCCCGAACTCCGCCCGGGCGACGGCCGTCCAGTCCCGGGCGGGCAGGCAGTCCGCGTCGGTGCGCAGCAACAGGCGCGCCCCGCCGCGCACCGCGTGCCGGAACCCGGTGTCGGCCGCCGTCCCCGCCCCCGGCTCCGGCTCGTGGACCAGATCGACGGGGAACGGCGCCGAGCGCGCGAACTCCCGGACGATCCGGGCCGTGCCGTCCGTCGAGGCGTTGTCGACGACCACCAGCCGGAAGCCGGTGTCCTCCTGCGCGGCCAGCGCCGCCAGGGTCGCCCCGATCGACCCCGCCTCGTCGTACGCCGGGACCACCACCCACAGGCTCATCCCGCGCCCCTTCCCAGCCGGGCCGCCGCCAGCGCAGACACCGCCGCCCGGTCCGGTTTGCGCGAGCGCCCCGAGAGCGGGATGTCCGCGAACAGCAGGGCGTCCGGCCGGGCCGTGCCCATCGCCCGCAGCGGCTCCGACAGGGCCGCGCGCAGGGCCGGTTCGGGCACCCCGCGCTGCGGCTGCACCACCGCGACGAGCCGCTCGTCGCCGTCGCCCGCCGGCACCCCGACGAGCACGCCCAGCTCCACGCCCGGCACGTGCAGGCCCGGCTCGTACAGCCCCGGGTAGATGTTCTCGGCCCGCCGCAGCACCATGTCCTTGCAGCGGCCCTCCAGCACGATCCGCCCCGCCGCGTCCCGCCGCGCCCGGTCTCCCGTCCGCACCCACGGGTCGGGCTCCTCGCCCAGGTAGCGGTCCCTGGCCGCGGGCCCGGCCAGCAGCAGCTGCCCCCGCGCGTCCACGGCCGTGCGCACCCCGGGCAGCGGGGCGCCCACCAGGTCCCCGGCGCCGTCGAAGGCGGCCTTCTCCCGGGACTCCACCGCGGCGGCCGGGAACAGCTCGGTCAGCGCGTACACCCCCCACGCCTGCTCCGCCCCCGCCTCCCGCACCCGCCCCAGCAGGGCCGCGCTCGCCGGAGCCGAACCCGTCCACACCCGGCCCCCGAACCGGGCCCCCGCGCCGAGCGCGTCCCGCAGCTGCGGCGGCGTCAGGTACGTGTCCCGGGGCCGCAGCCGCCCCAGCTGCCGGGCCAGCGCGGCGGGGGAGCGGGCCGGCAGCGCGACCGGCGCCCCGTGCGCCAGCGAGGGCACCAGGACGAAGAAGGTCCCGCCCAGCACCGGCTCCCCCGGGGAGCCCCCGGCCTCGAACAGCCCGGACACCGTCTCCATCCCGGCGGCCAGCCCGGCCCGGCTGTGCACCACCGCGCGCGGCCGGGACGTGGTCCCGGAGGTGAACACCACCACCGCGTCCCCGTCGCCCCCGTACCCGGCCGGCACCCCGGCCCGGGGCGCCCCGAGGTCCAGTGCGGGCGCGCATCCCGGCAGCCGGGGCCCCACCGTGGCCACCGGCCCCAGCGCGGCCAGCTCCGGCAGCTCCAGCCGGGCCCGCCGGGCCAGCGGCGCCGCCCACCCCGCCACCGCCTGCGCGGCCGCGTCCGCCAGCACCAGCGCCGGCCGGGCCAGCGCCAGCCGGGCCCGCAGCACCTGCGCCCCGGCCCCGGGGTCCAGCACCGCCCCGCGCAGGCCCAGCCGCCACAGCGCCAGCAGCACCGCCAGCGCGCGCGGCCCCGGCCGTACGGCGACGCCGACGGTGTCCCCGGCCCGCAGCCCGCGCGCGTGCAGCGCGGCGGCGATTGCGTCGGCCAGCTCGGCGAGTTCACCCCGGGTGGCCCGCACCCGGGTGGCGCCGCTCCGGGCGGCGGTGAGCACGGCGGGCCGCTCGGGCCGGGCGCGCAGCGCGTGATCCAGTCGGTCCAGCATCAGCGGGGGTCGTCCGTTCCGTACGTGCCGCTGCCCTGGTCCAGGTACCAGCGGGCGGTCCCGGCGAGCCCGTAGGCGCGCAGCCGGCGGGTGGAGTTCTCCACGACCATGCCCCGGCAGCGGGAGATCCGGTCGGTGTGGCGGCGGACCGCGTTCAGGAACAGCCGGTCCGTGGGCGAGGGGCGCCGCGGCATCCCGCCCACCGCCAGGTACAGCTCCGCGGTGATCGCCATGTTGTTCCCCGCGTGCATCCGGTACGGGGCCCGGTAGCCGTGCCGCCGCGCGTGCTGCGGCCGCAGCCGCCCGAACAGCGCGGCCAGCCCCACCAGTCCGGCGAAAGCGGCCCGGCCCAGCGGCCCGTGCTCGTCGCGCCGCGCCGTGATCCGCCCGCACACCAGCCCCGGCCGCTCCAGCAGGGCGGCCCGCGCCGCACCCGTCCAGCCGGGCCCGGGCAGACAGTCGGCGTCCGTCCGGGCCAGGAGGGTCGCGCCCCGCGCGATCGCGTACCGGAATCCGGTGTCCACCGCCGACCCGACCCCCTTCTCCGGCTCCTCGACCACCTCCACCGGGAACGGCGCTCCCGCCGCGAACACCCGTGCGACGGCGCCCGTCCCGTCCGCCGAGGCGTTGTCGACGACCAGCAGGGTGAAGTCCCGGTCCCGCTGCGCGGCCAGCGCCCGCAGCGTCCCCCCGATCCGCGCCGCCTCCTCGTGCGCGGGCACCACCACCCACATCCGCGCGCCGCTCACGACTTCTCCCAGACCATCGTCATGATGCTGATCCCGCCGCCCAGCCCGACGAACAGCACCCGCTCACCGGGCTCCAGCCCGCCGAACACCCGGTCCAGCTGTACCCCGATGCTCGCGCTCGCCACGTTGCCCAGCTCGGGCACCGTGACCACCAGCTTGTCCGCCGGCACCCCGGTCAGCTCCGCGAACCGCTCCAGGTACGGCACCGTCACCTGGTGCACCAGCACCTTCGCGAACCCGTCCCAGCCCGTGCCCGCACGGTGCAGCGTCCGGTCGACGACCGCCGTGCCCACCTTCTCGAAGACCCCGCGCAGTTCGTGCCCGTCGCCCTGGAAGTAGGTGTACGCGTCCCCGCGCGGGTGCCGCGACCCGCCGCCCGGGATGCCGCCGACCTCCCAGTGCTCCGAATGCGTCTCGCTGTCCACGTCCAGGATCCCGCCGCGCTCCACCGCCTCGACGACCACGGCCGCCCCGGCGTCGCCGAAGGTGTAGCCGGCGAAGCCGCGGCGGAACTCCGCGAAGTCGGCCGGGTCCTTGCGCACCGCCCGGCTCGGGGTCTCCCCGGTGACCACGAGCGCCCGCCGGGCCCGGCCGGCGAGGACCATGCTCCGGGCGAGGTCGATGCCGTTGACGAAGCTGTTGCAGGCGTTGGTGACGTCGACGGCGTGCGCCCGCGAACCGAGTTCCGCCTGCACGATGTGCGCGGTGGCGGGCTCCACCACGTCCCGCGAGGCGGAGGCGAACACCAGCAGGTCGATGTCGAGCGGGTCCAGCCCGGCGGCGTCCAGCGCCCGGCGGGCCGCGCCCGCCGCCAGCGTCGAGGCGTACACCCCCTCGGCCGCGACCCGCCGCGAGACGATCCCGGTGGCCTGCGCCAGGATCCGGGCGGGCAGCGCGATGCCGCTGCGCCGGGTGACCTCCCGCTGGAGGTCGTCGGAGGACAGCGCGTCCTCGGGCAACAGGCTGCCGACGGCGGTAATGCCGACGCGCGGCCGCGGATCACAAGGCTGTATGGGCATGCGTCCACGATGGCAACGCGGTGGGCGGCCGGGCCTGAGTACGGGTGCTCAGATCCCCTGCGGGCGTGCTGAGTAGGGGATCGGTACGACGGCTCAGGTACGGGGCGCCCGTCCGGCCCCGGCGGGGCGGCGCCGGGTCAGTCCGCCGCCGCGGGCGGCTCCCCGCGGCGCCCGGGGCCGGTGAGGCGCCCGCGCAGGCGGGCGAGGCGTCCGGGGCGCGGCCGGTCGTGGGGGGCCTGCGGCGGCGGCCCGTCCCCGGGGCCGGTGCCGCAGGCCCCCGGAAGCGGCCCGGGGGTCCGGTCGGGGTCGTGCGGAGGCCACCCGGTCCGGTCGGAGTCCTGCGGCGGCGGTCCGGTCCGGTCGGGGCCGGTGTCGTCGGCCTCCGGCGACCGCCGTGCGGGGAGCTCCTGCCGTGCCTCCGCCGCGGGCGCGTCCGCGCGCTCCAGGAGACGCTCCCGGAGCTCCGCCGGCAGCTCCTCCCCGAAGTGGCGCAGGACCTCCGCCGCCAGTTCCGGGGCCTCCGGGTCCGCGGCCGGGGCCTCGACGGCCGTGCGGGCCAGGAGCTCCCAGGTGCCCGCCCGGCGGTGGACCGGGGCGCCCGTCGTGGCCAGGAGCAGGCGGGCCTCCACCGGGGTCGGGGCGCCCTCGTCCCACACCAGCCGCATCCCCGTCCGCAGGACCAGCGGCTCCGCGTACGGGGAGACCCCGGCCTCCCGCAGGAGGGCGTCCAGCGCCACCACCCGGTCGCCAGCGGGCCGCCCCGGGGCGCACATCCGCAGGTGCGGCAGCGCCTCCGCCGCCCCCAGCCGCAGCGCGGTCCGCGCGAACAGCCGCGCACCGGCGGGCGGATCGCCCGCCGCGAGGGAGTCCAGTCGGTCGAGTACGAGGGCCCGCAGCGCCGGCAGCTCGGCCAGCGCCGCCCGCACCTCCTCCCCGTACGCCCCCTCAGGATCCGTGAACAGGGCCCACGCCAGCTTCCGCGCCGCCTGGGGGAGCAGCCCGGCGGTGTCCGCGCCGAGGGCGGTGGCGGACACCAGCAGCAGCGCCGGCACCGCCGGATCGCCCTCGGGGTCGGCCAGGACCGCCCGCAGCTCCGGTTCCAGCTCCGCCGCGAGCGCGCCCCGCGCCCCCGTGTCCAGCGCGGCCAGGAGCCGCTCCGACGCCGCCGCCTCCGCGGCCCCGCGCGGCTCCCCGCCCGGCCGGAGCAGCACCCCGGCGAGCGCGCGCAGCCGTACGCCGTCCCACGCGTCCCCGTGCCCGGCGGCCCACTCGGCCGCCGCCGCCCGGGCGGCCGAACCCAGCGGGACCCCGGCGGCCAGCGCGAGCGCGGCCAGCGGGCCCGCCCCGTACGGCTCCCCGGGAAGCCGGCGCACCTGCGCGAACAGCTCCGCCCGCCCGGCCGACCACACCGCGGCGGCCGTCCGCGCCCACAGCGCGGCCGGGCCCCGGGGTGCCTCCGGGGCCGGCCCGCGCCCGGCCTCGTACACCCGGTGGCGCCGGCCCCCGCCGGCCACCGCGCCGGCGTCCTGCGGCAGGGCGCCGACCAGCTGCTGCGGGGCCTCCAGCGGGTGCCGCGCGCAGGTGGTGAAGCTCAGCCGCCGGCCGCGCGCGTGCGGCAGCACCCCGCACGCCAGCATGACCCACCGGGCCACGTCCGCGCCGTCCGCCTCCACCAGGACGATCCGCGGCGCGCCGGGCTCCTCGGCGGTCCGCCGCACGTCGTCGAAGAACGCGGCGAGCCACGGCCCCCGGGCGGCCACGAACTCCGCCATCGCGGCCCCGTCGTAGGGCCCCGGCGCGGGTATCCGGTCGAGCGCCGGCGGCGGACCGTCCTGCGGGGTCCGCTCCTGCCACTGCGCCGAACCCCAGGCGGTGATCGGCAGGGCGCCCCCGGCCTCCTCGGGCAGGTGGACGGCGTGCGCGTGGAACCCGGACCCGGTGCGCACCGAACGGGCCAGCAGCCGGCCGCCGTCCGGGAGCAGGCTCAGGCTCAGCACCCCGGAGCCCGGCGGCGGCCCGTCGGCGAGGAGCGGCTCCGCCGCACGCAGCAGCGCCCCGGACACCCCGGGCGTCACCGCGGCGAAGCCGGGCCCGCCGTCGTAGTGGAACTGCGGAAGGCTCACGCGTCCCCCTCCGCCCCGGCCGCCCCCGTCACTGACGTACCGTCAGGGTCTGTTGCGAGGCGTCCTCTTGCCCGTACCGTCGTTCCCCGCACCGTGTTCCGCACCGCTTCCCGACCCGCTCCGCCGCCCGGGCGCACGGCATGCCCGGCCCCGTTCCCCGCCATGCCCCGTTCCCCCCGTGCCGTGTGTGGGAGGTCATTCCACCAGATGTGCGAGCAGTTCGGGAGTTCCGCCCCCGGCGGCTTCCGTTCGCCCGCTGTACGGCCCCGCGTCAGACGGGGATCTCCGTCCGGTACCCCGGGCCCGCTGTCCTTGGGGCGCCCGTCTCCCCCCTCACCCCCAGAGGTCGTCCACCATGGCTGAACTGAACCGACGCAGGTTCCTGCAGATCGCGGGCGGCACCGCCGCCGCCGCGATGCTGAACGAGAGCATCGCCCGCGCCGCCTCCATACCGGCGCAGGGCAGCACCGGAACCATCCGGGACATCGAGCACATCGTCGTCCTCATGCAGGAGAACCGGTCCTTCGACCAGTACTTCGGCTCCATGAAGGGCGTCCGCGGGTTCGGGGACCCGCGGCCGGTGCTCCAGGACAACGGGAAGTCGGTCTTCTACCAGTCCAACGGCACGAAGGACGTCCTGCCCTTCCACCCGCAGGTCAACGACCTCGGCATGCAGTTCGTCGAGGGCCTCAACCACGACTGGGCCGGCGGCCACCAGGCGTACAACAACGGCAAGTACGACAAGTGGGTGCCCGCCAAGACGACCACGACGATGGCGTACATGACGCGGAACGACATCCCGTTCCACTACGCCCTCGCCGACGCCTTCACCGTGTGCGACGCCTACCACTGCTCCTTCATCGGCGCCACCGACCCCAACCGCTACTACATGTGGACGGGCCACACCGGCAACGACGGCACCGGCGGCGGCCCCGTCCTCGGCAACCAGGAGGCCGGCTACGGCTGGAAGACCTATCCCGAGCGCCTGGAGGCCGCGGGCGTCTCCTGGAAGATCTACCAGGACATCGGCGACGGACTGAACGCCGCCGGCGGCTGGGGCTGGATCGGCGACGCCTTCCGCGGCAACTACGGCGACAACTCCCTGCTGTACTTCAACAACTACCGCAACGCCCAGCCCGGCGACGCCCTGTACGAGAAGGCGCGCACCGGGACCAACGCCAAGGCGGGCGAGGGCTACTTCGACAAGCTGCGCGCGGACGTCGTGAACGGCACCCTGCCGCAGGTCTCCTGGATCGCCGCCCCCGAGGCCTTCAGCGAGCACCCGAACTGGCCGGTCAACTTCGGCGCCTGGTACATCTCTCAGGTCCTGGACGCGCTGACCGCGAACCCGGCGGTGTGGGCGAAGACGGCGTTCTTCATCACCTACGACGAGAACGACGGCTTCTTCGACCACGTCGTGCCCCCGTACCCGCCGGCCTCCTCCGCCTGGGGCCTGTCCACGGCCGACGTCACCCGCGACCTGTACGCCGGTGGCGGCGGCTACGCGGCCGGCCCGTACGGCCTCGGCCCGCGCGTCCCGATGATCGTGGTCTCCCCGTGGAGCAAGGGCGGCTACGTCTGCTCCGAGACCTTCGACCACACCTCGGTGATCCGTTTCATGGAGAAGCGCTTCGGCGTGCAGGAGCCCAACATCTCGCCCTGGCGCCGGGCCGTCTGCGGCGACCTGACCTCGGCGTTCGACTTCACCCAGGCCGACGCGACCCCCGCGTCCCTGCCCTCCACCAGCGCCTACGTCCCGGCGGACCACAACGCGCACCCCTCCTACCACCCGGTCCCGCCGGCGACCGGCACCCTGCCCAGGCAGGAGGCCGGCTCCAAGCCCACCCGCGCCCTGGGCTACAGCCCGTACGTGGACGGCGCGCGCACCACCTCCACCGGCAAGTTCACGCTCACCTTCTCCTCCGGACCGAAGCTCGGCGCCCACTTCCACAGCACCTCCGGCAACCGGACGGACGGCCCCTGGCCCTACACGGTCGAGGCCGGCAAGACCCTCTCGGACACCTGGAGCACCAGCAGCTCCACCGGCAATACGATCGACCTCACGGTCTGGGGCCCCAACGGCTTCCTGCGCACCTGGAAGGGCCCGGCGAAGAAGGCCGGCCCCGAGGTCACGGCCCGCCACGTGGACGCCACCGGCAACCTGGCCCTGACCCTGACCAACGGCGGCTCGGCCGCGGTGAACCTCACGGTCACCCACGCCTACGGCGGCGCCGCCCAGACCTTCAAGGTCAACCCGGGCGCCACGGTCCCCTGCACCGTCGACCTGCGCGCCTCGGGCCGCTGGTACGACCTGACGGTGGTCTCGGACGCGGACGGCACCTTCCTGCGCCGCTTCGCCGGCCACGTGGAGACGGGCGCCCCCGGCGTCTCGGACCCGGCGATCAAGACCGTCTGATCCGGTCGTCCGGCGTGCGCAGCAGCCGCCGCTCCAGGACCGGCAGGTCCGCGGGGCGGTGGCTGCGGGCGTGCCGCAGCAGCAGGTCGCGGGCGGTGTCGGGGACGCGGCGGCGCTTGGGGTGGCGGGTGGTGAACTCCTCGCTCGCGAAGAAGCGCACCGCCCCCTCCAGCCCGGCCCGGTCCGTCCCCCGTACCGCCCAGGCCAGTTCCTCCGTGGACACCCCGGCCAGCAGCCGCCGGGGGCCCCGCTCGGCGAGCAGCCGTGCCGCGTCGCGGGGCTCCGCGCGCGCGGCGCCGAGCCAGCCGAACAGCACCGCGTACGGCACCCCGCGCGGCGGTCCCGGCTCCTCCTCGCCCCCGGCCAGCGCCCGGGCGTACGCCCGCAGCGCCTGCGGCGCCGCCGCGGCCCACCGCTCCCGGTGCCGGGCCGGGATCCCGTCGGGGGACAGCGGGTCGAGCAGCCGGTTCGACTCGGGGGTGGGGTGCGCGGTCCCGTCGTCGTCCCCGCAGGCGCAGAAGACGACGCCCTCGGCGGCCGCGGCGGCCGCCCTCCGGCGCCCGATCCGGCGGACGGCCCGGACCTCGCGGATCTCGGCGGGGTCGGCGATCTCGTAGCGCGCGGGGTGGTGGGGGTGCCGGGCCCCGTCGGGCCGCGAGAACTCCCCCATGACCAGCGGCTTGCGGGGCGGTGTGGGCTGCACGGTGTGATCGTAGGCGCGGTGGGCAGAACGAACGGCGTCGGATTCCCCGTCCCCGCTCACCGAGGGAGAACGCATGGCCATCGCCCACCGCAGGATCGGCACCGGACCCGTCCGCGTCATCGTGCTGCACGACTGGTTCGGGACCTCCGCCAACTGGGGCTCCGTACTGGACTACATGGACCCCGAGGGCTTCTCGTACGCCTTCCTCGACTACCGCGGCTACGGCGAGCGGCGCGACGTCCCCGGCCGCCACACCCTCCCGGAGATCGCGGACGACGTGCTCGAACTCGCCGACCAGCTCGGCTGGGACACCTTCTCCCTGCTCGGCCACTCCATGGGAGGCAAGGCCGTCCAGCAGGTCCTGGTCCGGGCGCCCGAGCGGGTCGAGAAGCTGATCGGCCTCTGTCCCGTGCCGGCCGCGCCCTACGCGATGGACGACGCCACCCACGCCCTCTTCCACGGCGCCGCCGAGGACCCCGCCAAGCGCCGCACCATCCTCGACCTCGTCACCGGCCACCGTGCGAGCCGCCACTGGCTGGACCGGATGGTCGGCCACTCCCTGGCCGTCTCCCGCCCGGAGGCCTTCGCCGGCTACCTCGCCGACTGGCAGCCCCGCGACCTGTCCTCCGCGGTCAAGGGCAACACCGTCCCGGTGCTGGTCCTGGTGGGGGAGTACGACCTCGCCCTGACGGCCGAGGTGATGCGGGCCACCTGGCAGGCCTGGTACCCGGACTGCACGGTCGTCACGGTCCCCGGCGCCGGCCACTACCCGCCGCACGAGACCCCCGTGGCCTTCGTCACGGCGGTGGAGGACTTCCTCCGCGGGTGAGCTCCCGGGACAACGCCCGTAGGGGGCACGAGGCGGACCTCGTGCCCCCTACGGGACGGAAAGGGTGAGTGACGGGACTCGAACCCGCGGCCACCTGGACCACAACCAGGTGCTCTACCAACTGAGCTACACCCACCACGAAGGGCGGCGGACCACCCGTTCGTTGTGCAAGCACAGCATAGCCGATCAGACGGGTGGTTCCGCGCCGGGTCATCCGCCGGCCCGGCTGCCGGCCAGGCTCTGCGCCAGCCGGGCGACGAGGCCGTCCGCACGCCGCGCGGCGTGCGCGACGGCCGCCGCGGCCAGGGCCCGGACCACCGGGTGCGGCCGCGTCCCGTCGCCGGCGAGCTCCGGCTGGAAGAGGGTGGCCAGGAAGAAGGGGTGCCCGGGCAGCTCCGCCATCCGCACCTGCCCCTCCTCGTCGTGGCCCGACAGCCGCAGCCCGTGCGCGGTGAGCTCCGGCAGGTGCCGCGGGGCCGGCCCGTAGCTGCAGTGGTAGCGCTCCATCGACCGCTCCGCCCCGAGCACCGACTCCGCGAGCGAGCCCGGCTGCGCCCGCACGACACCCTCGTGCCCCACGAGCGAGCAGGCGAGCGGCGCGATCAGCAGGTCCTGCGCCCCGGGGTCGTTCTCCGCGTGCGCGACCCCCGTCAGACCGCACACGGTGCGGGCGTACTCCAGCAGGGCGTGCTGGAACCCGCCGCAGGTGCCGAGGAAGGGGATGCCCTCCTCCCGCGCCACCCGGATCGCGGCCAGCGCCCCCGCCTCGCTGGCGTACGGGCTGCCCGGCAGCACCCACACCGCGTCGAAGCGGGCCAGCGTCCCGGCGGCGGCCTCCGCCGCGGCGTCCCCGGTCGGGATCCAGTAGGCGTCGAGGACCAGCCCCTCGCGCGCGGCCAGCGCGTCGAGGAGCAGCGGGACCCGGGTGTGGGACCTCACGTGCGGGGAACGGTCGCCGACCAGGGCGATCCGGGCCGGGGGCGAGGCCGGCGGGAAGGAGGGCGGGGTGGTGGGAGCGGCCGGTGCGGCGGCCTGTGCGGTGGTCATGCGGATCATCCTGCGGGCCGGCCCCACTTCAGCGCCAACGATTGTTCCTGCACACTCGATAAGCAGAGCTGATGATCCAGTGCTTCCGCTTGCGATCATGGAGCCATGGACCCGCACCTCCTGCGCACCTTCGTCGCCGTCGCCCGCCTCGCCTCCTTCTCCGCCGCCGCCCGCGAACTCGGCTACACCCAGTCCGCCGTCTCCCAGCACATCGCCGCCCTCGAAGCCGACCTCCGCACCGAACTCCTCACCCGCCGCCCCGTCGCCCCCACCCCCGCCGGGTCCCGGCTCCTCGAACACGCCGGACCCCTCCTGCTGAGGCTCGACGCCGCCCGCGCCGACGTCCTGCGCCTGGCCGCAGCCCCGCCCGGCCGGGTCGCCCTCGCCGCCTCCCCCCTCGCCGTCGGCCCGCGCCTGCTCGCCGCCCTCCCCGCCACCGGCGTCACCCTGCGCGTCCTGCCCCCGGACCGGGTGCCCGCCGCCGTCGCCGCCGGGGACTGCGACCTCGGCCTCGTGGACGGCCTCGCCGCACCCAGCGACCCCCTCCGGCTGCCCGACGTGGCCCCGCTGAAGACCACCGGCGTCGGGGAGGAGGCACTGGCCCTCCTCCTCCCGGCCGGACACCCCTTCGCCCGGCGGGCCGCCGTCCGGCTCGACGACCTCGCCGACGCCCGCTGGCTCGACGCCCCCGACGCCGGGCTCCCGCTCACCCCCGCCCACGGCTCCGCGCGCACCGCCCTGCGCTACGACGGCACCGACCTGCACGCCCTGTGCGCCCTCGCCACCGCCGGGCACGGCCTCGTCCTCCTGCCCCGCGGCGTCGCCGAAGCCGCCGCCACGGCCTCCGGCACGGGCGTCGCCGTACCGCTCGACGCCCCGCGCCTGGTGCACCGCACGGAGCTCCTCGCCCCCGCGACGACGTCCGGCGCGGCCGCTGCGCTCGCCGCACGCCTCGCGGCAGGATCCCCGTATGACCACCGCACCCAGCCCTGAGCCCGAGTCCGCCCACCCCGGCCCGGCCCCCTTCACCACCGCCGACCACGCCGCCCGCATGGCCGCCGCGGCCCGGACCGCCGCCGACGCCGGACTGGCCGGCCTGCTCATCGCACCCGGCCCCGACCTCGCCCACCTCACCGGATACCGCCCCACCGCCGAGACCGAGCGGCTCACCGTGCTCGTCCTCGCCGCCGGCCGGGAGCCCGTCCTGGTCGTCCCCGCCCTGGAGGCCCCCGACGCCGCCAAGGCCCCCGGCGCCGGCGCCCTCACCCTGCGCGACTGGACCGACGGCACGGACCCGTACCGGACCACCGCCCCGCTCCTCGACGCCGGCGGCCGCTTCGGCGTCAGCGACAACACCTGGGCGCTCCACCTCCTCGGCCTGCAGAAGGAGTTGCCCGCGGCCTCCTACGCGCCGCTCACCGAGGTGCTCCCCATGCTCCGCGCCGTCAAGGACGACCGCGAACTCGCCCGGCTCGCGGCCGCCGGAGCCGCCGCCGACGCCGCCTACGAGCAGATCCTCCACGTCCCCTTCGCCGGCCGCCGCGAGAGCGACGTCGCCGCCGACCTCGCCGCACTGCTGCGCGCCCACGGCCACTCCCAGGTGGACTTCACCGTCGTCGGATCCGGCCCCAACGGCGCCAACCCGCACCACGAGGCCGGCGACCGGGTCATCCGGCACGGCGACATGGTCGTCCTCGACTTCGGCGGCCTCAAGCACGGCTACGGCTCCGACATCTCCCGCACCGTCCACGTCGGCGAACCCACCGCCGAGGAGCAGCGCGTCCACGACGTCGTCCGCGAGGCCCAGCAGGCCGGCTTCGCGGCCGTCCGCCCCGGCGCCGCCTGCCAGGACGTCGACCGCGCCGCCCGCGCCGTGATCACCGAGTTCGGCTACGGCGACCGCTTCATCCACCGCACCGGCCACGGCATCGGCGTGACCACCCACGAGCCGCCGTACATGGTCGAGGGCGAGGAACAGCCCCTCGTGCCCGGCATGTGCTTCTCCGTCGAACCCGGCGTCTACCTGCCCGGCCGCTTCGGCGTCCGCATCGAGGACATCGTCACGGTCACCGAGGACGGCGGCCGCCGGCTCAACGAGGCCCCCCGCACGATGGCGATCGTGGAGTAGCCCGCCGCACTACGGACCCAGCACCACCGCCGACTCGCCCGGCACGCGGATGCGCCCGTCGGGGCCCGGGTGCTCCACCGGCTCCCACGAGGCCAGCACCCGCACCCCGTTGCGGCCCAGCGCGACCGTCACCGACTCCGTCCCCAGGTTGACGACCACCCGCACGTCGCCCCGGCGGAACGTCAGCCACCGCCGCTCCTCGTCGAAGGCGACCCGGACCGCCGCCAGGTCCGGGTCGCGCAGGTCCGGCTGCGAACGGCGCAGCCGCACCAGCGTCCGGTACCACTCCAGCAGCCAGGCCTGCGACTCCCGCTCCGGCTCGGCCCAGTCCAGACAGGACCGCTCCCGCGTCGCCGGGTCCTGCGGGTCCGGGACCTGCTCCGCCGTCCAGCCGTGCGCCGCGAACTCCCGGCGCCGGCCGCTGCGGACGGCCTCCGCCAGCTCCGGATCGGGATGGTCGGTGAAGTACTGCCAGGGCGTCCCCGCACCCCACTCCTCGCCCATGAACAGCATCGGCACGAACGGCCCCGTCAGCACCAGCGTCGCCGCGCAGGCCAGCAGCCCGGGGGAGAGCGACGCCGACAGCCGGTCGCCCAGCGCCCGGTTGCCGACCTGGTCGTGGGTCTGCGCGTAGCCCAGGAAGCGGTGCGCGGAGGTGCGGCGGCGGTCCACCGGCCGGCCGTGGGAGCGCCCCCGGAAGGAGGACCAGGTCCCGTCGTGGAAGAACGCCCGGGTCAGGGTCTTGGCCAGGGCGCCCAGCGGAGCTGCGGCGAAGTCGGCGTAGTAGCCCTGGGATTCACCGGTCAGCGCCGTGTGCAGGGCGTGGTGGAAGTCGTCGTTCCACTGCGCGTGCAGGCCGAGGCCGCCGACCGTGCGGGGCGTGGTGAGGCGCGGGTCGCACGCGTCGGACTCGGCGATCAGGAACAGCGGGCGCGCCGACTCCGCGGCGAGCGCGTCCACGGCCGCCGAGAGCTCCTCCAGGAAGGACAGCGCCCGCCCGTCGGCCAGCGCGTGCACGGCGTCCAGCCGCAGCCCGTCGACCCGGTAGTCCCGCAGCCAGGCCAGGGCGCTCCCGATCAGGTACGCCCGCACCTCGTCGGAACCCGGCGCGTCCAGGTTCACCGCCGCGCCCCACGGCGTGTGGTGGGAGTCGGTGAAGTACGGGCCGAAGGCGGGGAGGTGGTTGCCCGAGGGGCCCAGGTGGTTGTGGACCACGTCCAGGACGACCCCCAGGCCCGCCGTGTGCGCCGCCTCCACGAACCGGGCCAGCCCCGCCGGACCCCCGTACGGTTCGTGCACCGCCCAGGGCGCCACCCCGTCGTAGCCCCAGCCGTGCCGGCCCGGGAAGGGGCAGACCGGCATCAGCTCCACGTGCGTCACGCCCAGCGAGGCCAGGTGCCCGAGGCGGGCCGCCGCGGCGTCGAAGGTGCCCTCCGGGGTGAAGGTGCCGATGTGCAGCTCGTACAGCACCGCGTCCTGGAGCGGGACGTGCGGGGGCGCGGTGCGGGGGGTGAGCGGTTCGAAGTCGACCACGGCGGAGAGGCCCTCCGTGCCGTCCGGCAGCCGCCGGCCGCGCGGATCCGGGCGGACCGCCGGATCGTCGCCGAGCCGGAACCCGTACCGGTCGCCGTCGGCGGCCGGGGCCTCGGCCGTCCACCAGCCCGAGCGGTCGGGGGCCGGATCGGGCGTCATCTCGTGGTCGGTGTCGCCCAGTCGCATGGCGACCCGGCCTGTCAGCGGTGCCCACACCTCGAACTGCACGGACGGTCCCCTCGGTCTCGGTCGTCGTCTTCGGCCGTGTTCCGGTCGTCCCGGCCCGGAGCCCGCCGGGCCCGGTCCTCCCGGTCGCAGCGGGCGGCGTCCTCCGGCATGCGTATCGTGCCCATCATTCCGGGACGGCCGGAGGAGTTCTGGACACTCCGCACCCGACGGGCCGACAATCACCCTGTGACGTCGAGTTTCGAGTTCCCCGCCTTCCCCGTCCCGCGCGTGTCCGACGCGGAACGGGACCGGGCGCTGGGCCAGCTCAGGGAGGGCGCGGCCCTCGGGAGGCTGTCGCACGACACCTTCCTGCGCCGCATGGAACTCGCACTGGTCGCCCGCCGCTCCGAGGACCTGGCGGTGCTGCTGGCCGACCTCCAGACCCGCGAGGGGCCCCTCGGCGCCGAAACCCCGTGGACCAGCCGTCTGTTCGGCTGGGTGGGACGGGCGTCGGCCGTCTCGGCGGGGGTCCGGCGGGCCTGGCAGGCCGAACGCCTGCCGAAGCTGCTGCTCCCGCATCCGGCCGCCGGCCCGCTGCGGATCGGCCGCGACCCGGGCAACGGGCTGCGGCTCAGCCACGACACGGTCTCGCGGGCGCACGCGGAGCTGAGCCTGCGGGACGGGGTGTGGCTGCTCAAGGACCTCGGCTCCACCAACGGCACCACCGTCAACGGGCGTCGGGTCACGGGGGTGGCCGTGGTGCGGGCGGGGGACCAGGTGGGGTTCGGGCGGATGTCCTTCCGCCTGTCGGCCGACTGACGGACCGGGCGCCCGGCCCGCGCGGGACGCGGCGGCCGGCGGCAGGATGTCCTCCCATGGACCACCTCCACGACCACCTCCGCGACCGCGACCACCTCTACGACCGCGACCGCGACCGCGACGCGCGCATCCGCCCTGCACGGCCCGAGGACCTCCCCCGCCTCACCGAGCTGATCCACGAGCACGTCGCCTACGAGAAGTCCGCGCCCAGGCCCGCGGGCCTGGCCGACCGGCTCGGGCCGCTGCTGTTCGCCGAGGGCTCCCGGCTGCGGGTGCTCCTCGCCGAGACCCCCGACGGCGCGGTGGCGGGGTACGCGGCCTGCTCGGAGGAGTTCGCCTTCTGGGACGCCGCGCCCCACCTCCACATGGACTGCCTCTACCTGGCGCAGGAGGCCCGCGGCCACGGACTGGGCGCCGCCCTGATGGCGGGCGTGGCCGGCCTCGCCCGCGAGCTCGGCCTCGGCCACGTCGAATGGCAGACCCCCGACTGGAACGAGGGCGCGATCCGCTTCTACGACCGGCTGGGCGCCACCGGCCGGGCCAAGCGCCGCTACGCCTGGCCCGTCTGAAGACACCGGTGGACGGCGAGGACCGTCCGGCACTGGTGCTCCACCTGCGTGGCCACCGCCACCGGCCGGGCCCGGAAGCGGGCCGAGAACTCCTCGCACCACCCCGTCACCATCCGGTCGAGGCCCGGCCCGGCCGGATGCCCCTGGGCCCGGACCGCCCGCAGCAGCATCGCGGCGGCGCGCAGCGACAGGCGCCGCCCGAAGGCGTCGAGACTGGCCAGGGCGGCGGTGGTCGTCCCGGCGGCCGCCCCGGACCCCGTCCAGGCGGCGGTGACCTGCGGGATGAGCCGGAGCGTCCAGTCCACCGCCCGCAGCAGCGCGGCGGAGTCCGGGTCCGCGGCCCCGACCCCCTCGCGCAGCTCGGCCACCCGCGCCGCCTCCCCGGCCAGCCGCCCGGCCAGCGCCCGCAGCGCGCCCCGCGGGTCCGGGTGCCGGGCGGGATCGGCCACCAGGTCGGAGGCCCACATGGGCACCTCGACGATCGCGGTGGTGGTCCCGCGGTGGCACCAGGTGCTCAGCCGGGTGTCCTCGGAGTGGGACCCCATCACGCCCCCGCCGGGCATCACGAAGACGCCGGGGCCGGGGGACGCCCAGCCGGCGGCGTCGGAGGCCCCGGTCTCCACCGGGATCCGCAGCTCGGCGGCCGACTTCCCGAAGGGCTCGGCGAGCCCGGGCAGGTCCCGGGTGAGCTGCACCCACGAGCCGCCCAGGTCCGTGCCGTGCAGGGAGACCTGGAGGACCGGACGCAGCTCGTCGATGAGCCCGGTCAGGGCGAGGGTCTCGGGCGGGAGCCGGTCCGGGGGCAGCAGCGCCGGCGCCCACTCGGGCTGTTCGGGGCCCGGCGGACGGTAGAAGTGCCGGTGGTAGTCCAGCAGCGAATCCGGGCGGGGGGTGCGGTGCAGCTCGGCGCCGTCGGGGTCGGCGCAGAGCAGGAAGTGCCACCCCGGCCCGTTCCCCGCGGCCCCGGCCACCCGCCGCGCGAGCTCCAGCGCGGTCGCCCCGCCGACGGGCTCGTTGGCGTGCGCCCCGGCCACGACCAGCACCTCGCCCCCGCCCCGCCCGGCGACGGACAGCACCCACAGCGGCCGCCCGCCCCGCGACCGCCCGACCTGGCGCAGCCGCACCCGCGCGGGGTGCTCCCCCGCCAGCGCACGGGCGGCCAGGGCGAGTTCGTGCGGGGCGGGGTAGCACATGTCACGGAGGAGGCTCACCCCCATGCCATGCCCGCCACACCCCCGCCCTACTGCATCCGAATCTCTGTGCCGGTGCCGCACGGGGCCCACGGCGCGGCGCCGGGGCGGGGTGCGGCCGGGGTGCGCCCGGGGCGGCCCCCTACCCCGCCCGGACCAGGGCCGCCACCGGGCCCGTCGCCAGGAGCCGCGTCAGCCGGACCTCCCCCTCGTACGGGGCCGACGGGGCCGGGCCGTGGGCCGGGAGCCACGGGCCTGGCGGGAGCGGGAGGGCGGTGTCGCGCCAGCCGCCGGCTTCCGCCAGGCGGTGGGAGAGGCGGGTGGCCACCGCCACCAGGCCGCCCGGACGGGTGAAGGCCAGGCAGTGCTCGGAGGCCGGGCCGTGCGCCGCCAGGGGGGCGTAGCCCCTGAACACGGCCGGGCGGGCGCGCCGCAGGCGCAGCAGGGCGGTCGTCAGGGCGAGCTTCTCCTCCGCGAGGGTCCGCGCGGCGGTGCCCGCGTCCAGGGCGGCCAGGGCCTCCCGGGGGAAGGCGGCCGGGCGGCGGTTGTCCGGGTCCACCAGGGCGCGGAACTCGTACTCGGAGCCCTGGTAGACCTCCGGCACCCCCGGCATCGCCAGGTGCAGCAGGGTCATGCCCAGTACGTTGGCCCGGGCCGCCTCCGAGAGGGACGGCGGCAGCTCCACCGGATCCGGGGGGACGAGAGCGGCGATGCCGGCCTCGTACGCCTCGTCGGGGTCGGTCCAGGAGGTGCGCAGCCCCGCCTCCCGGGCGGCCTTGAGCAGGGCCGCCGCCAGCCGGGGGCCCCGCTCGGGGACGTCGCCCAGCCCGAGCGCGCTCTGCCGGGCCACCCAGGCCAGCTGCGGGTCGGCCCCGCCGGCCCCGCCGCCTTCGGCCCCGTCCATCGCCGCCGGTGCCTGCGTCAGTGCCGCGATCCGGGCCCGGACGTCCGCGCTGCGCTTGGTGTCGTGGGTGGACAGGACCGTGCCCGAGGCGGGCCAGTCGCGCTCGCGCTCCGCGCAGTACGCGTGGAACTCCGCCGCCGACACCGCCGGGGCCCCCGGTTCGCCGCCGACCTCCGTCGCCGACAGCAGCGGGGCCCAGCGGTAGAAGGCGCGGTCCTCCAGGGACTTGGCGCGCAGGGCCGCCGAGGTCTGGGCGAAGCGGGCGGCGAAGGCCGGGTCCCGCAGCAGCAGGTCCCGTACGCCGTCCACCGCGGCCGTCCCGGCCCGCGCGGCGGCGCGCTCCAGGGTCCGCGCGTCCGGTCCCGGCCCGCCGGGGTAGTCCCGGTACACCGGAGAGGCGATCAGCAACTCCCGCACGCCCGGTGCCAGGTCCCGCCCCGCCCGGCGCTCCAGCGTGCCGAGCTCGGCGGCCAGGTCGCCGGTCAGCACCTCCCGGGCGGCCGACGAGGCCGTCTCCTCCCAGGGGGGCGTACCCGTCGACTCCGCGTACGCGCGGGCCAGCCGGGACGCTCCGGCGGTGTCCGTGAACACCCCGTCCACCCGGTGCAGCGCGTCGTAGCCCGTGGTGCCCGCCACCGGCCAGGCCGGCGGCAGCCGTTCGCCGCGGGCCAGGATCTTCTCGACGACCACCCAGCAGCCGGCCCCCGCGGCCGTCCGCAGGCGCCGCAGGTACTCCTCGGGG
Organism: Streptomyces sp. NPDC093801; assembly: GCF_040701585.1. Taxonomy (NCBI): domain Bacteria; kingdom Bacillati; phylum Actinomycetota; class Actinomycetes; order Kitasatosporales; family Streptomycetaceae; genus Streptomyces; species Streptomyces sp. NPDC093801. The sequence continues at coordinate 13,070 of NZ_JBFBDP010000038.1, read as the reverse complement.
TCGGCCAGTCCGTCGACGTGGTCGATCCGCAGTCCCGCCGCCACCCCGTCCCGGACCAGCTCCAGCACCTTGGCGTGGGTGGCCGCGAAGACGTCGGGGTCCTCGACCCGTACCCCGATCAGATCCGAAATGGTGAAGAAACGGCGGTAGTTGAGCGAGGTACGCGCCTCGCGCCACCACGCCGGCCGGTACCACTGGGCGGCCAGCAGTTCGGGCAGCGGCAGCCCGGAGGTCCCGGCGCGCAGCGGGAACTCCCGTTCCCCGCAGCGCAGTACGCCCGCCGCGGCGTCCACCTCGAACGGCTCGTCCGGTTCCGCGAGCACCGGCAGCAGGACCTGGCCGCCCCCCGCCTCCCAGTCGATGTCGAACCACCGCGCGTACGGAGACCCGGGCCCCTCCCGCAGGACCTCCCACAGCGGCCGGTTCAGCCGCAGCGGCGACGGCACCGCCATGTGGTTCGGCACGATGTCGAGCACCAGGGCGAGCCCGCGCTCCCGGGCCGCGGCCGCCAGCGCGCGCAGGCCCCGCTCCCCGCCGAGCTCCTCCCGCACTCGCCCGTGGTCGGTGACGTCGTACCCGTGGGCCGAGCCCGGTACCGCCTCCAGTACGGGGGACAGGTGGAGGTGTGACACGCCGAGGGAGGCGAGGTACGGTACGGCCGCCTCGGCCGCCGCGAAGGGGAACGCGGGCGTCAGCTGGAGGCGGTACGTCGACGCGGGAACGACGGGAGTCTGAACGTCGGATTCCGATTGGCTGATTGAATACCGCAGGCTCATGAGAACGTACGTACCCAGCCCGCGCCATTCCGTGCCATTACCCAATGCATCCGGGTGACTGCACCGCGTTAGTGTCGATCAAGTGGTCTCAGCCCTCAGCACCTACCGAAACGTCATCGCCCTGACCGGGCCCCTCCTCCCGCTCGTCTCGTTCCTCGCCCGCCTGCCCGTCGCGATGTCCCAGTTCGGGAGCGTCCTGCTGGTGTCCGCGACCAGCGGCTCCCTCGCCACCGCAGGCATCGTCGGCGGCACCCTCTCCGCGGGCCAGGTGGTCTGCGGACCCGTCCTGGGGCGGCTCGCCGACCGCCACGGACAGCGGCCCGTCGTCCTCGTCGCGGCGGCGGTCAACGCCGCGGCCACCGCCGCCCTCGTCGCCGGGGCCCTCGCCGGCCTGCCGACCGCCGCGCTCGCGGCCGTCGGCGCCGTCGCCGGGGCCTCCGTCCCGCTGATCGGGCCGCTCGCCCGGACCCGCTCCGTCGCGCTCGCGCACCGGGCGAAGGCCCCGGAGGGCGTGGTGGGGGCCGTGCACTCGCTCGAAGGCACCCTCGACGAGGTCTCGTTCGTCCTCGGGCCGGCCCTCGTCGGCCTGGCCGCCCTCGCCCTGCACCCGGCCGTCGCCCTCGGCGGCGCGGCCGCCCTCGTCGCCGTCTTCGGCACCGCCTTCGCCCTGCACCCGACCACCGCCGTCACGGCCGGGAGCCCCCGGCGGCCGGGCACCGCGAGGGCACGGGCGCGCGCGCCGCGCGTGGTCCACGCCGTACGCGGCTCCCTCGCCCTCCAGGGCGCCATGTTCGGCGCCTGCCAGGCCGGGATCGCCTCCCTCACCGCCCGGCTGGGCGTACCGGGCCAGGCTGGGATCGTGTACGCCGCCATGGGGGTCGTCAGCGCCGCCGTGGGGCTGGCCCTCGGGGCGCTGCCCGCCCGCTTCGGGCTGCGGCTGCGCTGGCGGGTGGCGACGGGCGCCGCGCTGGTGCTCTCGGTGCCGCTGCTGTTCACCGGGACACTGGGGCCGCTGTACGCGGTCGTGACCGTCCTCGGGGCCGCCTACGCCCCGCACCTGATCACCGCGTTCGCGCTCACGGAGCGGGTCGTGGAGCCCTCGCGGCTCGCCGAGTCGATGGCCTTCGCGGCCAGTTCGCTGGTGGCCGGGCAGGCCGTCGCGCTGGCCGTCTCCGGACGGCTCGCCGAGTCGTACGGGCCCGCCGGGGCCTTCGCCGTGGCCGTGGCGGCGGCCGCGCTGTGCCTGGCCGTCGCGCTGGTCACCCGCGTACCGGCGGCCCGGCCCCGGGCCGCGGCCGCCCACGCCGCGGAACCCGTGAAGGCGTTCATCCCGGCCCAGCGCACCGGATCCCCCGAGGGCTCGGGAGCGCCCGGCGGCACCACGGGCTACGCCGGCCGCTGAAGCACCGCCAGGCACCGGCCCGTCAGCGGCACCCGGTCCCCGGCCGCGTACTGCGGCCCGGTGCCGGGTGGCAGCACCTCCGGCCGCGCGGTGTCCACGATGAGCCGCCACCGCGCGCCGTGCCCGGCGGGGATGGTGAAATCCTGCGGATCGGGGCCCGCGTTGAACATCAGCAGGAACGAGTCGTCGGTGATCCGCTCCCCGCGCGAGCCCGGCTCCGAGATCGCCTCGCCGTTGAGGAACACCGTCAGGGCACGCGCGTGCTGCGCCTGCCAGTCCCGGGCCCGCATCTCCTCGCCGTGCGGGGTGAACCAGGCGATGTCGGAGAGCTCGTCGTGGGTGCCCTCCACCGGCCGGCCGTGGAAGAACCTGCGGCGGCGGAACACCGGGTGGTCGCGCCGCAGCCACACCATCCGCCGGGTGAACTCCAGCAGCGAGGGCGGGGGTTTGCCCGGCTCGGGCCAGGTCACCCAGGACAGCTCGTTGTCCTGGCAGTAGGCGTTGTTGTTGCCGCCCTGCGAGCGGGCGAACTCGTCCCCGTGGCTGAGCATCGGCACGCCCTGCGACAGCATCAGCGTGGCCGTGAAGTTGCGCATCTGGCGCTCGCGCAGCTCCTGGACCTCCGGGTCCTCGGTCGGGCCCTCGACCCCGCAGTTCCAGGACCGGTTGTGGGTCTCGCCGTCCCGGTTGCCCTCCCGGTTGGCCTCGTTGTGCTTCTCGTCGTACGAGACCAGGTCGTGCAGGGTGAAACCGTCGTGGCAGGTGGTGAAGTTGATGGAGGCCAACGGGCGGCGCCCGTCGTCCTGGTAGAGGTCCGAGGAGCCCGTCAGGCGCCCCGCGAACTCCGCGAGCGTCCGCGGCTGCCCGCGCCACAGGTCCCGTACGGTGTCGCGGTACTTGCCGTTCCACTCGGTCCACAGCGGAGGGAAGTTGCCCACCTGGTAACCGCCCTCGCCCAGGTCCCAGGGCTCCGCGATCAGCTTCACCTGGCTGACCACCGGGTCCTGCTGCACCAGGTCGAAGAAGGACGACAGCCGGTCGACCTCGTGGAACTGCCGGGCCAGGGTGGCCGCGAGGTCGAAGCGGAAGCCGTCCACGTGCATCTCGGTCACCCAGTACCGCAGCGAGTCCATGATCAGCTGGAGCACGTGCGGTGACCGCATCAGCAGCGAGTTCCCGGTCCCGGTGGTGTCCGTGTAGTGCCGGGGGTCCTCCGCGAGCCGGTAGTACGAGGCGTTGTCCAGCCCCCGGAACGACAGGGTCGGGCCCAGGTGGTTGCCCTCGGCGGTGTGGTTGTAGACCACGTCGAGGATCACCTCGATCCCGGCCTCGTGCAGCGCGCGCACCGCCGACTTGAACTCCAGCACCTGCTGGCCCCGGTCGCCGGAGGCGTAGCCGTTGTGCGGGGCGAAGAAGCCGATGGTGTTGTAGCCCCAGTAGTTGCTGAGCCCGTCGTTGGCGAGCCGGTGGTCGTTGACGTACTGGTGCACGGGCATCAGCTCCAGCGCCGTCACCCCGAGCTTCACCAGGTGGTTGATGACCGCCGGGTGCGCGAGCGCCCCGTAGGTGCCGCGCAGCTCCTCCGGGAGGTCCGGGTGGCGCATGGTCAGTCCCTTGACGTGGGCCTCGTAGAGCACCGTGTGGTGGTACTCGTGGCGCGGCGGGCGGTCGTTGGCCCAGTCGAAGTACGGGTTCACCACGACGGAACTCATGGTGTGCGGGGCCGAGTCCAGGTCGTTGCGGGAGTCGGGCCGGCCGAAGTGGTAGCCGTAGACCTCCTCGCCCCAGTCGACCCGCCCGCTGACGGCCCGCGCGTACGGGTCCAGGAGCAGCTTCGCCGCGTTGCAGCGCAGGCCCCGCTCGGGCTCGTACGGGCCGTGCACCCGGAACCCGTACCGCTGGCCGGGCATCACCCCGGGGAGGTAGGCGTGCCGCACGAAGGCGTCCGTCTCGCGCAGCTCGACGGCGGTCTCGGAACCGTCGTCGTGCAGCAGGCACAGCTCGATGCGGCGCGCGGCCTCGGAGTAGACGGCGAAGTTGGTGCCGGCTCCGTCGTAGGTGGCACCCAGCGGATACGCCTGTCCCGGCCAGACCTGCATAGACAACGTCTCTTTCCATCCTGGTCCGGGTCGATCCGGCGCGGATCGCGCCTCTGCCGCATCTTCCCCGAAAGAGGCTCCGCACGCGTGGACTTGGGATGCTCCTGCCGGGTGAACCGGAGAGCTGATATGCGGATCGACGGACCGTCCGGGCATCACATAATGGTCCGACGGACAGCCGGACCGGGGTGCGCAGCGTCACCCCGGACGGCTTCGGGCTGCATCGGGCCGCGCGCGCGGAGTACCCTTCCGTGATCACTGGAGACGGGCGTCCGGACGCAGAAGGCGGTGCACGAGTGAGCTCGGGAGGTCTGGAGCTGCCCCCTGGTGACAGCGGCCACGAGGGTGGTCCGGCGGACGCCCCAGGAGGTGTGCCGGGGGCGGTGGCGGCCGGGGCGGCCGTGTCGCTGGCCCCGCCGGCGGCCGGGGAGGTGCGCGCCGGGGCGGAGCTGGACTGGAGCGCGGACGCGTGGAGCGAGGTCCGTACGCGGGCCCAGCGCGCGGGCCGTGCGTACATCTGGCTGAACCTCATCGAGCAGCGGCTGCGGTCGGTGGTCGGCGCGGTGCTGCGGCCGGTCTACGAGCCCGTGCACGGCGGGGACGACTGGGTGGTGGCGGCCGCGGGCCCCGCCGGGCAGGAGTGGGTGCAGCGGGCGGTGGCGGTCCGCGAGGTCAGCCGGCGCAAGGGCTACCTCCTCGACCCGGCCGACGACAACGTGCTGAGCTTCCTGACGCTCCCGCAGCTGCGGGAGCTGATGGTCCAGCACTGGCCCTGTTTCGAGCCGTACTTCGACGACCGCCGCGAGATCGAGCTGGCGCTCGACGAGCTGGAGGTCACGCGGAACGTGGTCTCCCGCAACCGGGCGCTGTCGCGGGCGGTGCTGGAGCAGGCGGAGCGCGCGTCGGCGCGGCTGCTGGAGGTGCTGGGCGCGGGGTCGGGCAGCCCGTCGGCGGACCGGCTGCCGATCGACGCGGTCGAGGACCTCGTCGGGGACCGGTACGCGGACGTGATCTCGGTCCACCCGGACCGGGTGCGGCTCCAGAGGCAGCTGCCGGCGGAGGACCTGTTCGGGGGCGCGCGGCGGCTCGACGCGATCGGCATAGGCCTCAACCTGCTGGTGCAGAACTTCTCGGGGCGCCGGCTGGTGCGGCTGTCGGAGGCGGGCTGCCGGGTGCGGCTGCTGTTCCTGAACCCGGCGAGCAGCGCGGTCAAGCGGCGCGAGCGGGAGCTGGGGCTGCGCAAGGGCGAGCTGAGCCGGTCGGTGGAGATGAACATCCTGCACGTGCGCCGGGTGCGGGCGGGGCTCACGGACCCCTCGCGCTTCGACATCCACGTCTTCGACGAGACCCCGCGCTTCACCGCCTACCTGGTGGAGGGGCAGTCCCCGGGCATCGCGGTGGTCCAGTCGTACCTGCGCCGGGCCCGCGGCATGGAGGCGCCGGTGCTCGTGCTGCGCGGGGGCGGCCGGGGGGTGCCGAAGGACGCGGACCACGGACTGTTCCAGACCTACCGCGAGGAGTTCGAGTCGGTGTGGGAGGACTCGCGCCCGGTGTCCTGACCCCCGGGCCCCGGGGGTGGCCGCGTCCGGTGTCAGTGCCCCGTGGCAGGCTGAAACGCGTTGACCGGAAAACGGGGGAGGGGCGCGTCATGGAGGCGTGGCACGGGGGAGTGCTGGTCGGGTTCGACCTGGAGACGACGGGCACGGAGCCGGCGGAGTCCCGGATCGTGACGGCCGCGGTGGTCGAGGTGCGGGCCGGGGAGGTGCGCGGGCGGCGGGGCTGGCTCGCGGATCCGGGGACGCCGATCCCGCTGGAGGCCGCGGCGATCCACGGGATCAGCACGGAGCGGGCCGTCGCGGAGGGCCGCCCGGCGCGGGAGGTGGCGGACGAGGTCGCGACGGCGCTGGTCGCGCACTGGCGCGAGGGCGCGGTGGTGGTCGCGTACAACGCGGCCTTCGACCTGACCCTGCTGACGGCGGAGCTCGCCCGGTACGGCCTGCCCTCGCTCGCCGACCGGCTGGGCGGGGCCGAGACGGGGCCGGTGGTGGACCCGCTGACGATAGACCGGGCCGTGGACCGCTACCGGCGCGGCAAGCGGACGCTGGAGGCGGTCTGCGGGGTGTACGGGATCACCCTCGACGCGGCGCACGACGCGGGGGCCGACGCGCTGGCGGCGGTCCAGGTGGCCCGGGCGATAGCCGTCCGGCACCCGCGCGTGGCCGCGCTCAGCCCGGCCGAGCTGCACGACCGCCAGGGCGGCTGGCACGCCCGGTGGGCCCGCGACTTCCAGTCGTACCTGCGGGGGCAGGGCAGCCCGGACGCGGTGATCGACACGGCGTGGCCGCTGCGGGAGCTGGTCACGGCCTGACCCGGACGCGGCCCGGGGAGTACGGCCCGGGGCGCGGGCGTCAGGCGCGGGCGGGATCCTCCTCGGGGGCCGGCGGCTCGCGGTATTCGACGTGGATGTCGCGGAACCGGGCGTCGCAGGGCACGTTGCGGCAGTAGTGCCGGTGCCGGTAGGCGAGGTCCGGGTACGCGACGGTGTGCCCCGGGCCGTTGCGGGCCACGTCGAGGAAGACGGCGGCGCCCTGCCGGAAGGTCCTGGCGCTGCCCGTCATGAACAGCGTCTCGGCGTGGACGCTCTGGTGGAACCGGTCGCGGTTCTCCGCGTGGTGCAGCGATGCGTGGTCCTCCTCGGCGGGCTCGGCGAGCCTCAGGTCGACGGTCCGCGGACGGCCCGGGGAGAGCCGCCCCCGCAGCCCCTTCCAGTGGGAGGGGGCCACGTGCAGGGAGTGGTGCAGCAGGACGAGGTCCAGCCGGCCGGAGCCCGCGGGCGGGGTGGGTCCGCGCAGGGGCAGGTGGACCAGCGAGCGCGGCGAGCCGGCCGCCAGGGTCCACAGCCCGGCCATGAGCAGGGCCGCGTCCCGGTCGACGTACGCGTTCAGCCACCAGGGGTCGTCGAAGAGCTCGGCGTGCGCCGGCGTCCGGGCCGGGCGGACGACCCGGAAGGACTCCCTGCCGCTCCGCGCCTCGTGGACGGTGAGGTGCAGCTTCAGGTCCACTAGAACGGGTACCAGCGCACTTCGGGATCGCCGTCGCGCAGGGAGGCCACACGGCGGCGGAACTCGGCCAGGGCCCCGGGGTTGGCCGGGGCGTGCTGGGCGACCCAGGCGCAGCTGGCCGTCTCGCGGGCGCCGCGCAGCAGGGCGCAGCCCTCCCACGCGCGCACGTCCCAGCCGTATGCGGCGGCGAAGGCCTCGTAGCCGGCGGCGGGAAGTCCGTAGCGGTCGCGGGAGAGGGCCATCACCACCAGGTCGTGCTCGCGCAGGTCGGCCGAGACGGTCTCCAGGTCGACCAGGACCGGCCCGTCCGGGCCCACGTGGACGTTGCGGGGCAGGGCGTCGCCGTGGATCGGGCCCGGGGACAGGTGCGGGGTGAGGGCGGCCACCTCGCCGGCGTAGGCGTCGCGGCGGGCCCGCAGGTAGGCCGCGTCCTGCGGGTCGACGGCCTCCCCGGCCAGCCGCAGCCAGCGCTCGACCCCGCCGAGGAGGTCCCGGGCGGGCAGGGCGAAGGGCGGGGCGGGCAGCGCGTGCAGCGGTCGCAGGAGCGCCGCGAGGTCCTCCGGGCCGGCCGGGCGGACCGCTGCGGGGAGCCGGTGCCACAGGGTCACCGGGTGCCCGGCCACCAGCCGCGGTCCGGGTTCGGCCGCGCGGACCGCGGGGATCCCGGCGGCGGCGAGCCATCCGGAGACCGCCAGCTCCCGTTCGGCCCGCTCCAGCAGACCCGCCTCCCGGCCGACCTTGACGACCAGGTCCCCGAGGGCGAAGACGGCGTTCTCGCCGAAGGCGAGCAGCTCGGCCGGTCCCGTGAGACCCGCCTGCGTCAGTACGTCCCTGGCCCGTGCCTCGTCCATGTGTTCGTCTCGTCCTTCGCCGGGGTGTTCGTGGTGGTCGTGCCGGTGATCGCGGATCCGCCCAGTCTCGCATCCGCCGGCGGGGAAACGCCTGGTGGGAGCGGAAGGGAGGTTTTCGGCGCAGGGTGGCCGCGAAGGGCGTATTCGTTTTGTACGAGACGTCTCGTCTCGTTAAGGTCGCTGCCATGACCTCAGCCAAGCCCGCCCACATCGCCATGTTCTCCATCGCCGCCCCCGGGCACGTGAACCCGAGCATCGAGGTGATCCGGGAGCTCGTCGCCCGGGGGCACCGCGTCAGCTACGCGATCCCCGCCTCCTTCGCCGGGAAGGTCGCCGAGACCGGCGCCACGCCCGTGGTCTGGACGTCCGTCCTGCCCACCGAGGACGAGCCGGAGGCCTGGGGCACCGAGCTCATCGACAACATCGAGCCCTTCCTGAACGACGCCGTCCAGGCGCTCCCGCAGCTCGCGTCCGCCTTCGAGGGCGACGAACCCGACCTCGTCCTCCACGACATCACCTCCTACCCGGCCGGCGTCCTCGCCCGCCGCTGGGGGGTCCCCGCCATCTCCCTCTCCCCGAACCTGGTGGCCTGGGAGGGCTACGAGGAGGAGGTGGCCGCCCCGATGACCGCCGAACTCCGCGCGAGCGAGCGCGGCAGGGCGTACTACGCCCGCTTCCGCGCCTGGCTCGACGAGAACGGCATCGACGAGGACGCGGACCGCTTCGTCGGCAGGCCGCGCCGCAGCATCGTGCTGATCCCGCGCGCCCTCCAGCCGTACGCCGACCGCGTCGACGAGTCCGTCTACACCTTCGTCGGGGCCTGCCAGGGCGACCGCAGCGCCACCCAGGGCACCTGGGAGCGGCCGGCGTCCGCCGAGGGCCGGAAGGTCCTGCTGGTCTCGCTCGGATCCACCTTCACCAAGCAGCCCGCCTTCTACCGCGCCTGCATCGAGGCCTTCGGGGGCCTGCCCGACTGGCACGTCGTCCTGCAGATCGGCAAGTTCACCGACGAGGCCGACCTCGGGGAGGTCCCCGCCAACGTCGAGGTCCACCGCTGGGTTCCGCAGCTGGACATCCTCCGCCAGGCCGACGCCTTCATCACCCACGCCGGCGCGGGCGGCAGCCAGGAGGGCCTGGCCACCGGGACCCCGATGGTCGCGGTCCCCCAGGCCGTCGACCAGTTCGGCAACGCCGACATGCTGGCCTCGCTCGGGGTGGCCCGGCACGTCCCGATGGGAGAGGCCGACGCCGCCACCCTGCGGGAGGCCGTCCTCGGACTGCTCGCCGACCCCGGGGTCGCCGTGCGCGCCGAGGAGATCCGCACGCAGATGGCCGGCGAGGGCGGCACCCGCCGGGCCGCCGACCTCATCGAGGCCGCCCTCCCGCAGGGGGGCTAGGGTGCGGCCATGACGAAGCGACCGGCCCCCGGGAAGAAGTACGCGGCCCTGCTGCGCGGCATCAACGTCGGCGGGAAGAAGAAGGTTCCGATGGCGGAACTCCGCTCCGTCCTGGAGGAGCTCGGCCACGGCGACGTGCAGACGTACCTGCAGAGCGGCAACGCCGTCTTCAGCAGCGCGAGCCAGGACCCCGCCGCCCTCGCCCGGGAACTGGAGGCGGCCCTCGAAGCCCGCTTCGGCTTCCCCGTGACGTGCCTGGTGGTCGACGGCGCCTACCTGCGCGCCGTCGCCGAGGCCTGCCCCTTCCCCGCCGCCGAGCTGGAGGGCAGGCAGCTGCACGCCACCTTCCTCTCGCAGCAGCCCGGCCCGGAGCGCTTCGCGGCGCTCGACCCGGCCGCCTACCACCCCGAGGACTACCGCCTGGGCGACCGCGTCCTCTACCTCTACGCCCCGGGCGGCCTGGGCACCTCGGAACTGGGCGCCGCCCTCCACCGCCCGGCCCTCCTCAAGGGCATCGACGCGACCACCCGCAACTGGAACACGGTCGCCAGACTGGTCGAGCTCACGGCGGACGAGCCGTAGGCCGGGACGCCCCAGCCCCGGGGCAACTCGCCCTTCGCCACGGGCCGGTGGGCCCGCGGCGCGCACCGTGTGCCAGGCTCTGGGCATGCGTTACATCATCATCGGCGCCGGAGCGATCGGCGCGACCATCGGGGGACGGCTCGCGGAGACCGGCCGGGAGGTCGTCCTCGTCGCGCGCGGCGCCCACGCCGAGGCGCTGCGGACGAACGGCCTGCGGCTCACCACCGCCGACGGCGAGCGCGTCCACCACCTCCCCGTCGCCGTGGAACCGGCCGACCTCGGCGCACTGCGCCCCGACGACGTCCTGCTGCTGACCGTGAAGACCCAGGACGCCGTCGCCGCCCTCGACACCTGGGGCGCGGCCGAGGTCGCCGGAGGCGGCACGGCCGCCCAGCGGCTGCCGCTGCTGTGCGCGCAGAACGGCGTGGAGAGCGAGCGCCTGGCCCTGCGCCGCTTCTCGCGCGTCTACGGGGTCTGCGTCTGGCTCCCCGCCACCTTCCTGGAACCGGGCGTGGTCTCGGCGCTCTGCACCCCGCTGACCGGCATCCTCCACCTCGGCCGCGCCGCCGGCGGGGCCGACGAGCGGATCCGGGCGATCGCCGCCGACCTGGACGGGGCCGGCTTCGAGGCGCCCGTCGTCGAGGACGTGATGCGCTGGAAGTACGCCAAGCTCCTCGGCAACCTGGGCAACGCCATCCAGGCGACCACCGGCCCCGAACCCGACCCGGCCAAGGCGGCCCTGCTGCTGCGCGCCGTCCGCGAGGCCAAGGCCGCCTTCGACGCGGCGGGCATCGCCTACGCCTCGGACGCCGAGCAGGCGGCGGCCCGCGACGGCAAGGTCGACCAGCCGGCGGGCGTCCGCGGCGGCTCCTCCTGGCAGAGCCTGGCCCGCGGCACGGGCTCCGTCGAGGCCGACTACCTGAACGGCGAGATCACCCTCCTGGGCCGCCTCCACGCGGTGCCCACCCCGGTCAACGACGTCCTGCGCCACGCGGCGAACATCTTCGCCCGCGAGTCGCTGCCCCCGGGCGCCATGTCCATCACGGACCTGACCGCCCTCGCAGACGAGGCCGAACGGCGCACCTAGGCCGTCAGGGCCGGGCGGGCGGGGTGGGCCGCGGCGGATCCGTCGTAGCGGTGGAGGAGGAGGCGGGCCAGTTCCGGGGTCGCGCCCAGGACGGCCGCCACCGCGTCCGCCCCCGCCGAGCGGGCGCCCGCCGCGATGCGGTCCGGGAGGAAGCCCGGGGCGATGACGTACGGGGCCACCGCCACGCGGCGGACGCCCTCCGCACGCAGGGCGCGTACGGTGTCCTCCGTGCGGGGAAGGGCGGCGGAGGCGAACGCAGGCCGCACGGCGCACCAACCGGTGTGCCGCCACTCCCGCGCGATTTCAGCGATCACTGCGATCGCCTCCGGGTCCGAGGAGCCGGCGGAGGCGAGGACGACACCGGTCCTCGCGCGGTCCGCCGGGGTGAGGCCGACGCCGGCCTCGGCGAGGCGGCGCTCCAGGGAGGCCACCAGGAGGGGGTGCGGGCCCAGGACGTCCGCGACCCTGACCGAGAGGTCGGGCAGGCGGGTCGCCGATTCCGCGAGCACGGCCGGGATGTCGGCCTTGGCGTGGAAGGCCCGGGTGAGGAGCAGCGGCAGGGCCACGGCCTCACGGACGCCCGACAGGTACAGGGAGGCCAGCGCCTGGGGGACGCCCGGGCCGTTGAAGTCGAGGAAGGCCGTCTCCACCCGGAGGCCCGGCCGCAGCGACCGGACGCGCCCGACGAGGGCGTGCACGGTCGCCGCGTGCCGCGGATCGCGGCTGCCGTGGGCTATGACCAGGAGTGCGGGGGAGGACATGGGGCTTCCGGATCTCAGTTCTTGACCAGCAGGCCGCGGCTGCGCAGCACCCAGCGCTCGACCGGGCTGAAGATCAGCAGGTCGATGGCGATGCCGACGACCAGGATCAGGACGATCGCCAGGAAAACACCCGGCAGGTCGATGTTGTTCCGGCCGTTCTCCAGGAGCTGGCCCAGGCCCAGGCCGAGGTCGGGGGAGCTGGCGATGATCTCGGCGGCCATCAGGGAGCGCCAGGAGAAGGCCCAGCCCTGCTTGAGCCCGGCGACGTAGCCCGGCAGGGCCGCCGGCATGACCACGTGCCAGGCGCCGCGCAGGCCGGTGGCGCCCAGGGTGCGGCCGGCCCGCAGGAACAGCGGCGGGACCTGGTCGATGCCGGACACGAGGCCGTTGGCGATGGACGGGACGGCGCCCAGCAGGATCACCGTGTACATCATGGCGTCGTTGAGGCCGAACCAGAGCACCGCCGGCGGCACCCAGGCGACCGAGGGCAGGGACTGCAGGCCCTGGAGGATCGGGCCGATCGCCGCGCGGACGAACTTCACCCGCGCCACGAGCAGGCCGAGCGGGGTGCCGATGGCCAGGGCGAGGAGGAAGCCGAGCAGGCCGCGGGAGACCGAGGTCCAGATGACGTCGAGCAGCGTGCCCTTCAGCCACATCTCGGACAGGCTGTTCCACACGGCGGACAGCGCGGGGAGCTTGGTCTCGTCGGTGACCTTCGCCGAGACGAGCACCTGCCAGACCACCAGCACCAGGCCGACGGCCAGGAGCGGGGGCAGGACCTTCTTGGTGAGGACCTCGCGCACCGGGGTGCGGTGGGTCTGGACCGCGTCGAGCGCGTCGAGGCCGGCCTCCAGGCCGGCCAGGTCCTCGCCCTTCGCCGCCTTGGGGGTGGTGTCAGTGCTGGCCATGGCGGCGGATCTCCCCACGCAGGTGTTCGGTGATCTCCAGGGACAGCTCCGCGACGTCGGCGTCCTCGATGCGGCGGGGCTGCGGGATGTCGACGGTCCATTCCTTGGCGACCCGGCCGGGCCGGGAGGAGAGGAGGACGACGCG
>NZ_JBFBDP010000037.1:0-76246 GCF_040701585.1 Streptomyces sp. NPDC093801 | reverse complement strand
ATCCACACCAGGCCAGAAGGCCCTCACCCATTTCAAGATCCCTCAACCGAGACCTGCATCACCCGTCCACAACCTCCCTGGACAGAACACCTAGGGCCTGTCGTGCACGTTGTGCGCGGTGCCCGCGGTGTCCGGTGGGAGTGCGTGCCGGGTGCCGTCTGCGCCCTCCCGCGGGCGCCCCTACGCGGGCTCCGGCGGGAGGGCGGCCAGCCCGGTCCGGGCGGCCTCCGTCCACAGGGGGGAGTCCCACGCGGCCGCCACCCGGGCGGCTTCGCGGTAGTGGTGCCGGGCCCGGTCGGGGCGGTCCAGGAACCGGGCCAGGTCGCCCAGGGTCTGGGCGACCGGCCGGAAGACGAGGCTGAGGCTGCTCGCACCGCCCGCCAGCCCCTGCAGCGGCAGCAGCTCCTCGTACACCTCCGCGGCCGCCTCCCGGTCGCCGAAGGCGACGGCGGCCGTCCCGCGCAGCCCGGCCAGGACGGGGTGGGCGAAGTCGCGCCGCAGCGGCACGCGCTGCCCGAAGACCTCGCGGGCCTCTTCGGGACGGCCGGCGGCCAGCAGCGCGAGCGCGGTGAGGGACTCGTTGTGCGGCCCGTACTGCTCCCACACCGCGAGCAGTACGGGCAGCATCTCGGCCAGCCGGCCCTGCTGCAGCCGCATGCACCCGACGCCCAGCGCGGCCAGACCGCTGAGGTCCACCGCCCCGCGGTCCCGCAGCTCGGCCACCGCCGCCCCCAGGGCCCGTTCCGCCTCCTCGAAGCGTCCCCGGGCCATGGCGACCAGGGGATGGCGCAGCCGGGCCACCGCCAGCGCGCCCTGCAGGCCGTACGTACGGGCGATCCCGTCCGCCCGGACGAGGCAGCGCTCCATCTCCGCCGGGTCGTTGCGGGCGGCGGCGATCCGGGCGGCGATGTAGGCGCTCATCCAGGAGTACTCGGGGCTGTCCTGGGCCGCGGCCACCCCGGCGAGTTCCCGGTGCAGCTCCAGGTAGGCGGCGGGGTCGAGTTCGACGTCGACCTTGCGCAGCAGCGAGGTGAGGGTCAGGCCCCGCAGCCGGGGCTCCCCGAGGGTGCGGGCGAGGCCCACGGCCTGCCGGGCCGCGGCCACGGCGCGGGGATCGGTGTCGTCGAGGGCGTCGGCCAACTGGTCGAGGAGCAGGCAGCGCCGGTCGTCGCTCAGCCCAGGGTCCGCGAGCAGTTCCTCCAGTTCCGCGACGGCCTGCGGGTCCGACGCCGCGTACGGGCGCACCCGCCAGGGCGTCGGCTCGGTCCAGGTCGTGTACGCGGCGGTCAGCAGATCGGGACGGCCCTCCGCACGGGCCACCCGTACGGCCCGCTCCTGGGCCTCGCGCGCCGGCACCACGGCCCCCATCCGGATCCGGCAGTCCACCAGCTGCCCCAGCAGCATCACCCGTAGCAGGGCGGTGTCCTGATCGGCGAAGGCGGCCGGGTGGTCGCCCAGCAGGGCGAGGGCCGCGTCCAGCAGCGCCTCGGCGTTCTGCGGGGCGTAGCGGCGCACCGCCTGCTCGCAGGCCAGGCGGGCGTGGCGGACCGCCGGACCCGCGTCGGCGCTCACCACGGCGGCCGCCCGCAGCAGGTGGTGGGCGGTGGCGGCGACGTCGTCCGAGCCGAGGGCGATCAGCGCCCTGCCCAGACGGGAGTGCATCCGGGCCAGCCGCAGGCGTGTGAGGTCACCCTCCAGGGCGTCCCGTACGAGGGCGTGGGTGAAACGGACCGTGCCCGGACGCGGCTCGGTGAGCAGCCCGGCGGTGACGCCGGCGTCCAGGGCGTCCAGGAGCTGCTCGGCATCGCTGTCCGCGGCGCGGAGGAGGAGGGCCACGGGGGACTCGCGTCCGGCGACGGCCGCCAGCCGCAGCCCGGCCGTGACGGTCGGCGCGAGCAGCGCCAGCCGCCGCCGCAGAACCTCCTGCACCCCCTGCGGGACGCGGGCGAGCGCCTGCTCCTCGCCCTCCCCGGCCAGCAGCAGCGAACTCTCCCGCAGGTGGAAGGGATTGCCCCCGGCCCGCTCCGCCAGGGCCGCCGCCGCATGGTCGCTCATACCGGCCGCGCCGCGCCGCAGCAGTTCCTCGGCCTGCGCCGCCGACAGCCCGCCGAGCGACAGCCGTACGGGCGGGCAGGCGGCCAGCCGTGCCAGCGCACCGGTGAGATCGCCCTCACCGGTGCGGTACGAGCCCACCAGGAGCAGCGGAACGTCGCGCAGCCGCTCGGCGCAGAGCAGGAACAGCTCGACGCTCTCCGGGTCGCCGCGGTGCAGGTCGTCCAGCACGACGGCCAGCGGTCGCCGCCGCGCTGCCTCCCGCAGCCAGCCGAGCAGCGCCCGGTGCAGGCGGAACCGCCCGGCCGGGCTCCCCTCCGGCTGCCCGGAGGCGCTCGCCGCGCCCGGCGTCAGGAGCGGGGCGAGCTCGTCGGCGTACGGGCCGGGCGGGGCGGCCTCCGCCAGGCCCGGCAGCATGTCGAACCAGGCCAGGCCGGGCGGGGCGCCGTCGGTCTCCGGGCAGTGCCCGGACCCCACCAGCCACCCCTGCGGCGGGAGTTGGCGTACGACGGCTTCCAGGAGGCTCGACTTGCCGATGCCCGGCTCACCGGAGATCAGGACGACCTGCGCGCGCCCTCCCCGGGCCCGGTCGGCGGCGCTGGCCAGCGCGGCCAGTTCGCCGTCACGGCCCAGGAGCCGGCCGGCGGCGAGGACCGTCGGCGGCCCGGGGCGGCCGTCCGTACCGGAGGTCCCCTGCGCCCCCTCGCCCGGTGCGGCGGTCGCCACCGTGACCGGGGCGGGCGTTCCGGTGGCGCGGTGGAGCACGTCCAGGCGCTGGTGGAGCAGGGCCTGTTCCAGTTCCAGCAGGGCGGGACCGGGTTCGACGCCGAGCTCCTCGCCCAGGACCTGCCGGGCCTCCCGCAGCGAGGCCAGGGCGTCCCCCTGGCGGTCGCGGGCCCACAGTGCGAGGGCCAGCAGCCGCCAGCCCTCCTCGTGCAGCGGCTGCTCCCGGGTCAGCGCACCGGCGTCGTCGAGGGCCCGGGCCGCCTGCCCGCAGCCCAGCCGGGCCGCGGCGAGCCGTTCGCGGGCGGTCCGGCGGACCTCCTCCAGGCGGGTGCGCTCGCCGGCGGTCCACGGCTCGTCCGAGAACTCCGCGTACGGCCGGCCGCCCCAGGTCGCGAGGGCCCCGGCCAGCTCCTCGGCGGCGACCCGGGCGGGCAGGCCCGGCACGGAGCAGGCCGCCACGCGGTCCTCGAACACCCAGGCGTCGACCGCGTCGGGTTCCACGGCCAGGGCGTAGCCGTAGGGCGCGCTGACCAGGAGCCGGGCAGGCGTGCGCGGCGCGCGGTCCGGTTCGAGGGCGCGCCGCAGGCGCGCGATGTAGGCGTGCAGCGAGGTCTGGGCGCTGGAGGGGACGCGGGCCGGCCACAGCCGCTCGATGATCCGCTCCGTGGGCACGACCGCCCCGCGGGCGAGCAGGAGTTGGGCCAGCACCATGCGGGGGAGCCGGCCGCCCGCATCGACCGTGCGGCCGTCGCGTTCCACGCGGAACGGGCCGAGCACCTTCAAAGTGATCATGACGGGTACATCGTAGGCGGATCCGGTCGGGTCCGGGGACCGCGCACGTCGTGGACGGGGACACCGGCCGTGCGCCCGTCGGGCCTCCCGGGGGGCGACGCACCCGCCGTCGCCCCCCGGAACGCACCGCGTTCCTCATCCGCTCGGCCGGGGGCCTTCCTGCTGCCCCGGGCGGGCGGTCAGGCGGTGCAGCGGATCATGGTGAGCGGAGGGTTCGCGTCGTGGTCCGCCCAGAACTCCCGGCCGAACTCCGCCACTCCGGCCTCCGAGACGTGCAGCGGGACCCACTCGATGCCGGTGAAGCCGGCCGCCGTCAGCGTCTGCTCGTAGGTTTCCCTGGACGGCACGGTGGCCTCGAACGAGACCGGCGGGTCGAGCAGGGCGGTGAGCCGGATGCCCGCGCCGATCTCGTTGTCCTTGCCGGTGGACTCGCACAGGAACCCGTACTTCGCGAGCGACGGGCCGCCGAAGTCGAAGGCCGGGCTCTGGACGAACAGGAAGAACGATCCGCCGGCCACGAGGCTGCGCCGGATGTTGCGCATCATCCGCTCGATCTCGGCGACGTCGCTCGCGTAGTTGAACGCCTGCACGGCGATGGCGACGTCGAACGGCTCGTCGAACGCGCGCAGGGTGGCCGTGTCGGCGACCTCGTACGCGACGCCCAGCGGCTCGGCCCGTTCGAGGGCGTCGGCCGTGTCGACCATGGCGCCGGAGATGTCGAAGCCGAGCACGCGCGACGCGCCGCGGCGCTTGAGTTCACGGCTGTAGAAGCCGGTACCGCAGGCGACGTCGAGCACGGACTTTCCCGTGACGTCGCCGACCAGGGCGAGGAAGCTCGGTACCTCGGCGTAGCGAATGACGGGCAGGGTCTTGAAGCCTTCGAAAGCCTCACCGATGCCGTCGTACAACTGCCCACTCATCGTGGTGGTTCCCCCTCGATTTGTGGCGTCGGCTCTCAGGACGAGCCGCGGCCCTCGGTGGAGAGTCTCGTGTGTCGTCCACATGACTTCGAACTGGCGGAAACTACGAACCTCCCGCAGGTTTCGGCGAGATGAATCCAACAGGCGTCATGGTGCGCCCTCCGGTCAGCCGCCCGACACGGCCGCGCCGGACGGCCGCCCCACGGCCCCGGAAGGGCGCAGCACACCGGCGGGACCCGCCGAGGGCCGGGCTCCTCGCCCCGGGCGGCCGGTTGGGCCTACCATCGGCGGTGTCTGAGAGGGGAGCCGTACATGAGCACCGCGAAGGACCTGTTCGTCATCACGACGGACCCGAAGGCGGAGCGGCCCGTGGGGCAGGGCGATCTCTCGCTCGCCCTCGCGGGAGCGGAGCTGATCGACCTGATCGAGGCGGGGCTCGTCACCCTGGACGGCGACCGCATCGTCCCGGGCGGGACCGCGACGCCCACCGACCCCCTGCTGGCCGAGGCGGCGTCGGTCCTCACCCGTCACACGCCCTACGAGCGGGTCGAGGACTGGCTGTGGCGGCGGGGCCGGGACCTCGCCGCCACCTACCTGACCGCCCTGGAGGCGGAGGGGCAGCTCGTCCGTACGCGCGGCGGCCGCTCGCCGTTCGGGGCCGACCGCGTCGAACCGGCCGACACCCCCGAGCGGCGGCGCGCCCTCGACCGGCGCGAACGCGCCGAACCCGTGCTCGCCGTCCTCGCCACGGCCGTGGGCCTCGACGACCCCCGGCCGGCAACCCTCCCCGAGGCCGCCCCCGGGGACGAGGCGGTCACCACCGTCCTGGCCGTCGTCCACGACGCGGTGATGGAACTGGAGGCCGTGCGTCAGAGGCGGTCCATCGAGAAGGCGGCCTTCGCCAACGTCTGGCGCGCCTGACCCGTCCGGCGCCGCCCCCACGCCTTCCGCACGGGATCAGAACGGCTTGGTGGGGAGGTACTTGCCGTCCAGGGTGATGACGGCCCGCTCGCCGCCCTCGGGGTCGGCGACCTTCTTCACGTCGAGCCTGAAGTTGATCGCGGAGATGATGCCGTCGCCGAACTGCTCGTGGACCAGGGCCTTGAGGGTCGTGCCGTAGACCTGGAGCATCTCGTAGAAGCGGTACATCGTCGGATCGGTCGGGACCCGGTCGGGCATCGAACCGCGGACCGGGACGGTCTGGAGCAGCAGCGCCGCGTCCTCGTCCAGGCCCAGCAGCCCGGCCACGGCCCGGGCGGCCTCCTCGGGCAGCGGGTGCTGCCCGAGGACGGCGGCGGTGGTGAAGGCCACCGACAGCCCCGAGGCGTCGGCGATCTGCTGCCAGGAGAGGTCCCTACGGGTCTTGGCCTCCACGGCGGTGACCGCCAGGGCCTGACGGGCGGTCGGGTCGAACTGGGCGTGCAGCATGGTCAATGCGTCCTTTTCTGATGAGCCACCCGACGGGCAGCGGTGGGGTGGCAGCGGAACGGATGGGGGAGGGCGGGCCGGCACCTGAGTTCCCGGCGGGCCGTCGTGGGCGGGAGCGCGGAGCCCGGAGGATCAGGCGACGAGCGCGCGGTCGGCCGCGGTCAGGTCCTCGACGCGGCCGGTGGGGATGTCGTAGACCCACCCGTGCAGGGCGAGCGCCCCTTCCGCCAGGGCGCGGGAGACCGAGGGGTGGGTGGCCAGGTTCGCCAGTTGGGCGAGCACGTTCTGCCGCACCAGGGCGGGCACGTCACCGGGGGCGGTGGCGCGGGCACGGGAGGGGCCCGCGTGCCGCAGCCAGCCGGCGACCGCCGGTGCCCCGCTCAGGTCGTGGCCCTCGGCGAGGGCGGTCATCGCACCGCACCCGGAGTGGCCGCAGACCACGATCTCCTCCACGCCCAGAGAGGCGACGGCGTACTCGATGCTCGCCGCCACCCCGTCGGCCGCGGGGCCGTAGGCGGGCGCCAGGTTGCCGGCGGTGCGGACGACGAAGAGGTCACCCGGCTCGGCGCCGGTGATCAGCTCCGGCACGACACGGGCATCGGAACAGCCGATGAACAGGGTGCGCGGTGTGTGGTGCGTGGCCAGGTGCGCGAAGAGCTCCGCCTTGGCCGGGAAGACGTCCCGCTGGAAACGGGCGACGCCCTCGGCTAGGTCCTGCACGGTCACTCCCTCCGAGTGGTGGTCGGCCCCTGTGGGCCGCTGAAATCCACCATGCATGACCTGCGTCTATAGTGTCCAAGAGCTGCTGGGCCTGGAACCAATAGTTCACATCTATAGTTCTGTCATGGCCCCTCTCGAACTGCGTCACCTGCGCTATCTCCTCGCCGTGGCCGAACACGGCAACTTCACCCGCGCCGCCGAGGACCTGCACATCTCGCAGCCCACGCTCTCCCAGCAGATCAAGCAGCTGGAGCGGGCCCTGGACGTGCAGCTGCTGGACCGCACCGGCCGTAGCGTGCGGCTCACCGACGCCGGAGCCGTCTACGTCGACCACGCCCGGCGCGCGCTGCGCGACCTGGCCGCCGCCGAACGGGCCGTCCACGACCTCCAGGACCTTTCCCGGGGGCACCTGCGCCTGGGCGTCACCCCGACCTTCACGGCCTACCTGGTCGGCCCGCTCGCCGCCGAGCTCCACGCCCGGCATCCCGGCGTCGGCCTCACCCTGGCGGAGCTGACCCAGGACCGCATCGAAGCCGCCCTGCTCGCCGACGAACTCGACCTCGGCATCGCCTTCGCCGGCACCCACCCGCCCGGCATCACCGCCACCGAGCTGTTCACCGAGACCCTCACCCTCGTCACCGCCACCCCGCGGGCCCGGACGATGCCCACGCCCCTGCCGGTCCACGCCCTCGAGGACGAACGACTCGCCCTGTTCACCGGCGGCTTCGCCACCCGCGGCCACATCGAGGCCTACTTCGCCCGGCACGGGGCCCGGCCGCGCATCACGGTCGAGGCCAACTCCATCCAGGCCCTCACCGAGATCGTCCGCCGCACCGGCCTGGCCACCGTCCTGCCCGAGGCCATCGCCGACGGCCACCCCCACCTCAGCCCCGTCCCCCTCGACCCTCCCCTCCCGACCCGCACCGTCGTCCTCCTGCACCGCGAGGGCGCCTACCGCAGCGCCGCCGCGCGCGCCTTCACCGGGCTCACCCACGACCACGTCCGCACCTACGGCCCCGCGCCCGCCCCGTAGCGACGGACCGGCGCGGCGGGCGGCACGGCCACCGCACCGCGCCGTCCACCGTCCGACCCGCATCGGTCGGACGCTCTCGCGCGGACACCGCTCCCCGGCCGCGGGCCAGGACCGGGAAGGGGACCTCAGAGGGAGCCCACGACCTTGCGCGGGGTGATGCGGACGACCACGCGCGTGTTGTCG
This sequence comes from Streptomyces sp. NPDC093801, assembly GCF_040701585.1. Taxonomy (NCBI): domain Bacteria; kingdom Bacillati; phylum Actinomycetota; class Actinomycetes; order Kitasatosporales; family Streptomycetaceae; genus Streptomyces; species Streptomyces sp. NPDC093801. The sequence continues at coordinate 68,392 of NZ_JBFBDP010000037.1, read as the reverse complement.
TCGGCGGCCGCGGGGTTGAAGTCGGCGTAGTCCTTGCCGGTGTACTTGCGGGAGAGCTGGTCGATCAGCTCCTGTCCGCCCTCGGTCGAGAGCTCCGCCGTGCCGCGGATCTCTGCGTAGGTGTACGGGGCGTTGTGCGGGTTGATCAGCACGGTCACGCGCGGGTCGCGGCGCAGGTTCTTCTCCTTGCGGCGTCCGACGGTGGTGGAGACGAGCAGGTCGTCGCCGTCGCGGGCGAGCCAGGTGACGGACACCTGGGGGCTGCCGTCGGGCTGGATCGTGGCGACGGAGGCGAAGACCGGGGTGTCGTCGACGATCTTCTTCAGGTCCTCGGAGAGCGCAGCCGTCACGGTCGGTTCCTTTCCTGGGAGGGCGCCGCCCTCGGGGTGAGCGACGAGAACAGCTTGCGAAGGCCGCCGGACTCCAGGCAAACCGTGAACCGCCGCCCGCGCCCCGCCCGGAGCGGCCCCGGGCTGCCGGATTGCGCCGGGGGCGGCCGGACGGGGACCCCCGGCCACCGGTCGGAGGTCGTGGGCGGGTTCACCCGATCGGTCTGACGCCTGCGGTGGGCCGCGCGTGGGCCGCGAGTGGGGCGGCGGCGGCAAGGCGTCGGCCCGGGGTCACCGGTGAGGGTGCAATCCACGGCGCCCGCGCGCGTGCGGCGGTGCCGGGGACCACCCGTTCTCTAGCGTGGTCCGGGAACGATCCCGGCAGGCCGCTGCCGGCATCCCGGTCCTACGGAGGAACCTTGACCGTCTCCCTCGTCGAGCTCACCGGCGACTACGTACTCGACCCCGCCCACACCCGGATCGGGTTCGTCGCCCGGCACGCCATGGTGACCAAGGTCCGCGGTGCCTTCCACCGGTTCGAAGGCTCCGCCCACCTGGACGGCGCCGACCCGGCCAAGTCCACCGGCCAGGTGGTCATCCGGGCCGAGAGCATCGACACCGGTGTGGAACAGCGCGACCAGCACCTGCGCACCAACGACTTCCTCGACGCCCCCGGCTTCCCCGACATCACCTTCCGCACCAGCAAGATCGAGCCGAAGTCCGACACCGACTACCGGGTCACCGGCGACCTCACCATCAAGGACACCACCAAGCCGGTCACCATCGACTTCGAGTACACCGGCAACGCCGTCGATCCCTACGGCAACCTGCGCGTCGGCCTGGAAGGCTCGGTGACCATCTCCCGGAAGGACTTCGGCATCACCTGGAACGCGGCCCTGGAAGGCGGCGGCGTCCTGGTCGGCGACAAGGTCGTCCTGGAGTTCGACATCTCCGCGATCAAGCAGGGCTAGCAGCGGGAACGTAAAGAGTTCGCCAAGGCCGCCCCGGAGTGCGTGGTAGGCGGCAGGCTCCCGCATGCCTGTCCTGCATGAATGCGAAGTCGAATGCGCGAGGGCGGGGCGCGAGTGGGATCGCTGGGGCATGTCGCAATTCCCCAGAACTGGACATTCTCCCCGAATTCCTCTGCGTGACGGAAGTCATTCCGCGTAGATCGTCATTGCCCGGCGCGAGCGAATTTGCACATAGTTGCCACTGCTATCGCCTCCCCCGGCCTGTGGGCACCGCTCCGCGGCCGAGACGGGGAACCATGCCGATCACCCAGTGGAAGGGACGTGCGCCTATGAAGACCGCGCCCCAACGGCTGCGCGCCGGTCTGGCCGCCGGAGCGGCACTCGTCCTCCTGTTGTGGGCCGCCCGGCTGCAGCCGTCCGCCCGCCCCGATGACCTCATCGGGGCCGGCGCGCACCTCGCCGGCCTCCTCGCCGGCTACGGCATCCTGGTCATGCTCTTCCTCATGGCACGCGTCCCCGCGGTCGAGCACGGCATCGGCGCCGACCGCCTCGCCCGCTGGCACGCCTTCGGCGGCCGGTGGGTGCTGCTCCTGTGCGCGGCCCACGGGCTCCTAGCCCTCCTCGTGTACGCCCTGCGCAGCGGGACCGACCTGCTCACGGCCAACGGGGACCTCCTGCGGTACCCGGCCGTGGCCGCCGCCTACGCCGGAGCCGCACTGCTGGCCTGCGTGGGCCTGGTCTCCGCCAGGGCCGTACGCCGCCGGATCCCGCACGAGGCCTGGCGCGGCATCCACCTGCTCGCCTACGCCGCCGCCGCCCTCGGCTTCGTCCACCAGCTCGCCGGCCCCGACGTCGGCACCACCTCCCTCACCACCTGGTTCTGGGCCCTGCTGCACACCGCCGTCGGCGTCCTGCTCGTCTGGTACCGGGGGTTCGTCCCGGTCCGCCAGGCACTGCGGCACGGGCTGCGCGTCGCCACCGTCGAACGCGAAGGCCCCGACGTGGTCTCCGTGACCATCCAGGGCGGCCGGCTCCGCGAGCTCCAGGCCGAGCCGGGCCAGTTCTTCCGCTGGCGCTTCATGCGGCGCGGCCTGTGGCACACCGCCCTGCCGTTCTCGCTGTCCGCGCCCGCCCAAGACGACCGCCTCCGCATCACGGTGAAGGCGCTCGGCGCGCATTCCCGCCGGGTCCGGAGGCTGCGCCCCGGCACCCGGGTGCTGGCGACCGGACCGTTCGGCGCGCTGACCCGGCGGCGGCGCACCCGCCCGAAGGTCCTGCTGATCGCCGGGGGCATCGGTATCACGCCCATGCGCGCGCTCTTCGAGGCCCTGCCCGCCGGCCCCGGCGACCTCACGCTGCTCTACCGGGCGGGCGACGCCGGCCAGCTGGTCCTGCGGGACGAGCTGGAGGCCATCGCGGCCGAGCGCCGGGCCGCCCTGCACTACCTGGTGGGACGTTCCGACGACGCCTACGATCCGCTCGCTCCGCAGGCACTGCGCTCGCTCGTGCCCGACCTGTCCGACCACGACGTCTATCTCTGCGGGCCGCCCGGAATGGCCGATGCCACGACCGCGGCGCTGATCCGGGCCGGCGTCCCCTCCGGGCGGATCCATTCCGAGTGCTTCACCTACTGAGGACCCTGATCTCGAGATGAACCAGCCGACGCACCCTCCGGCGGGACCGTGGACGGGACGGGCGGCCGATCCCCACCCCCACCTCACCGCCCGGGAACCCGTTCCCGGGCCCGGCGCCACCCTCTCCGCCGGGGCGCCGGCGAAGGGCCGCCGGACGGACGCCCGGCACCGCAGGCCCTCGCGCTCCGGCCGGCTCGCCGTCGGCCTCGCCCTGGCCAGCGTGCTGGCCGCGACGGGCATCACGCTGACCGTTCAGCCGGCCGCACCGGCCCCGGGCGGACGGCCGCACGCCCCGTCCGCCCGCTGACGGCCCGCGCCGCTCGCCGGCCGCGCCACCGCTGCGGGTCCGGCGGGGAGCGCCGCAGCCGGGGGCGGCCCGTGCCCTACCGGGCGGCGTCGAAGGTCCACACGGCGCGGTCGCCCGGGCCGACGACCAGGGTCGAGCGGCCGATGCGCTCCTCGTGGCGGTGCGGTACCGGCCGGTTGAGGGACATCTCCACCTGGCGCAGCCCGGCGCGCTCGCGCGGGACCGTCTCCAGGCGGATGGTGGTACCGCCGCCCTGGGCCACCGCTCCGGCGCCCGCGGGGAGCTCCCGCACGGTGAAGCCGCCGGCCCTGAGCAGCGGCAGCGTGTCGGCCAGGTCGTGCGCCGTGACCCCGAGGCGGACCGAGGTCACGTCCCGCATCAGGTGCTCGCGGTAGCCGTCGGACAGATAGCGCTCCCGGCCGACGTCACCCGGGTACGCGGCCGGCTCGGTGTTGCCGCGCGGGTCGGCGAAGTACTCCGGCAGGTACTCCATGCCCCACGCGCCGAACCCGTCGTACTGGCCATCGGTGAAGACGGCGTCGAACCACGGCACCGGAACCCCGTCGCCGAAGTCGCGGGTCTGGCGGAAGGTGACCGGGTTCGGCACGCCCTGGTCGCGCAGGCGGCCGATGACCGTGGCGAGGTCGCCGGACCGCTCGGCCGACAGCCCCATCCCGCCGGCGCCGAGCGTCCCGTCCGGCCCGGGCACGTCGCCGACACCGAACAGCTCCAGGTACGTCTCGCGGCCCATCAGGTACCGGCCGGTCCAGGTCTCGCCGCCCGAGCCCGTGGTGGTGCGGACCTGGAAGTCGGCGAAGTCCCTCAGGTACGCGGAGTGCTCGATGGCATCCGCGGTCTCCCGGTCGAGCACGCCGTAGGCGTGGTTGTAGAACAGCAGTTGACGGCCGGTCGGCGGGCCGTCCCCCTCTCGGGCCGATGCGACGCCCGCGGCGCCGCCGGTCATCCCGGCGAGGGTGACGGCGAGGACCAGCAGCATGTTCACCATGCGACGAAGAGACATGCGGGGGATCGTAGGCGGTGCGCGGCCCGGCCGCCGCCGATTACGCAGCGGGCGGTGGTCCGGCTCACGCCGGGTGCGTCAGCGGGCCAGGGCCTTCTCGAGCTGCTGCCTGTTCATCCGGGAGCGTCCTTCTATGCCGCGCTCGGAGGCCTCGTGCCGCAGGTCCTCCAGCGTCGCGCGCGAACGGCCGCGCGCCTGCCCTGCGCCGTGGCCGTCGGGGTGCAGGACGACCTTGGTCCATCCGTCGTCGCGGTTGTCGAAGTGTTCGTAGGCGTCCGGAGCCTCGTCGAGGCCGAGCTCGTGGGAGACGAGGAAGCCCGGCTCGGCCCTCCCGCCGGCGATGAGGTCGCGCAGGGCCCGGTTGTAGCGCTTGACCGGGGCCTGGCCGGTGCCCATCCGCTGGCCCTTGAACCAGAGCATGCCGAAGTCGATCGGGACCTTGCCCTCGGCTGCGAGCCGTCCCTGCGTCTCGGCAGCCCCGGGGTCCTCGGGGATGAAGACACCGACGACTCCCAGGCCGCCGGTGACGCGGACGGCGTCGATCAGGCCGTTCATGGTCAGGCCGGCGTCCTCCTGGCCCTGGGGGTCGTGGGCCTGGTAGCCGACGCATTCGCAGCCGTTGTCGGCGCCCAGCCCCAAGGTGGCCTCCTTGACGACCCGGCCCGGATCCTGCTCGGCGGTGTTGATCGCGACGGCGCCGATCTGCTCGGCCAGGCGCAGCCGGTCGGCCTGGTGGTCGGCGACCCACACCCGCCCGGCGCCCCTGAGGATCGCGGAGTACGCGGCCATCAGGCCGACCGGCCCGGCCCCGTACACGAGCGTCTGGTCCCCGGGCTTCACGCCCGCCATCTCGGTGGCGTGGTACCCGGTGGGGAAGATGTCCGCCAGCATCACGTAGTCGAGCTGGCGCTCGGCGGCGTCCTCGCCCAGGCGCAGGGCGTTGAAGTCGCCGTACGGTACGCGCAGCAGCTCGGCCTGGCCGCCCTGGTAGGGGCCCATCTCCGCGAAGCCGTAGGCGGCGCCGGCCATGTCGGCCTCGGGCTGCATGGTCAGGCAGTAGTTGGTCAGGCCCTGCTCGCACTGCTTGCAGAAGCCGCAGGCGATGTTGAACGGCATGACCACCCAGTCGCCCACCCGGACCTTGGTGACGGCCTTCCCGACCTCGACGACCCGGCCGAGGTTCTCGTGCCCCATGGCCCGTCCGGTCTCGAAGGAGGTCCTGCCCTCGTACATGTGCAGGTCGGACCCGCAGATGTTGGTGGTCGTGATCTGCACGAGGATGTCGCAGGGGTGCTCGATGCGCGCATCGGGGACGTCCTTGACCGCCACCGTGCGGGGCCCTTCGTACACTGCCGCTTTCATGATCGTTCCTTACCCTGCCGACACGGCGCGCGGTGGCGCGCGGCGCCGGCGCTCGACGGACGGGCGTTCGGCGGACCGGTGCCGCGGTCGGGCCTGAAGGGTGCTCCGGCTTCACGCCCGCGGCCCCGGTGCCCCGGACCCCTGGCTGGACGGCGCCTGCCCGGAGGGCCCGGACGGAAACGCCTGCGGCGGGATGCGCGACGGGTGGGGGCCGGTGCCCGGTCAGCGGTCGGCACGGTGTCGGCCGCCGTGGTGCTCACCAGTTGCTAGGAGGACGAGTGCGGCTCCGACGGGGAGCAGGAAGAGCAGAAGGAAGGTCATGCGCCGCTCGTGCCCGGCCCGAGGCTGCCGACACCCACTCGGACGGGTGGGCAGGCCCCAGGGGTTGACGGCCGTGGCTCCCCGGGGCGGGGACGTGACCGGACGGCCGGCGCGCAGCGGCCCTGGCATCCGCCCCTAGGATGGTGAGGGTGACGGCAACATCTACTGACATCGCGAAGGCAGCCGACGTGCTGCGTGCAGGCGGCCTCGTGGCCCTCCCGACGGAGACCGTCTACGGACTGGCCGCCAACGCCGAGGACCCCGTAGCCGTCTCGCGCATCTTCCAGGCCAAGGGGCGCCCGCCCTCCCACCCGCTGATCGTCCACCTCGCCTCCGCGGAGCACCTGGACGCATGGGTGGAGGAGGTGCCCCCGGCAGCCCGCCTGCTGGCCGATCACTTCTGGCCGGGGCCCCTCACGCTCGTCCTGCGGCGGGGGCCGCGCGTGCCGCTGGAAGCGACCGGGGGCCTCGAGACGGTCGCCGTGCGCGTGCCCGACCACCCCGTCGCGATCGAACTGCTCCGCGCCTTCGGCGGCGGGGTCACGGCCCCGTCCGCGAACCGCTTCGGCTCCGTCAGCCCGACCACCGCGGACGACGTCCTCGCCGAGCTCGGCGAGGCCGTCGACTTCGTGCTGGACGGCGGCCCCTGCGAGGTCGGCGTCGAGTCCACCATCGTCGACGCCACCGCGGACACCCCGACGATCCTGCGCCCCGGCGGGGTGACCCGCGAGGACCTCGAAGCCGTGCTGGGACACCCGCTCGCGGTCCCCTCCACCAGCGGCGTCCGGGTGCCCGGCCAGCACCCGTCCCACTACGCGCCGCGTGCGCGCGTCGTCCTCGTCGAGCCGGAGGAGGTCGTCGCCGAATCGGCGGCGGCGCAGGAGCAGGGGCACCGGGTGGGCGTCTTCCTCCCGCCGTCCTTCGCCGGCGACCCGGTGAAGGCGCACGCCGTGGTCGCCCTCCCCGTCTCCCTGGCCGCCTACGCGCGCGGGCTCTACGGATACCTGCGCGAGCTCGACCAGCAGGGCTGTGACCTCATCGTCGCGTCCCTGCCGCCGCAGGAGGGGCTCGGACTGGCGATCGCCAACCGCCTCCGCCGCGCCGCGGGGCCCCGTTCCACCGTCTGACCGTGCCGGCCGGCCGGACGCCCGGTCATTCGCGGTCGCGCCGCGCCGGGCCGCCGTCGGCCGCAGCCGCCCCGGGCGTCGGCCGTCCGTGGACCGTGAGGACGTCGTCGGCCCCGGTCATGCGCATCAGGCGGGCGACGGGGTTGCTGAGAGCGGTCAGTACGACGGACTTCCCGCCTTCCTGAGCCAGCCGGTGCAGGTCCAGGAGGATGTGCAGCCCCGAGCTGTCGCAGAAGCTGACGGCGGACAGGTCGACGTCGAGGCCGTCGCGACTGGCGGCCAGGCCCGCGGCGAGGTCCTTGTGCAGGCCGTCGACGTCGTCCATGTCGATTTCGCCGCGCACGTGGGCCAGTACCCGGTACGGGCCGGGTTCGAAGACCACGGTGACGACGGACGAGCGCAGGGTGCTGCTGAGGTCTGCCGCCGCGGGGGGCGGGCAGTCGGGGTGGGAGGTCATGGGCCTTGCTCCCTTCACAGCCCCGAGACATGGGGAAGAAAGCCGGGCAGGGGTGTGGGCGGGTCAGCCGCCCGGGCCGCGATCACGGTGGTCGTCGTCCGGGGAAGCGGGGCCTTTCGCCCCGGCCGGAGGGCCGAGGGCGATCAGGCGCAGGAGGTTGCCGATCTCCAGGTTTCCCTCTGCCGGATGGCGGAAGAGGGTCCCGGGCGTGACCTCGTAGTGGTTGCGGCGGCCGTGGCGGACGCGGGTCAGGTATCCGGCGTGCTCCAGGTCACCGACGATGGCCTGGGCCGCCCGTTCCGTGAGCCGGCAGCTCTCGGCGAGGTCCCGCAACCGGACCTCGGGATTGCGGAGGACCATGGCCAGGATCCGGGCGTGCTGCGTGACGAACGTCCAGCTGGTCCGAGGCTCTGCCGACTCCATGTCCGAAATCATACGATTTGCGGTTCAGGTTTCGCCAGACCGGAAAACGAAATCCTCCGGAGGCCGACGGACCCTCGAAGCCCACGTGGACGTGGCCGTGCGCCCCGGGCAGATCCGGACGTCCTCCCGGGCGGGCGGTATCGCGAGCGCACGGACCCGCTCGCGGGCCGGCTCCGCCAACGGACGCCCGTCCGGGCCGAGGTGGCGGAAGCCGCGGTCGTGGCGCGCCCTGCGCCGGCCCGCCCACACGCACCCGGCCGACCCGGTCCCGGCGCCGCCCGGGCGGCTCGCGCTCGCCGGGCGCGCGGCGTAGCGTCGTACGGGTGCAGCCGCGCGGGCCCGGCCGGCGCCCGGCGTCGTGTGATGGAGGGTGTCGGATCGTGGAGCGGTTGTCGTTCGCCAGTGAGAGCCTGAGCGAGACGGAGGCCTTCCTCTCCTCCGCCTACACGCCGATGCGCATCGGCGGCCGCCCCGAGCGGACCGGAACGCGGGTCGAGCGGCGTGCGGCCGAGGGACTGGTCGTCGACGAACTCGCCTTCGACTACACGATGGCCTACGACGCCGGCTGCCTGGAGCGGATCTGCCTGCTGACGATCCATGAGGGCACGGTCGTCGACACCACCGGTGGCAAGGAGGAGGTCCACGGCCCCGGAGAGACCTTCCTGATCTCCCAGCCGGACCGGCCGTACACGGGCGAAGTGCGGTCCGCCTCCTACACGATCACCATGTTCGACCCCGACGTCCTCACCAGCGTGGCCGACGGCCCCGGCCCCGGCCCCGTGCGCCTGACCGGGCAGCGCGCGCACAGCCCCGACGGCGACCGGCTCCTGGCGCGGACCGTCGCCTACCTCCGCGACGACGTCATGGCCACGACCGCGGCCGAACAGCCGCTCGTCGTCGCCACCGCCGTCCGCCTCCTGGCCGCGGCGGCCCTCGCCTCCTTCCCCCACACCGGCCTCGAAAGCGGCCCCACCCGTGCCGACGGGCGCGGGGCCGGCAGTGACACGCTGCGCCGCGCGATCGATTTCATCGAGGCCAACGCCCACCGCGACATCGGCCTCGCCGAGATCGCCGCCTCGGTCCCCGTCACCCCCCGGGCCGTCCAGTACGCCTTCAGCCGGCACGCCCGCACCACGCCCCTCGCCCACCTCCGGCGGGTCCGCCTCGCCCGCGCCCACGCCGAGTTGGAGACCGCCGACCCCACCACCGCCTCGGTCACCGCGATCGCCGCGAAATGGGGCTTCGGGAACTTCGGCCGGTTCGCCGGGGCGCACCGCGCCGCCTACGGCGTCAGCCCGGGAGCCCTGCTCCGCGGTCGCCGGTGACGGGGCCGCGGCCGCTCGGGCGACGGCGGTCCTCCTCGCTCCACGTCCGCCTGTCCCGGGGCTGCGCGTAGGGCTCCCCGTGCGGGGGGAGCCCGCCGGCGACGGCCCGTCGGCGCGTCATCCCGGCGTCGGACTCCAGGCCCCCACCGGCCCGCAACCTCACGGAGGCCCGCGCCGCTCGGGGAACCCGGTGTGACGCCACGTGTGCGTACGGCCGCACAGGGCACACGGGGTTCATGACCGTACCCAAGACAAGCGTTCTCGTACTGGACTGCGCGGAGCCCGAAGAGCTGGCCCGCTTCTACGGCTGCCTGTTGGGCGCCAGGGTCGGGCCGGCCGAGGGCGACGCCGACCTCCTCCTCGTCTCGGGCCCCTCGGGCACGGTGCTCGGCATACGCCGCGACCCCGACCGCATCACGCCCAGCTGGCCGGTCCCCGACGGCCCCGAACAGCCTCACCTGCGGATCCTGGTCACGCCGGAGACGCTCGACGAGGCGGAGCGCGAAGCCGTGGCCCTGGGAGCGCGGCCGGTGGCGGCGGAAGGGGACGGCTCCCGGCCCGGCGGCCGGACCACGCAGCGCCGCTACGCCGACCCGGCGGGCCACGCCTTCGTCCTGGCCGCCGCCCGCGCCCTGACCCCCTGAACCGCCCGGAGAACGCCGCGGGCCGCACTCCGTTCCGGGGGGACGGAAAACGGAGCGCGGCCACGGGTGCCGGGTGGCGCCACACCGCTCGGAGGGGCACACGCCGACACCCCGCGTGTGTCCCGTCCCCGCGTTCCCAAACACCCGCCGTGCCCGCGGATTCGAAACCGCGGGCCGGCACCCCGGCCCCGGCCCCGGGCCGCCCGGCCCGGGTACCGGCCAGGGTCCGGCACGGGTTCGACGGACCCCGGCCCGGGGGATCGTGGGCGGCGGGATGCCGGCCGGCATCCGCGGCGCGCAGGCCCGGCAGGCGACGGGGATCCGCCGTCACCACCGCACCGCGCCGCCGCGCGGGGACGCGACACCGGGAAGAGACGGGACGGGCATGGAACCGATCACCACGGCGATGGTGGGCCGCGAGGAGGAACGGGCCGAGCTCGCGGCGTTCGTGACGTCGGCCACCGGGCAGGCACTCGTCCTGCGGGGAGAGGCGGGGGCCGGCAAGAGCACGCTGCTGGGCCACGCCGCCGCGCTGGCCGAGCAGGAGGGCCACGCCGTCCTCCGGGCCGCCGGCGCCGAGGCGGAGTCCGCGCTGCCCTACGCCGGGCTGCACCAGTTCCTCCATCCGCTCCTCGCCGACGCCGCGGGCCCGGACGACGCGAGCCGGACGGTCTGGGACACGGTGTTCGACGGAAGCCGCGGCGAGCCGCCGTCGGTCATGGCCCTCGGCATCGCCGTCCTCGGCCTGCTGGCGCCCGGCCGAGCCCAACGCCCGCCGCTCCTGGTGGTCCTCGACGACGGACAGTGGCTGGACGACGCCAGCACCGACGTCCTCGCCTTCGTGGGCCGCCGCCTGGCCGGCAGCCCGGTCAAGCTGCTGGTCGCCGTCCGCGCCGACACCTCGTCGCGGTGGGACACCGCCGCACTGCCCGAACTGCCGGTCCCCGCACTGCCCGACGAGGACGCGGCCCGCCTGCTGGACCACCGGTACCCGGAGCTGGGCCGGCACCTGCGCCGAGTCGTCCTCGCCCGGGCCCGGGGCAACCCGCTGGCCCTGACGGAGCTGCCCGCCGAGCTCACCGGCCGGTCGGGCGGCCTCCCGCCCGACGACCCCGCCGGGCTGCACGGCGTGCCGCTGTCCCCGCGGCTGCAAAGGCTGTTCGGAGCCCGTATCGCAGCCCTCGACGAGCGCGTGCGGGCCGAGCTGCTGATGGGCGCGCTCGACGGCGCCGGGACCCCGGGCAGCGCCGATGCCGGCCCCGGCACACCGCCGGTCATGCGTGACGTCGACGCGGCCGTGACCGCCGGACTGCTGGAGGTCGGGCCGGCCACCGGCGACTTCGTCTTCCGCCACCCGCTCGTGGGGTCCGCCGTCGTGGGGATGGCCACCCCGAGCCAGCGCCGCACCGCCCACCTGGCGCTGGCGCAGGTCCACCGGGAGAACCTCGAACGCCGGGCGGCGCACCTGGCGGCGGCCACGGTCGACCCCGACGAGGAGGTCGCCGGCATCCTGGAGGCGGCGGCCGGGTCAGCGACCCGCCGCGGCGGCGCGCTGACGGCCGTGACCTGGCTGACCCGGGCCGCCGCGCTCAGCGAGAGCCCCGGCGACCGGTCACGACGGCTGGCCGACGCGTCCTTCGTCGCCGGCCACGCCGCCCGCCCGGGCCGGGCGCACCGGCTGGTACGGGCGGACCTCGCACCCGGTTCGACGCGGGCCCCGGCCGCCGTGCTGGCGGCCGCCTACCGGGCGCTCTACCAGGACGGGGACGTCCGCTCCACACACCGGCAGGTCGCGGCCGCGATCGAGGGGATCCGGGACGCCGCCCCGGCAGCCGGCGGCGCCGAAACAGACGAGGTGCTCGACCGGCTGGTGATCCTCCTGCTGGCGATCAGCCAGTACAGCGGGGACCGAACGGTCTGGGAGAGCACGCACGCACTCCTCGCCTCCCTGGGCGGCCTCGTCACCCAACGGGCGCGCCTCTACAGCGCCACCTGGAGCGACGTGACCAGGCACGGAGCCGACTGGGCCGGGCCGCTGCGGCGCGCCGTCGCCCAGCTGCCGGACCTGGAACCCTGGGAGGCCACCCGGCTGGGCGTGGCCGCCTACCACCTCGACGTCCTCGACACCTGCCGCCCCCACCTGCAGCGCGTCGTGGACCACGAGGTGGAGACCGGGGCCGTGGCCGCCGGCATGGTCATGCTGCACCTGGTCATGCTCGACCAGACGGCGGCGGGCGAATGGGACGCGGCGGAGGCCACCGGCCGGCGCGGCCTGGACCTGGCGGTCGAGCACGGCCACCACCTGTTCGCGGCCCAGAGCCGCGCCTACCTCGCCCAGCTGGCCGCCCTGCGCGGACGCGCGGAGCATGCGCGCGACCTGTGCGCCGAGGTGGAGGCCTGGGCCCGTCCCCGAGGCCTGGGGTTCCTGACCCAGATCGCCGACTCCGCCGCGGCGACCGCCGCGCTGGACCGCGGCGACCACGAGACCGCCTACCTCCACACCACCGCCATCACAGGGCCCGGCACGTTCCGGCCGTACGCGCACCAGGCCCCGCGCACCCTCCTCGACCTCGTCGAGGCGGCCCGGCACACCGGGCGCGCCGAGCAGGCCAGGGCGCACGCCCTGGCCGCCCGAGACGCCGGACTGGCGGCCGTCTCGCCCCGCCAGGCGCTGATCACCCACGGCGCGCTGGCGATGACCGCGGCGGACGAGCGGGAGGCCGCGGCGATGTTCGCCCGGGCCGCATCCCCACCGGACGCCGCCCGCTTCCCGTTCGAGCTGGCCCGGATCCGCCTCGCGCACGGCATCCGGCTGCGCCACGTCCAGGGCCGGGACGCGGCACGGCCCCATCTGGCGGCGGCGGCCGCGGCGTTCGAGCGGCTGGGTGCCACCGGCTGGGCCGACAGGGCCCGTGCCGCCCTGCGCGCGACCGGGGTGGCGCCCCGCTCCCCGGCGTCACACCCGGACTCGCTGACCTGGCAGGAACGCCGCATCGCCGACCTGGCCGCGAGCGGACTGACGAACAAGGAGATCGGCCGGAAGATGCACCTGTCGCCGCGCACGGTCGGCTCCCACCTGTACCGCACGTTCCCCAAGCTGGGCATCACGACCCGCGCGGCACTGCGCGACGCCCTGACCCGGAGCGAGGCGGTCCCCCGGGCCTGATCCCCACGCCCGGTCCCGCCGGGGCCGGGGGCGGTGCCCGCTCCGGGGGCCGCCCGGCGGCCGCCGCTCGTGATCAGTCGGATGACCGAACCCATGTCCCGGCACGGCGGATGAATCGACGCCATGTGACGGATGCCGGGCGTCCGGCGTCGGGGGAGAGTGGGGAGGCCAGCGGCCCTCCGGGAAGGAACAGACATGATCGACAGGCGCACCCTCACCCGGACGATCGGTCTCGGAGCGGCGGCCGCCGCCCTGCCGGTCGCCGCGGCACCGGGCGCGGCCGCCGCACCTGCGGCCGGTCCCGACCGGCCCGACCGGCCCGGGCGCCCGGCTCCGGGCGTCCCGGCCGTCGCCCCGGGCGCGCACACCGCCTTCGCCGGGCTGAAACAGGTCCGGGCCGGCGTGCTCGACATCGGCTACGCCGAGGCCGGCCCCGCACACGGCCCCGTGGTCGTCTGCCTGCACGGCTGGCCCTACGACATCCACAGCTTCGCCGACGCGGCTCCGCTGCTGGCGGACGCCGGATACCGGGTGATCGTCCCCTACCTGAGGGGACACGGCAGCACCACCTTCCTGTCGCCGTCGACGGTCCGCAACGCGCAGCAGTCCGCGATCGCCCTGGACGTCATCGCCCTGATGGACGCCCTGAACGTCCACGAGGCGGTCCTGGCCGGATTCGACTGGGGCGCGCGGACCGCGGGCGTCATCGCCGCGCTGTGGCCGCAGCGGGTCAAGGCCCTGGTGCCGGTGGGCGGCTACCTCGTCACGCACGTCCCGTCGCAGAGGAACCCGCTGCCGCCGAAGGCCGAGCACACCTGGTGGTACCAGTACTACTTCGCCACCGAACGGGGCCGCGCCGCCCTGGAGACCCGGGAGAACCGGCACGACCTCTGCCGCCTGGTGTGGGAGGAGGTCTCCCCGACCTGGGACTTCGACGACGCCACCTTCGAGCGGACGGCCGCCGCGTTCGACAACCCGGACTACGCCGCCATCGTGGTCCACAACTACCGCTGGCGCCTGGGCCTGGCCGACGGCGAACGCCGCTACGACCGCTTCGAGCGGCTGCTCGCCGCCCGGCCGGTCATCACGGTGCCGACCATCGCCCTGGACCCCGCCCTCGACCCGTTCCTGTCCACGACCGACGGCACGGGGTACCGGCACTTCTTCACCGGCCCGTACGAGCACCGCGTCCTGCCCGGCGTGGGCCACGACGCCCCGCAGGAGGCGCCGGCGGAGTTCGCCCGGGCGGTGAGGGACGCCGACCGCCTGTGAACGGCGGCGGCGGTCACCGAGCGGCCAGGGCGCCTTCGATCTCGCGGCGGGAGGAGACCCCCAGCTTGGCGAAGACCTTGCGCAGGTGCCATTCGACCGTGCGGGGGCTGAGGAACAGCTGCGCGCCGATGTCCGCGTTCGGGTGTCCGGTGGCCGCGAGCCGGGCGATCCGGGCCTCCTGTGCGGTCAGGACCTGCGGGCCGGGGGTCCGGGCACGGACGGTCTCACCGGTGGCGAGCAGCTCGCGCCGGGCCCGTTCGGCGTACGCGGCCATGCCCATCGCCGAGGCCGCCGCGTGCGCGGCGCGCAGCTCGTCCCGGGCCCGGGCGCGCCGGTTCTGGCGGCGCAGCCATTCGCCGAACAGCAGCCGGGTGCGCGCCTCGAACACGCCGAGCCCGCCCCGTGTGAAGTGGTCGAGGCCCTCGCGGTAGTGGTCCTCGGCCCGCTCGGGGGCTCCGGTCAGGGCGTCGGCGACGGCCTGCGCGCCGAGGGCCCAGGGGGTGCCGGCCCGCCCCCAGTCGGCCAGGCGCTCGCGCGCCCGCGCCGCGACGGCCGGATGGCCGGCCCGGGACGCGGCCTCGACCAGCTCGCCGCACGTCCAGTGGTGTACGACGAGGTCCTGGTACTCGCCACCCCGCAGCGCCGCGTCCATGGCGGACGCGTAGTTGCCCAGGCCGTTGTGGAGCACGGCCCGCGCGCACGCCGCCATGGCGTTCAGACGGCCCAGACCGCGCTGGTCCCCCTCCCTTTCCATCGCTCCGATCACCTCCAGGGCGGACCGTTCCCGTCCCTGATGGGCGTGGAGCAGGGACGTCGAGACCAGGTGCGTCGCCATCCCGGCCGCCTCGGCGACGGCGGGCGTCTCGTCCAGCAGGTCGCGGGCTTCGGCGAAGCGTCCGGTGTAGACGAGCGAGGCGGCCCGGTAGGGGAGCGCCGTGGAGAGGACCGACAGGGTGCCCGTCGTCCGGGCGAAGCGCACCGCCCGGCCGGTGATGTCCAGCCAGGCCTGGAGGTCGCCCAGCTCCACGGCCGCGTTGGCGGCCGGCCACAGGACGGCCAGGTCCTCGTCGTGGGTGAGCGAGCGCAGCGCCCGTGCCAGCAGCGGGAAGGCGGCGACCGGCCCGTCCGTGGTCCAGGTGACGAGGGCTCCCAGGAACACTCCCGCCGTCTCGTCACCAGGTGGCAGGTCGCGTGCCGCCGCGGCGGCACGTCGCAGTCCGCCCGCGTCGTGCCGGCCGGCCCAGATGGCCGCGCCGAACGCCGCGAGGCAGGTCTCCCGGGCGGCTGCCGGGTCGAGGGCCGCGAGGCGGGCCGCCGCGTCGAGCAGCGGCTGCACCGCGCCGAGCCCCGGATGGGTCATGGACGATGCCTTGGCCCGCAGCCGGCTGGCGTCGGCCGACTGCAGCGGGTCCAGCGGTCCGAGTTCGGCGGCGGCCACCAGGTCGGGCACCCGGTCCGGTACGGCCGCCGCGAGGTGGGCCGCCGCGGCGGCCAGCGCCCGCCGAGCCCGTTCCTTCGGGTCGGGCGTCAGCGCGCAGGCGCGTTCCAGGAAGGCGGCGGCGGCCGCCCGTCCACCGCGGGCCAGGGCCCGGTCGGCGGAGCGCTCCAGAGCGGCGGCGACCTGTTCGTCCGGCCCGACGGCGGCGTGGGCCCGGTGCCAGGCCCGCCGGTCGGGGTCGCGTACGGCGTCGGTGGCCTCGGCCAGCGCGCGGTGCGCCGCCCGCAGTGCGCTCGCGTCCGCGCCGCGCCAGACGGCCGAACGCACCAGCGGGTGGCGGAACCGGACCGGGGCTCCCAGGGTGAGCAGGTCCGCCGCCTCGGCCGGCGCCGCGGCCTCGGTCCCGATGCCGAGCAGGCGCAGTGCACGCCACAACAGGGGGGCGTCACCCACCGGTTCGAGCGCCGCGACGAGCAGGAGGGCGCGGGTGTCGGCCGGCAGCGCCTCGACGCGCCGGCGGAAGCCGTCCTCGACCCGGGACGCCAGCGGTCCCGCGCCGGGCCCTCCGAGGCCGAACGCCAGCTCCGCCGGTGACAGGTCCCGGGGCAACTCCAGCAGGGCGAGGGGGTTCCCGCCGGTCTCGGCGACGATCCGGTCCCGCACCCGTGAGTCGACCGGCGCCGCGAGGGCGCCGTCGAGCAGGGCCCGCGCGTCGTCGTCGGCCAGCCCGCGCACCGTCAGGTCCGGCAGGCCGGCGAAGCCTTCCGTCCCCTGCCCGCCGGAGGTCCGCTCGGCGAACACCAACGCCACCGACTCGGCCTCCAGGCGGCGCCCGACGAACGCCAGGATCCGCTGGGACATCAGGTCCAGGCACTGCGCGTCGTCGACCAGGCACACCAGCGGGGACTCGGCCGCGGCCTCGGCGAGGAGACCGAGGACGGCGAGCCCGACCAGCAGCATCTCGGGCGGATTCCCCGCGCTCAGCCCGAACGCGACGCGCAGGGCGTCCTGTTGGACCGGCGGCAGCCGGTCGAGATGGGACAGCAGGGGGGCGCACAGGCGTTGCAGGGCCGAGTAGGCGAAGTCGGACTCGGCTTCGACGCCGGCCGCGTGCACGGTCGGCAACGGCGCGGCCCGCTCGGCCAGATGGGCGAGCAGGGCCGACTTGCCGACCCCGGCCTCGCCCCGCAGCACCAGCACCCTGCTGCGCCCGTCCCGCACGTCGCGCAGCAGCCGGTCCAGCGCCTCCAGTTCGCGGGTCCGCCCGAGCAGCCGGCGTGACGCGTGGTGGGGCATGGGACCTCCGGGTCGGGGTTCCTCCCGGAGGAGATCCACTCCATCCTACGGACTTCCGCCCCGGCTGACCTGCATGAATTCGGTCAGACCGATGCGCCGCCGCCTCGCCGGAACCCGGGGGGAAAACGGCTCCGCCGTCCCGAGCGGGCTCGGGACGGCGGGACCTTTCACACGGCGGGCATCCGCCGGCGCGTCAGCAGTACGTGAAGGAGCTGATCCTGTCGTTGATCCACGAGGGGACGGAGGGCCACTTCTCCCAGGGGCCGATCCTGAACTGCAGCCCGCCGTAGTTGTTGTGCTCGTAGAAGCAGATGCCGCTCCCCGTGTTGTTCACCACGGACGAGGCGACGTCCTGCATCCCCGTCCACAGCGCCCCGTCCCGCTTCAGCTTCCCCAGGTCGCCCACGTTCTGGTTCGAGGCGATCGCACCGAACCTGGAGCCGCTGGTGGCGCCGACGAAGTCGTTCTCGGACCACAGGCAGACGTGGGCGGCGGGGCAGGCTCCGGCGCCCTGCCCGATGCCGATGAGCACGGAGGCACTCGCGGAAGTCGCCGCGGTCATGACCAGCCCGGCAACGGCGGCGGCACTGACGGCGAGTCGTGCCGTCTTCCTGCGCGAAGTCATCATCATCCGTTCAGATGGTCGGGGGCGGTCAGCAGTAGCTGAAGGAGCTGATCCTGTCGTTGATCCAGGAGGGGACCGAGGGCCACTGCTCACGGGGCCCTATCTTGAACTGCAGCCCGCCGTAGTTGTTGTGCTCGTAGAAGCAGATGCTGCTCCCCGTGTTGTTCACCACGGACGAGGCGATGTCCTGCATGCCCTTGTCCCCGGTGGAGCTGCGGGCCAGCTTCCCCATGTCGCCGACGTTCTGGTTGGAGGCGAACGAGCCGAATTTGTGGTCGTAGACGAACTTCCCCTGGATGAAGTTGCCTTCCGACCACAGGCAGACGTAGCCGTTGGGGCACGAGCCGGCGCCGTGGCCGATGTCGAAGACACTGGTGGCGCTCGCGGACGTCGCGCCTGCCACGATCAGCCCGGCCGCGGCGACGGCGGACAGGCCGAGCATCTTGAGCCTGTGATGCGAAAACACTGTTACCTCTCGAGGTGTAGGAGGACTGGGATCAGCAGTACTTGAAAGAGCTGATCTTGTCGTTGATCCATCCCGGAACGGACGCCCACTTCTCCCGGGGGCCGATCCTGAATTCCAGGCCGCCGTAGTTGTTGTGCTCGTAGAAGCAGATGCCGCTCCCGGTGTTGTTCACGACCGACGAGGCGGAATCCTGCATGCCCTTCCAGCGGAAGAGCTTGCTCTCGAAGACGAACTTCCCCATGTCCGAGACGTTCTGGTCCGAACCCACGGCCCCGAAGTCGTATCCACCGGCGGGGTTTCCGCGCACGAAATCGTTCTCGCTCCACAGACAGACCCAGTTGGCGGGGCACTTGCCGGATCCGGTCTGGATGTCGGTGAGCACGTAGGCGCTCGCGCTCGTCGTCGTGGCGACGACCGCCGCGGTCAGCGTGGCGGCTCCCACCGCGAGCCTCATCGCCGTCCTCCGCGCGTTCATCATGATCTCCTCTGGGATGTCGCTCCGATGCCCTCGCTTGCGGGGCGACCTCACTGTGCCGTCGCGGACCGGGGGGCGGCATCGGTCATGTGACTGCTCCCGTGACTGACGGATGCGCGGGGTCCGCCACCGGTTTGAGATCCGCGATCCCGGCCATACGAACGTCCAACAGGCTCCGGCGCGGCCGGGACGGGAACCGCGGACGGCCGGGGCGAGAGGGGGACTCGTATGACCACACCCGAGGAGGACGCACCCGCGTCCGTACGCGGCGCCGGATCCTCGCGGCGCTCCGGACCGGGAGGCGACGCGGCGCTCGCGCTCGGGCTGCTCGGCACCGGCATCGCGGGCGCGGCCGCCTTCCTCAAAGCCGCGTCGGCGGACGGGACCGGGCTCCCCGTGGCGCCGGTCGCCGCCCTGGCCGTACTGATCCTGGGCACACTGCTGGTGAAGCGGAGCCTGGCGCCCGTCCGGCGCCGGCCCGGTGCCCTGCGGCCCACCCGGTACGCACAGGAGCCCGCGGACCCGCCCGACATCGGGGGTGAGGCCCTCGACCACGCCGCGGTCGACGCCGACGGCTTCGAGCACACGGTGGCCGCCCTCTGCGCACGGGACGGCTGCACCTCGGTGGAGGTGACCGGCGGAGCGGGCGACCTCGGCGCCGACGTCCTGGCCACGACTGCGGACGGGCGGCGCGTGGTGCTGCAGTGCAAGCACTACGCCGAGGACCACCGGGTCGGCTCGCAGGACCTCCAGCGCTTCGGCGGCACCTGCTTCGCGGTCCACGAGGCCGACGTCGCCGTCATCGTGACGACCAGCTCCTTCACCGCGCCCGCCGCCGAGTACGCCGACACCTGCGGAATAGTCCGCGTCGACGGCGAGGCCCTGGCGGCCTGGACCGAACAGCAAGCGCCCGCGCCGTGGGAGTGCGGCCCCGGCGCGCCCGCACCCGCCCCGTCCACCCTGCCCCGAGGAGCCGCGTCATGACCACCACCGACACCGGCAGCACCCCGGCCCGGCCCGGGCAGCCCCTCGGCGCCGGAGCCGCCCCCGGACATCCGGCCGACCCCGCCGACCGGACCGGTGAACGCATCCACCGCATCCGCCGCCGCCTCGAACGCCTCATCGGCATCGCCGCGACCGAGGGGAACTCCGTGCGTCCCCTGCGCAACGGCGACGAGATCTTCACCGCGATGCTCGACGCCGTCTCCGGCGCCCGGCACACCGTCGACATGATGACCTTCGTCTACTGGAAGGGCGACATCGCCCGCCGGTTCGCCGAGGCACTGGCCGAGCGGGCCCGCCAGGGCGTACGCGTGCGGCTGCTGCTGGACGGCTTCGGCAGCCGCCTCATCGAACAGGACCTGCTGGACCGCATGAGCACGGCCGGGGTGGACGTGGCCTGGTTCCGCAGACCCCTCCTCCTCTCCCCGCTCAAGCAGAACCACCGCTGCCACCGCAAGGTCCTCGTCGTCGACGAACGGACCGCCTTCACGGGTGGCGTCGGCATAGCCGAGGAATGGTGCGGCGACGCCCGCAACCCGCACGAGTGGCGCGACACGCACGCCGAGGTCCGCGGGCCGGCCGTCGACGGGATCGCCGCGGCGTTCGCCCAGAACTGGGCGGAGTGCCATCCCGAACTCTTCGACGCCCGCGACCGTTTCGTCGGCCACGAGCCGGCCGGCTCCGCCATCGTCCAGGTGGTGCGCGGATCGGCCGCCTTCGGGTGGCAGGACATGCAGACCCTCATGCGGGTCGTCCTCGAATCGGCGGAAGAGCGCGTACGCCTGGCGACCGCGTACTTCGCCCCCGACGACTACTTCGTCGGGCTGCTGTCCGCCACCGCCCGCCGGGGCGTCACGGTGGAGATCCTGCTGCCCGGCCCGCACACCGACAAGCGGGTGTGCCAACTGGCGGGCCAGCACCACTACGAGACGCTCACCGCGGCAGGGGTGCGCATCCACCAGTACCAGCCGACGATGATGCACGCCAAGATCGTGACGATGGACGGGGTGGTCTCCCTCGTCGGCTCGTCGAACTTCAACCGCCGTTCCCTCGACCACGACGAGGAGGTGATGCTGGCCGTCATGGACCCGGAGGTCACCCGCACCCTGGACGAGCACTACGACCAGGACCTCCGGGACAGCACGCGCATCGCCCCGCAACGCTGGCGCCGCCGGTCCGCCCTCCAGCGCGTGCGCGAGATCTCGGTGCAGCCACTGCGCCGCTACCTGTGAGCGGCGTGTCCCGCGGCGCGTGGGGCGGAGCGGTGTCAGCGGGCGTGGTGCCGGAAGCCCCGCTGGTGGGGGAGCCCGCTCCGGCTGCGCGCAGCGGGACGGCGGTGCTCGCCCCGGCGGCGCCGGCCCGGGAAGGGGTTGCGCTGCGCCGGCGCACTGGGAGCCAGGGCCAGCAGGGCGACGAGGGCGAAGACCGCAACGAGGATGAGCACGGTGGCGACGGTCATGTTCCTTCCTTCCGTCGAATGCTGTCTGTCTACCTGTCGCTACTTCTTGTTACCAAAAGGTGGGTGGCTAAACCCCCGCGGTGGGCGGAGAACGTGGCGATGCCCGCCTACGCGGCCGTTCCGGTCTCCCGGTCGGCGGCGGCGATCTGGTCGTGGAAGCGCTTGTGGACCCAGTGGCGCTCGCCGAGGACGTTCACCTGCCCCCATCGGCCGGAGACCGGACCGAACCGGGTCTGCCGTGGCATCGTACCCACGAGACGCCGCGGGCCGGCACCGCCGGACAGCCTGCCGCCGTCCAGCACGTAGACGGCGTCCCGGGTGATCGCCACGCAGCGGTACTTGTTCGTGAACATCGTCAGCCCGGTGAGGTAAGTGACGACGAAGTAGAGGAAGTTCGGCGCGCTCTGGCAGATGAACACCTGCCGGATCTCGCTGCCGGCGGGCAGGAACGGTGCCGAGCGCCGTACCAGGTCCGGTCGCGGCCCGGGGCCGCGCCGCCCGCTCTTCCCAGGTCCGCCGGTCAATGCGACTCCTCACGCCACCGCTACGGACTGCATGCCCAGGACCGGGCCTTCCGCAACACCGTTCAGCGGTGCCGGCTGTCCGGCGGAGCCGGGGGGCCGGGTGCCGGGCCGTCCTGCCCCGTGGTGCGCAGCAGGAGCAGGGCGGTGTCGTCGGTGTACCGGCCGGTGGGCCACGCGCGGCGGATGAGGTGGTCGACGAGGCGCTCGACGTCCTCGTCCCGGTGGCGCGCGAGGTGCTCGGCGAGGTCTGCGGCGGTCCGGTCGGCGTCGGTGCCGGGCACCTCCACGAGGCCGTCGGTGTAGAGCGCGAGAGTGCTGCCGGGCGGGAGGGCGAGCTCGGTGACGGGGTAGCGGGTGCCCGTGTCGATGCCGAGCAGCGGGGCGGGGTCGAGTCCGACGACCAGCCCCGGCCGGCCCGGCCGGTGCAGGAAGGGCGGCGGATGGCCGGCGCTGGCCAGGGTGGCCCGGTCGTGGGCGAGGTCGATCCGGGCGTACAGGGCGGAGACGAGCAGGTCGCCGCCCAGGTCGATCAGGACGCGGTTGGTGCGGTCGAGCACCCGGTCCGGCGGGGCGCCGGCCGTGGCGCGGATGGCGGTGCGCACCTGTCCCATCAGGGCGGCGGCGGCCACGTTGTGCCCCTGGACGTCGCCGATGACGGCGGCGACGGTGGTGGCGTCGAGGCGGATGACGTCGTAGAAGTCGCCGCCGATGTCCATGCCGCGGCTGGCGGGCAGGTAGCGGGCGGCCATCGTGAGACCGGGAACGGCCGGGAGACTGCGCGGCAGGAGCGTTTCCTGGAGGCCCAGGGCCAGGCCGTGCACGGCGTCGTAGAGCCGGGCCCGGTCCAGTGCCTGGGCGATCAGGCCGGCCAGGGACGTGAGGACCGCCCGTTCGTCGGCGGTGAACGCGTGCGGGCGGTCGTACGAGAGGATGCAGCAGCCGATGGGCCGCCCGGAGATGAGCAGCGGCAGGAAGGCCCAGGCCCGTTTGTCGCTCATCAGCGGGGCCTGCGGGAATTCGGCGGCCATCTCCTCGACGGTGGCGAAGAACGACGGCAGGCCGGTGGACAGGACGCGCCCGGCCGGGGTGAGGTCCGTGCCCAGGGGCAGCCCGTCGAGGTTGTCGATGGTCTGCCGGTCGTAGCCGTGCCAGCCGGTGATCTTCAGGCGACCGGCGTCCGCCGCGGAGAGGACCAGGCTGTCCGCACCGAAGGCCGGCAGGACCTGCCCGGCGACCAGCTCGACTACGTCGCTGACGGCCACGGTTTCGGTCAGGGCGGCCGCCAGGTGCAGGAGCTGGTAGAGGCGGCCGGTGTGGGCGGTCCGGGAAGCGGCGGACACGGGCCGGTCGGTGTGCGAGGACTCGGGCCGGCCCTCCGAGGGGCCGGCAGGGCCGGCACCGGGCGCGCGGGTGATGCGGACGCTGATGCCACTGGCGTCCGGGTAGAGCCGGAAGCGCAGGCGGCGGCCGGAGGGGGCCGGGGCGGTGAACTCGACCGGTTCGCGGCTGATGACGGCCGTGCGGTAGTGGTCCTCGACGGCGGGCTGGTCCAGCCAGGGCAGGGACTGCCAGGGCCGGGTGCCCAGCAGGCGGTCCGCGGCCCGGCCGAGCAGGGCGGCCGCCACCCCGTTCACGAACGTGATCCTGCCCTCCAGGTCCAGGGCCAGCGCCCCCTCGGGCAGCCGCTCGGCATAGTCCGCCGCCGCCTGCGGGGTGCGGGCCGCATACGGGTGGGGCTCGGTGAGCGGTACGCGATGGGGCTGCCCGGGCGCCCGCGGCGGGTCCGGGCACTCGTCCAGGACGTGCGCGAGGCCCCTCGCCTCGGCGGTGACGTGGCCCCGCTCGCGGCGGCCGGCGCGCTCCGGGTGGGCGGCCGGCCACAGCAGGACCAGCCCGCCCCAGCAGCGGGCGCGGCCGGGCAGCGGCGCGGCCGCGAGGGCGAAGCGGTACGGCATGCTCGCCGCGACGCGCGGGTACCGGCGGGCCATGTCCTCCTGGGAGCCGACCCACACCAGGCGGCCCTCCCGGACGGCCTCGCTGATCGGAACCGTGGTCGCGAGCGGTATCCGGAGCCAGGGCCATGCCACCTCCTCCGGCAGCCCGCACAGCACCGCCAGGCCGAGCCGCTGCTCGGCCTCGTCCAGCAGGTACAGGACGCCGGCCGAGGCACCGGTGCGCCGCACGGTGCCCACCAGCGCGGCACCGAGCAGCTCCGCCCAGCCGGGCCGCTCACCGGGGCCGGGTCCCGCAGCTCGCATACCAGGACCATACGCCGACGAACCGGACCGATCGCGCCGGTGCACGGCCGGACGCCCCTGTGGCCGCAGCCGGCAGGACCGGACAAGGTCCGCACCGGGCGTCCGGGGCCGACGTCGAGCTGTCCGACCGGGCGCACCGGCGGCTGAGGACCATCCCTGGCCGCAGGCCCGGGGCGGCTCCACCAGGTTCGTACCCGCACGCCCTCGCGCCCGCCGCCCGGAGGCCGTCTGCCGTTGCGGCGGCGCCGTGCCGGGCACAGGCTGCTGTCAGGCGGAGAGAAGCGTTCCGGCCGAGTCGGGCCCCGTGCAACCGGGAGGTGGAGGGCATGCGGCACCCGCGGGGCCCGGAGCCGGGCGGCGGGGGCGAGGAGCGCAGCACGGTGGTGCTGGACGTGCGGGGCATGATCCGCGCGACCCAGCAGAACACGGTCGCCGCCGTGCTGGGCCGACGCCCGGGCGTCCTGGACGTGGAGGTCAACCCCGTCGCGCAGTCGGCCACCGTCGTCTTCGACCCGCGTCGTACCTCGCTGGCCGAGCTGCGCGGCTGGGTGACCGCCTGCGGCTACCACTGCGCCGGCCGGTCGGTGCCGGCCCACATCTGCGATCCGATGGACGAGCCGGACCCGCCCGGTGCCCCGGCGAGGCAGCCCGTGCCGTCCGTGCACGCGGGACACGAGCCGCAGGACGGGCGCTCGCCCCGGGAAGCGAGGGACCGAGGCGATCACGGCGGCCACGGCGGCCCTGCGGGGATGTCGATGGTGGCGATGGTGGCGGACATGCGCCGCCGCTTCCTCGTCGCGGCCCTGTTCTCCGTACCGATCCTGATCTGGTCGCCCATCGGCGAAGAGGTCTTCGGGCTGCACGCGCCCGTACCGTTCGGCCTCCGCCAGGACGTCTGGGCACTCCTGCTCAGCCTGCCGGTGGTCCTCTACTCGTGCTCGGTCTTCTTCACCGGCGCCGTCCGGGCACTGCGCGCCCGGACGCTGGACATGATGGTGCTGGTGGCGGTCGCCGTCGGCGCCGGATGGCTGTACTCGCTGATCGTCACGCTCACCGGCGGCGGGGAGGTCTTCTACGAGGCCGCCACCGTACTGGCGTCCTTCGTCCTGCTCGGCCACTGGTTCGAGATGCGCGCCCGCGGCGGCGCCAACGACGCCATCCGCACCCTGCTGGACCTCGCCCCGCCCCAGGCCGTCGTCCTGCGGAACGGCGAGCCGGTCGAGGTCGCCACCGCCGAGGTGGCCGTCGGCGACCTGCTCCTCGTGCGCCCCGGTACGAAAGTCGCCGCGGACGGGGTCGTGGAGGACGGCGAGAGCGAGGTCGACGAGTCGACCGTGACGGGGGAGAGCCTGCCGGTGCACAAGGCGCCGGGCTCCGCCGTGGTCGGCGCCACCCTCAACGCCAACGGCACCCTGCGGGTACGGGCGACCAGGGTCGGCGCGGACACGGCCCTGGCCCAGATCGTCAAGCTGGTCCAGGAGGCGCAGAACTCCAAGGCGCCGGGCCAGCGGCTGGCCGACCGGGCAGCGTTCTGGCTGGTCTTCGTGGCCCTCGCCGGCGGCGCGCTCACCCTGGTCGTCTGGCTGCTGGCCTCGGACCGGCCCTTCGGCGAGGCCATGCTGTTCGCCATCACGGTGGTCGTCGTCACCTGTCCCGACGCGCTGGGTCTCGCCACGCCCACCGCGATCATGGTCGGTACCGGACTGGGCGCCGAGCGGGGGGTCCTGTTCAAGAACGCCATGGCGCTGGAGGCGTCCGCGGGGATCCGGACCGTGGTGATGGACAAGACCGGCACGCTCACCAGGGGCGAACCCGAGGTCACCGAGGTGATCACCGCGCCGGGCCGCTCCGAGGACGAGGTCCTGCGGCTGGTCGCGGCGGTCGAGCGGGAGTCGGAGCACCCGCTCGCCGAGGCGGTCGTGCGGTACGCCGCGTCGCGCGGCGCCGGGCCCGCGCAGGCCCGGCACTTCGAGAACGTGCCCGGCCACGGGGCGACCGCCGTCGTGGACGGCCACCGGATCGCCGTGGGCAACCGCAGGCTGGCCGAACGCGAAGGCGCGCCCCTGGGCCCGCTGGCAGCCCGGCGCGACGAGCTCGCCGCCACCGGCCGCACCGTCGTCATCGCCGTGATCGACGGCCGGCCCGCCGCCCTCATCGCCCTCGCCGACGCACCACGGGAGACCTCCCCGGCCGCCGTGCGCGAACTGCACGCCCTGGGCGTCGAGGTCGTCATGCTCACCGGTGACAACCGGGCCACCGCCGAGCGGATCGCGCGGCGCCTGGGCATCGACACCGTCATCGCCGAGGTCCTCCCCGGGGACAAGGCCGCCGTCATCGCCGGGCTCCAGCGCGACGGCCGCAGGGTCGCCATGGTCGGCGACGGCGTCAACGACGCCCCCGCCCTCGCCCAGGCCGACCTCGGCATCGCCATCGGAGCCGGCACCGACGTCGCCATCGAGACGGCCGACCTCGTCCTGATGCGCTCCGACCCCCTCGACGTGCCCACCGCGCTGCGCATCGGCCGGGGCACCCTGCGCACGATGCGCCAGAACCTCGGCTGGGCCATCGGCTACAACGCCATCGCCCTGCCGATCGCGGCCGGCGTCTTCGAACCGGCCACCGGCCTGATCCTCCGCCCCGAGATCGCGGCCCTGTCCATGTCCGGGTCCAGCGTCATCGTCGCCGTCAACGCCCTCGCCCTCAAACGCCTCCGCCTGCCCGGCCCGGCGCCCGGGGGGACCCCGGACCGTCGGGGGCCCGGATCCGAGCCCGTCAGGCGAGCGGGCAGCTCGTGAGCGGGTCCTCGCCGGGGCCGGGAAGGGGCACGGTACGGCCGGGCGGCGGCGGTACGCCGCGGCCGAGCCAGGTCTCCAGGGCGGTCAGAGCGGAGCGGTGGCAGGGGACGAGGGGGCGGAGCCTGTCGGGGAAGGCGTCGTACAGGGAGTCGACGTGCGTTCCTCCCTCGATGCGGTAGTAGCGCAGGAGGCGGCCGCGGCCCGCGTCGGCGACCATGCGGGCGTAGACGTCGGAGTCCCGGCTGATGGGCAGGAGGACGTCCAGCGTGCCGTGCAGCGTGATGAGGGGCTTCCCGATCCGCCCCGTCAGCGCGATCTTCGCCACGGCGTCGCGGACGCTCCGGGGCCGCGCGCCGTAGTCGTAGTCCGCGTCGCAGGCGGGGGCGCCCGGTACGCAGAACGGGGTTCCCGCCTCCTGCGGGCCGTCGAAGCCGGGGTCCAGCTCTTCGCGGTAGATGCGCTGGGTCAGGTCCCAGTAGTACTGGTGGTGGAAGGGCCACAGGAACTCCGAGCCGGCCGGGTAGCCGGCTGCGGTCATCTCCTGACGGGCCTGGTCCGCGCCCGGGCCCCCTGCGGCGTAGCGGGGGTAGGCGGCGAGGGCCGGAGGCAGGAAGGTGAGCAGGTTCGGCCCCTGTTCCCGCCAGAGGGTGCCTTCCCAGTCCACGCCGCCGTCGTACAGCTCGGGGTGGTTCTCCAGCTGCCAGCGCACCAGGTAGCCGCCGTTGGACATCCCGGTGGCCAGGGTGCGGGAGGGGGGCCGCAGGTAGCGCTGGGCCACGACGGCGCGGGCCGCACGGCCGAGCTGGGTGACCCGCGTGTTCCACTCGGAGACCGCGTCCCCCGGCGCCCGCCCGTCGCGGTAGAAGGTGATGCCCGTGTTCCCCTTGTCGGTCGCCGCGAAGGCGTATCCGCGGGCCAGGACCCAGTCGCCGATGGCCCGGTCGTTGGCGTACTGCGCGCGCACCCCCGGCGAGCCGGTGACGACCAGGCCGCCGTTCCAGTGGTCCGGTAGGCGGATCACGAACTGGGAGTCGTGGTTCCAGCCGTGATGGGCGTTGCTGCTCGAGGAGTCGGGGAAGTACCCGTCGACCTGGATCCCGGGCACACCGCTCGGCACGCCCAGGCCGGCGGGGGTCAGCCCGGCCCAGTCGGCCTGCTCCGTGTGCCCCGAGGCGAGGGTGCCGGCCGTGGTCAGCTCGTCCAGGCAGGACGGGACCTGGAGTTCGGCGCCGGGCACCTTCAGCCGTGACAGGCCGGCACAGTGCCCGTCCGCCGTGGCCGGTCCGCCGGGGTGCCCGGCGGCCGCGGGCGCCGCGGCGATGGTCACGAGGGCGGCCGCCGCGGCGGCCGCCCTCCGCAGCAGAGCGAAGCGTGGCGCGCGTCGTGGGCGGGGGCGTGGTGCCGGCGGTGCTGAAGGGTGCACGGGTACCTCCGGTGGACCGTGTCTGCGGGCGGGCGCCGGTTGCGCAGCGGGATCGCGTGACCCGCTCCGCAACCGGCGTGCGCGGTGGGGGTGTTGAGAGGCCCAGGTGCCGGTGCGAGCCGTGCGGTGCCGCCACCGGCGCCGCATTCCTGGACAGACCGGCGGGACGGTGTGCGCACATGTGCAGCGCACCCGCACGCAGGTGAACGCCTCGCCGCGGTGTCCGCAACCGTAGGGGCCGGGTCCGCCACCGGAGAATGGTGCCGCGGCCCACAGGCCGCGAACCGGCCTGTACCGGCTGCCTGTTGTACCGCGGCGACCCTCGTGCTATCGGGGTGCGGGCCGCCCCCGGGAGCCGGCGCCGCTCAGCCCGCGGCGCGCAGGGCCCGCGCGTGCTCCCGTACCTGCGCCGGCGTCAGATACGCGTCGGTGCACTCGAACTCCCGGAGCCTGGGCGGCTTCGCCGCCTGGAAGCCGGTGCGCACGAAGTCGTCCCCGGCGACGGCGTTCAGCAGCCAGTTGGTCATCACCCGTGCCTTGGCCACGTTGGTGCGCAGCGCCGACCAGTGGTACCCGCGCGCCACCGCCTGGGCGGGCAGGCCGCGCAGCGGGATGCCCAGTGGCTTCGACACGGCGTCAGTGCCCCCGAGGTCGACCACCAGGCCGAGGTCCTTGTGCACGTAGGGCCGCAACGGCAGGCCGCGCAGGGAGGCGATCACGTTGTCGGCCAGGGTGCGCCCCTGCCGCAGGGCGTGCTGCGCCGTCGGCGGGCAGATGGCACCGTCCCCGCCCCGGGCGAGATCGGGCACGGCCGCCGCGTCCCCCAGCGCGAAGACCCCGGGCGCGTCCGGAACGGTCAGCTGCGCCGTCACCACCAGGCGCCCCCGCTCCGTCTCCGCGTCCATCGTGCCGATGAGCGGGCTCGCCGCGACTCCGGCGGTCCAGATCAGGGTCCGGCTGGGCAGCACGCGCCCGTCGGTCAGCGTCACCTCCTCGGGCCCCGCCTTGGCGACGCTCACCCCCAGCGACACCCGGATGCCGCGGCGCCGCAGGATGTCCAGCGCCGCACGCCCCAGCGCGTCACCCAGCTCCGGCATCAGCTTCGGAGCCATGTCCAGCAGGTGCCAGCTGATCCGGCCGGGGTCCAGCCGGGGGTAGCGCCGGACCGCGTGACGGGTGAGCCGCTGCAGACACGCCGCGGTCTCCGTGCCCGCGTAGCCGCCGCCGACCACGACGAAGCACAGCCGGGAGGCGCGCTCGGCCTCGTCCTGGCTGGCGTCCGCGAGGTCGAGCTGTGCGATGACGTGGTCGCGCAGGTACGCCGCTTCGGCGAGGGTCTTCATCCCCCGCGCGTGTTCCAGCAGGCCGGGGACGTCGAAGGTGCGGGTGATGCTGCCGGGCGCGAGGACGAGGTGGTCGTAGGCCTCGGCGCTCTCCTCGCCGGTGATCCTGCGGATGACGCAGACCTTGGCGGCGGTGTCGACGCCGATGGCCGCGCCGGGGATGATCCGGGTGCGGTGGCGGCTGCTGCGGCGCAGGGAGACGGCGATGGACTGCGGGGTCAGGACGCCGGAGGCCACCTGGGGGAGCAGGGGCAGGTAGAGCTGGTACGCGTCGGGGGTGACCATGCGGAGGTCGGCCTCGCCGGGGGACAGCCGGCGCTCCAGACGGCGCACGCACTCCACTCCGGCGAAGCCCGAACCCACCACGAGGATCCTCGGTCGTGCCACGATGTCCGTCCTTTCCCAGCGCTGTCGGGTCACTTCCCCGCCTGCCCGCTCCTGCGGCGCCTGCACGCCCGCCGCGGAGATCGCAGGGATGCCGCGCCGTGACCTCGGCTCCTGGTTCGCGTGCTGAAGGCGTCTTCAGGCCTTCAGGCTCTCTTCAGCGTGTCCTGGCGATCCTGTGCCCGGATGTCCGGGCGCACGGCCCGGACCGTGCACGAGGGGCAGCGGTGGGCACAGTGAGCGACTTTGCGGGCAGGTCCGGGCAGGCCTGGACGGCCGAACCGAACCACTCGGCCGCCGCGGCCCCGGCCGCGCCTTCGGAGGGGAGCGCCGGGGCGAGCAAGGTCCCCGAAGTGACCGCCGTGTTCTGGATCGTCAAGATCCTCACCACCGGGATGGGGGAGACCGCCTCCGACTACCTCGCCCGCGTGCTCGGGCCGGTCCCGGCGGTCGCCTCGGCGGCTCTGGTGCTGACCGCGGCCCTCGTCGCGCAGTCCCGCACCCGCCGGTACGTCCCCGCCGTGTACTGGTTCGCGGTGATCATGGTCAGCGTCTTCGGCACCATGGCAGCCGATGTCGCGCACGTCGCCCTCGGCGTGCCGTACGCCCTGTCCGCGGCCGCCTTCGCCGCGGCCCTCGCCCTGGTGTTCGTCCTGTGGCGGTGGACCGAGGGAACCCTCGCGGTGGAAACCGTCGCCGGAGGCCGCCGGGAGGCCTACTACTGGACCGTGGTCATGGCCACCTTCGCCCTTGGCACCGCCGTCGGCGACCTGACCGCCGCGACCCTCGGCTGGGGCTACCTGCCCTCGGCCCTGCTGTTCGCCGCCCTGATCGCCCTTCCGGCCCTCGCCCACCGGCTCTTCTCCCTCCCGCCCGTGCTCGGCTTCTGGTGGGCGTACGTACTCACCCGCCCCCTCGGCGCCTCCTTCGCGGACTGGGCCGGCGTCGGCACCGAGCGCGGCGGCCTCGGACTGGGCACCGGCCCCGTCAGCCTCGCCCTCGCCGTGGTCATCGTCGCCGCCGTCGCACGGCTCGGCGCCGCCGGCCGGCGGGCGCCCCAGCGGGTGGGCTGAAGCCCGCGCCTGCGTCCCCGTGCCCGCAGGGGTGCACCCGTGCGTACGGAGGCCCCACGGCGGGAGCGGGTCACTGCAGGCCGGAGACCTTGAAGACCGTGCGGGCCGTCTCGCGGTCGATGCGCCGCGCGAGCTGTCGCAGGGCGTTCGTGCCGCGCCGCAGGGTGCCGCGCCGGATCGACGTACGGCTGTCCGTGTCGAAGAGGCGCCACATCGCCGGGTTGCGGGCCAGGACCGTCGGATCGATCTCGACCCGGTTTCCCTGCGCGTCCCGGAGGACCATCCGCTGGGCCACCCCGTCGGGCCAGTGGACCGAGACGAGGGCGTCGGTACGGACCGTGTCCGTCGTCAGCAGGCCGCGGGTGCTCAGGAGTCCCGGGCGTACGGAGACCCGGCGCGGCAGCAGGATGGCGAAGAGGAGGCCGGCCAGACCGGTCCAGAGGACCCCGCGCGTCACGTCGAGACTCCCCGATCCGGCGTCCACCGCGAACAGGGCCGTGAACAGCAGGAAGGCGACACCGGTGGCCGAGCGCGTTTCCGCCGCCCAGTGGACGTCGTGCGCGCAGGGCCCGGCAGGCGCGGCTCCGGCGCCCTGCGCGCCGGGCGCGGCCTGGGGGAAACGTCGGTCCATGAGAGCGACGTTAGGGCTGGTGGAGGGCTTGTGGGCGGACCCTGACACATCGCTGTCGTGATCGCTACGCCGTCTTGACGGGAGGCCCGCCGGGCAGAACCCCTCGGCTTCACGGGCCCGGTGGCAAGCACCCGCCGGCTCCTGACGGCCTTCCGGCGGCCGTCATCAGGAGCGCGTCAAAGATCGGCTTCCGGGCGGAAGGAACCCGTCAAGGAGTGGGACGAGGGCCGTCGCCCGGGCGGAGACTTTGTGGGGCGACGGAGCCGGACGACGGACCGGCGGCACGCGGCCGGCGGGCGGTGACCTGAACACCGCCGAAGCCGCTCACGGTCCCACCGTGGGGGTAAGGGCCCGAGCGACCGCGTGCCGGTCACCCGTCGCACAGCACATGGGCCGTCCGGCTTTCCGGTGTGGGGATACCGGGCCGGACGGCTCGCGTGTCGACATCGCCCATCCGTTCGGTCGGGTGTGCGTGCGTGCACGTGGTGACGGGCTCCCGGCCCCCGCGGAGCCGACCGCGAACCGCACCTCCGACGCGCGGCGCAACGGCCGGAATTTCCGGCCGCGTGCATTAGGCTCCGCCGCTAGCACCATTCGATCGACTGTTGCTCCGCCCCTCGACAGGAGGCCCGATGATCGGCGTGCTCGTGACTTTCACGCAGACCGAGAAGTTCGATCGTTCAGCTCTCACGAAGATCGCCGGCGAACTCCGCGGACCGTTCGAAGGCATGGCGGGCCTGCGCTTCAAGAGCTTCATGCTCGATGAAGAAGGCGGTCAGGCGAGGAACTTCTACGTGTGGGACGACGAGGAGAAAGGCCGCTCCTTCTTCAGCAAGGAGATCGTCGACAAGGTGACGGAGATCTACGGCGTCCCGCCCACCGTCGAATACTTCGATGTCGTGGGATTCGTCGACAACTCCGGCAGCTGATTCCGGCAGCTGATTCCGGCAGCTGATTCCGGCACCCGATTCCGGCACCCGATTCCGGCACCTGGTTCCGGCACCCGATTCCGGCACAGCACGGGAGCGCCACCCGTTGCGGGACGGTCCTCAGGGGTGGCTCGCCCGTCAGGTCACCGCGGACGTCGGGAGTTCCGGGGGCACCGGGGGGCCGTCGCCCGCCATGGGCAGGGTGAGGACCATCGTGAGGCCGCCGCCCGGGGTGTCCTCGGCCGCGAGGGTGCCTCCGATGGCCTCGGTGAAGCCGCGGGCGACGGCG
The DNA here is from genome assembly GCF_040701585.1 of Streptomyces sp. NPDC093801. NCBI lineage: Bacteria > Bacillati > Actinomycetota > Actinomycetes > Kitasatosporales > Streptomycetaceae > Streptomyces > Streptomyces sp. NPDC093801. Next base: position 35,623 of record NZ_JBFBDP010000037.1, on the reverse strand, counting down.
AGGCCCAGGCCGACGCCGGCGCCGCGCGGGGCGTCGCCGTGGCGTTGGAAGGGTTCGAAGATGCGGTCCTTGGCCTCGTCCGGGACCCCGGGGCCCCGGTCGACGACCCGGAGCTCGACACGGCTTCCCAGGGCGCTCGCGGAGACGTTGACGGCCTGGCCGTGGGGGCTGTACTTGACGGCGTTCTCGACGATGTTGGCGACGGCCCGCTCCAGCAGGCCCCGGTCGACGGCGACCATCGGCAGCGTCTCGGGGATGTCCAGGTCCACGCTGTCCTCCGGTACGCCGCCCAGGGCCATGGGGACGACCTCGTCGAGGTCGGTCTCGCGGATCAGCGGGACGACGGTGCCGGTGTTGAGGCGCGACATGTCGAGGAGGTTGCCGATCAGCGCGGCGAGGCGGTCGGCGCCCTCCTCGATGCCTTCGAGCAGCTCGGCCCTGTCGTCCGCGGACCATTCGACGTCGTCGGAGCGCAGCGAGGTGACGGAGGCCTTGATGCCGGCGAGCGGGGTGCGCAGGTCGTGGCTGACCGCGGCGAGCAGGGCCGTACGGATGCGGTTGGCCTCGGCGAGCTCGCGTGACTTCTCCGCCTCGTCGACGAGCCGCTGGCGGTCGAGCACGACGGCCGCCTGGGCGGCGAAGGCGCCCAGCACGCGGCGGTCCTCGGCGGGCAGGACCCGGCCGGTCAGGGCGAGCGCCATGGTGTCGCCGATGGGCAGGTCCACGTCCGCGTCCTCGGGGCGGAGGACCGTGCCGGTGCCGACGGAGGCCGCCGTGGTCCAGGGGTCGACCTCGCTGGCGCGCTCCAGGAGGGCCACCGACTGCATCCCGAAGGTCTCGCGCAGCCGCTCCAGGAGGGCGTCGAGGGAGTCCTCGCCGCGCAGGACGCTGCCGGCGAGGAAGGAGAGGATCTCGGACTCGGCGCGCAGGCGGGCGGCCTGGTGGGTGCGGCGGGCGGCGAGGTCGACCACCGAGGCCACGGACACCGCCACGCCGACGAAGATCGCGATGGCGACGATGTTCTTCGGGTCGGAGACGGTGAACTCGTGCAGCGGCGGGGTGAAGTAGTAGTTCAGCAGCAGGGACCCGAACGCCGCCGACGCGAGCGCGGGCAGCAGCCCGCCGAGCAGCGCCGCCGCCACCGTGAACGTGAGGAAGAGCAGCATGTCGTTGGCGAGCCCGAGCTCGGGGACGAGCCGGTTCAGCAGGACGGCGAGCACGGCGGGGCCGGCGATGCCGGTGAGCCAGCCCCAGATGAGGCGGGACCGTCCGAGCCGCGCACCGCGGGCGAGGGGCAGGCCGCGGCGCCCCTTGGCGGCCTCGTCGTGGGTGACGATGTGGACGTCGAGGTCCGGGCCGGATTCGCGGGCGACGGTGGCGCTGACACCCGGGCGGAACACGGACTGCCAGGAGCGCCGGCGGCTGACGCCCAGCACGATCTGCGTGGCGTTGCAGCCGCGGGCGAACTCCAGCAGCGCGTCGGGGACGTGGTCCCCTATGACGTGGTGGAAGGTGCCGCCGAGGTCCTCGACCAGCGTGCGCTGGACGGCGAGTTCCTTGGGCGAGGCCGAGGTGAGGCCGTCGCTGGCGGCGATGTAGACGGCGAGGACCTCGCCGCCGGCGCCCTTCTCCGCCAGGCGGGCGGCGCGGCGGATGAGCGTACGGCCCTCGGGGCCGCCGGTGATGCCGACGACGATCCGCTCGCGGGCCTGCCAGGTGGAGCGGATGTTGTGCTCGCCCCGGTACTCCTGGAGGTATTCGTCGACGCGGTCGGCCACCCACAGCAGCGCGAGCTCGCGCAGCGCGGTCAGGTTCCCGGGCCGGAAGTAGTTCGAGAGCGCCGCGTCGACCTTGTCGGGCTTGTAGACGTTGCCGTGGGCCATGCGCCGCCGCAGGGCCTGCGGGGACATGTCGACGAGCTCGATCTGGTCGGCCCGGCGGACCACCTCGTCGGGGACGGTCTCGCGCTGGCGGACTCCGGTGATCGTCTCGACCACGTCGCCCAGCGATTCCAGGTGCTGGATGTTCACGGTCGAGACGACGTCGATGCCCGCCCGGAGGAGCTCCTCGACGTCCTGCCAGCGCTTGGCGTTGCGGGAGCCGGGGACGTTGGTGTGCGCGAGCTCGTCCACCAGGGCGACGGCGGGGCGGCGGGCGAGGACCGCGTCCACGTCCATTTCGGTGAACGTGGAGCCCCGGTGGTCCAGTTCGCGCCGCTCGATGAGTTCGAGGCCGTGCAGCATCACCTCGGTCCGCGGCCGGCTGTGGTGCTCGACGAAGCCGACGACGCAGTCGGTGCCCCGCTCGACCCGGCGGTGCGCCTCGGAGAGCATCGCGTACGTCTTGCCGACGCCCGGTGCCGCGCCGAGGTAGATGCGGAGCTTCCCGCGTGCCATGTGCAGACTCTTCTTCTCTGGTGACGGTGGGGAGGGTGGACGGCCGGCCGGCCGGACGGGTGATCGGGGTGATCAGGGTTCGAAGCGGTAGCCCATGCCCGGTTCGGTGATCAGGTATCGGGGGTGCGAGGGGTCCGGTTCCAGCTTGCGCCGGAGCTGGGCCATGTAGACGCGCAGGTAGTTGGTGTTCTCGCTGTAGGTGGGGCCCCAGACTTCCAGCAGCAGCCGGCTCTGGGTGATCAGGTGGCCCGGGTGGGTGATGAGGATTTCCAGCAGGTGCCACTCGGTCGGGGTCAGCCGTACCGTGCGGTCGCCCCGGTACACCTTCTTCGCGACCAGGTCGACGGTGAACTCGTCGGTGGTGACGATCGCGACCTCGTCGGCCCGGGGGGAGCCGTCCGGCTCCTGTCTCCGGGCCGCCGCCCGCAGCCGGGCGAGGAGCTCGTCCATGCTGAACGGTTTCGTCACGTAGTCGTCGGCGCCGGCGTCCAGGGCCCGGATCTTGTCCTCCGAGGTGTGGCGGGCCGACAGCACCAGGATGGGCACGCGGCTCCAGCCGCGCACGCCCCTGATCACCTCGACGCCGTCCATGTCGGGCAGCCCGAGGTCGAGGACGATGACGTCCGGCTTGCGCGCGGCCGCGAGTCGCAGGGCCGAGCCGCCGTCGGGGGCCTCTTCGACCTCGAACTTGCGCGCCTGGAGATTGATCTTGAGTGCGCGGACGAGCTGGGGATCGTCCTCCACCACCAGCACCCGGGTCATGGGTACGCAGCCTTTCCTTCGTTGGGATCAGGACGGTAAGGAGCCGGCAGGGCGCGAGGATTCCGCGCCCTGCCGGCTCCCGGTCCGTGCAAGCCGGCACATCAGCTGTTGGTCAGTGCCTTGAGGGCGGTGTTGAGCTCCAGGACGTTGACGCGGGGCTCCCCCATGAAGCCGAGCGTCCGGCCCTGGGTGTGGTCCTCGACGAGCCTGCGGACCTGCTCGAGGGTCAGGCCGTTCTTCTCCGCGACGCGGCGGGCCTGGAGTTCGGCGTAGGCGGGGGAGATGTTCGGGTCGAGGCCGGAACCGGAGGAGGTGACGGCATCGGCGGGCACGTCCTGCGGCCTGACCTTGTGGCCGGCGGTGGAGTTGTCGGCGACGACGGCTTCCCTGGCGGCGACGACCTGGGCGCACAGGCTGCCTTCCGCCGAGGCCTCGGTGCACGTGCCGTCGACGGCGCCGTCGTCGGCGGAGCGGTTGGTGGCGCCGGAGAGGAGCAGCGAGTACCGGGTGTTGACGGTGTTGGCGCCCAGTCCGTTGGAGGGGCGGGGCTGGAACCACTTCAGGTCCGGCTTCGCGGCCTCCTCGGGGTCGTTCGGGTCCTTCCTGGGCAGGTCGTACCTCTGCCCGATGAGGGAGGAGCCGACGACGTCGCCGCTCTTGTCCCTGATCTCCGAGCCGTTGGCCTCGTCGTGGAAGAGGGCCTGGGCGACGCCGGTGACGGCGAGCGGGTAGAGGACCCCGCAGATCACGGTCAGGACGAGCAGGGCCCGCAGGCCCGCCCCGATCAACCGCGCCGTGTTGCCTACAGAGTTGTTCATGCGGATCAGCCGATTCCGGGGATGAGGGAGATGAGGAGGTCGATGAGCTTGATGCCGATGAACGGGGCGATCAGACCGCCCACCCCGTACAGCCCCAGATTGCGGCGGAGCATCCTGTCGGCGCTGGTCGGCTTGTACTGGACGCCCTTGAGGGCGAGCGGGACGAGCGCGATGATGATCAGCGCGTTGAAGATGACGGCGGAGAGGATCGCGGACTCGGGGGAGGCCAGGCCCATGATGTTGAGCTTGTCCAGGCCCGGGTAGACCACCGCGAACATGGCCGGGATGATCGCGAAGTACTTCGCCACGTCGTTGGCGATGGAGAACGTCGTCAGGGCGCCCCGGGTGATCAGGAGCTGCTTGCCGATCTCGACGATCTCGATGAGCTTGGTCGGGTTGGAGTCGAGGTCCACCATGTTCCCGGCCTCCTTGGCGGCCGAGGTGCCGGTGTTCATCGCGACGCCGACGTCCGCCTGGGCGAGGGCCGGGGCGTCGTTCGTACCGTCTCCGGTCATCGCGACGAGCTTGCCGCCGGCCTGCTCCCGCTTGATGAGGGCCATCTTGTCCTCGGGCGTGGCCTCGGCGAGGAAGTCGTCGACGCCGGCCTCCTCGGCGATCGCCCTGGCGGTCAGCGGGTTGTCACCGGTGATCATGACGGTCTTGATGCCCATGCGGCGCAACTCGTCGAACCGCTCGCGCATCCCCTCCTTGACCACGTCCTTGAGGTGGATGACACCCAGGACGCGGGCGCCCTTCGCGTCGTTGACGGCGACGAGGAGCGGGGTGCCGCCGGCCTCGGAGATGCGGTTGGCGAGGAGGTCGGCGTCGTCGGAGACCCGGCCGCCCTGCTCCTTGACCCAGGTGATCACGGAGCCGGCAGCGCCCTTGCGGGTCTGCTTCCCGTCCACGTCCACACCCGACATGCGGGTCTGGGCAGTGAAGGCGATCCACTCGGCGTGCTCCAGCTCGCCCTGGTGGCGCTCGCGGAGCCCGTACTTCTCCTTGGCCAGGACGACGATCGAGCGGCCCTCGGGGGTCTCGTCCGCGAGGGAGGACAGCTGGGCGGCGTCGGCGAGTTCGGCCTCCGTGGTGCCCTGGACGGGGACGAACTCGGCGGCCTGGCGGTTGCCGAGGGTGATGGTGCCGGTCTTGTCGAGCAGCAGCGTCGAGACGTCGCCGGCGGCCTCGACGGCGCGGCCGGACATGGCCAGGACGTTGCGCTGGACCAGGCGGTCCATGCCGGCGATGCCGATGGCGGACAGCAGGGCGCCGATCGTGGTCGGGATGAGGCAGACCAGCAGGGCGGTCAGCACGATCATCGACTGTTCGGCCCCGGCGTAGACGGCGAAGGGCTGGAGGGTGACGACGGCCAGCAGGAAGACGATGGTGAGGGACGCCAGGAGGATGTTCAGCGCGATCTCGTTCGGCGTCTTCTGCCGGGCGGCGCCCTCGACCAGGGCGATCATGCGGTCGATGAAGGTCTCGCCGGGCTTCGTCGTGATCCTGACGACGATCCGGTCCGACAGGACCTTCGTGCCGCCGGTGACCGCGCTGCGGTCGCCGCCGGACTCGCGGATCACCGGGGCTGACTCGCCCGTGATCGCGGATTCGTCCACCGAGGCCACCCCCTCGACGACGTCACCGTCGCCCGGGATGATGTCGCCGGCCTCGCAGACCACCAGGTCGCCGATCTTCAGCCCGGTACCCGGGACCTGCTCCTCGCCCGTGCCGTCCTTGGCCAGGCGGCGGGCGACGGAGTCGGTCTTGGCCTTGCGCAGGGTGTCGGCCTGCGCCTTGCCGCGGCCCTCGGCGACGGCCTCGGCGAGGTTGGCGAAGATGGTGGTCAGCCACAGCCAGGCGGTGATCGCCCAGCCGAACCAGTCCGTCGGGTCCATGACGGCCAGCACGGTCGTGACGACCGACCCGACGAGGACCACGAACATGACCGGAGACTTGATCATGACTCGGGGGTCGAGCTTCTTCACCGCGTCGGGGAAGGACTTCAGCAGCTGCCTGGGGTCGAACAGGCCCCCGCCGACACGGCCGGCAGGCGGCTTGTGGCCGGTGGGCAGGTCCTCGTGCGGAGCACGGGTCTCAGTGGCGGTGCTCATGATGCGAGCCCTTCGGCGAGCGGCCCCAGCGCGAGGGCGGGGAAGTAGGTCAGTCCGGTGACGATGAGGATCGTGCCGACGAGGAGGCCGGTGTAGAGCGGCTTGTCGGTACGGAGGGTGCCCGCGGTCTCGGGGACGGGCTTCTGCTCGGCGAGCGAGCCGGCCAGTGCGAGGACGAACACCATGGGCAGGAAGCGGCCGAGCAGCATGGCGATGCCGATGGTCGAGTTGAACCACTGGGTGTCGGCGTTCAGGCCGGCGAAGGCGGAGCCGTTGTTGTTGGCGCCCGAGGTGTAGGCGTACAGCACCTCGGAGAAGCCGTGCGCGCCCGAGTTGAGCATCGAGTGCGGCGGGGTCGGCAGCGCCATCGCCGCGGCGGTGAAGCCGAGGACCAGGGCCGGGGTGACGAGGATGTAGCAGGCCGCGAACTTGATCTCGCGGGTGCCGATCTTCTTGCCGAGGTACTCGGGGGTGCGGCCGACCATCAGGCCGGCGATGAACACCGCGATGATCGCCATGACGAGCATGCCGTACAGGCCGGAACCGACACCGCCGGGGGCGATCTCACCCAGCTGCATGCCCAGGAGCTGGATCCCGCCGCCCAGGCCGGTGAAGGAGGAGTGGAAGGAGTTGACCGCGCCCGTGGAGGTCAGGGTCGTGGCGACCGAGAAGATCGCGGACGCGCCGACGCCGAAGCGGGTCTCCTTGCCCTCCATCGCGCCGCCCGCGACCTCGAACGCCGGGCCGTGGTGCGCGAACTCGGTCCACATCATCAGGGCGGTGAAGCCGAGCCAGATCGTCGCCATCGTGGCGAGGATCGCGTAACCCTGGCGCAGGCTCCCGACCATGCGGCCGAAGGTGCGGGTGAGCGCGAACGGGATGACCAGGATCAGGAAGATCTCGAAGAGGTTGGAGAACGGGGTGGGGTTCTCGAAGGGATGGGCGGAGTTGGCGTTGAAGTAGCCGCCGCCGTTCGTTCCGAGTTCCTTGATGACCTCCTGGGAGGCGACGGCCCCGCCGTTCCACTGCTGCGTGCCGCCCGTGAACTGGCCGACCTCGTGGATCCCGGCGAAGTTCTGGATCGCGCCGCAGGCGACGAGCACGAGCGCGCCGACGACCGCGATGGGCAGCAGGATGCGGACGGTGCCGCGGACCAGGTCGGCCCAGAAGTTGCCGAGTTCACCGGTGCGCGAGCGCGCGAAGCCCCGTACGAGGGCCACGGCGACGGCCATGCCGACGGCGGCGGAGACGAAGTTCTGCACCGCCAGGCCGCCCGTCTGGACGACGTGGCCCATGGCCTGCTCACCGGCGTACGACTGCCAGTTCGTGTTGGCCACGAACGAGGCGGCGGTGTTGAACGCCTGGTCCGGGTCGATCGCGGCGAAGCCGAGCGACCCGGGCAGGACGCCCTGGGCGCGCTGGAGGGCGTAGAGGAACAGGACGCTGACCGCGGAGAAGGCGAGGACGCCGCGCAGGTACGCGGGCCAGCGCATCTCGGCGTTCGGGTCGGCGCCGATCGCCTTGTAGATCCACTTCTCCGGCTTGTAGTGCCTCCCGGAGGAGTAGACCCTGGCCATGTGGTCGCCCAGGGGGCGGTAGGCCAGCGCGAGCGCGGCCGTCAGCGCGAGGAGCTGGAGCACACCAGCGAGAACGGGACTCATCGGTGGCTAGAACCTCTCCGGGTACAGGAGGGCGAGGACGAGGTATCCGAGCAGGGAGACGGCCACGGCGAGGCCGACGATGTTTTCGACGGTCACAGCTTGGTCACCCCCCGGGCGATGAGGGCCACCAGCGCGAAGACCGCGACCGTGGTGACGACGAAGGCCAGATCGGCCACCGTGAGCTCCTGGATGAAGAGGGAGGAAATGAATCGGCCAGATGGCCGATGACGAGATAACCGTGTCTTCATCCCGGCGTTAAGACGCCTTGACGGGCTTCATACGGGGCCACGGGATCTCTTAACGCCACCCTGACGGGAAGCACCGGGGAAGACCGGTCAGACCTGGTGGGAGAGGCCGGCCGAGTCCAGCGCGGAACCGGCCTGTGCGGCCAGCGCGACGGCCACCAGACGGTCCGCTTCCGGAGGCAGCGGGCCGGGGAGGGGATCCAGCAGGAAGCGGCCGTAGTAGTGTCCGCCGCCGACGACCCGCAGCTCGGTCTCGCCCTGCGGCCAGTCGGCGTAGTCCGTCACCCGGTCCGGACGGCGCAGCCACACGCCGCCGTCGTGCTCCAGACGCGGCGGACCGCCCATCAGGGTCCCGTACTCGAAGCGGCAGCCGCGCAGCCCCAGCAGCCCGACCAGTTCCCGGCGCACGTACGCGACCACCGCCTCCGGCGAGCGGCCGTCCTCGGCCAGCCGGGCGGTTCCCAGGAGGCTCGTCATATGGGCCGCGTCGCTGGTCACGGTGCTCTGGAGCCGGCGGGCGCGTACCGCCGACTGCGAGACGACCATGCCGACGACGAGCAGCAGGACCGCCGTCCCGGCGTCCTCGCGGTCAGTGATCGCGAACCGTTGGTAGGGCTCGGTCAGGAAGAAGTCGAACCAGACGGCCGCCGACAGCGCGGCGACCGCTCCGGCGGCCCGCGTGCCGACGGTGGCCACCGCGACCACCGCGACGACGAGGACCAGGGCCGCGTTCGTCGCCGAGAGGTCCGTGCGGAAGGGCACGAGCGCGAAGGCCACGAGGAAGGGGGCCACGAGCGCCGCGAGCAGGGCGGCGGCGTCGTGGAGTCGGCAGCCGGACATGTGGGGCCTCCTGTCCGGACACGAGTCCGAACCTCCTCCGTCTCCGGAGGCGGACGGGACGTGCCCCGTCACGGTCAACCCTGCCCCCTGCCGACGGCGCGGCCACCCGCCCCCGCGAGGTCTTGACGCACCTCATACGGCTTTCCCGCGCCGGCGTCAAAGGCGCGTGAAGAGCGGCGCGGCGGCCGTATGGACCACGTCAAGAACACTGGTGATCCGGCCATGGCGCTCGGACGCTGTCCTCACTTTGGTCCGACGGAGGAACAGCGAGAGATGTCCATGGACATGGGAAAGCCGGGTACGGCAGGACGGGCCCCGGGCACGGCGGAGCCGCCCGATGCCGGCGTACGGACACCGGCATCGGGCGACCGCCACCGGCTGACCGCCCTCCAGGGGCTGGCCGCACTGTCCCTGGACGCGATGGCGTCCGTGGCGTACGGGCCGGAGTCGATCGTGCTGGTCCTGGCCGCGGCCGGGGCCTACGGCATGGGCTTCACCCTTCCCGTCACCCTGGCGATCGCCGCGCTGCTGGCGGTGCTGGTGGCCTCGTACCGGCAGGTGATCGCCGCGTTCCCGGACGGCGGCGGCTCGTACGCGGTCGCCCGCCGCCATCTGGGCCGGCGCACGAGCCTGGTCGCGGCGGCCTCGCTGATCCTGGACTACGTCCTGAACGTCGCCGTGTCCGTCACCGCCGGTGTGGCCGCCCTGACTTCGGCGTTCCCCGGGCTGTACGGCGAGCGGGTGTGGATCTGCCTGGGCGTCCTGGGCCTGGTCACCGCGGTGAACCTGCGCGGCGTCGTGGAATCCGCGAAGGCGTTCCTCGTGCCCACCGCGGTCTTCGTCGGGTCGATCCTCGCGATGGTCGCCGTCGGGCTCTTCCGTGACGGCCCCGTCAGCACCGCGTCCGCCGCCGGGCACGCCTCGGCCCTCGGCGAGGGCGCGACCACCGTGGGAGCGCTGCTGCTGCTGAAGGCCTTCGCCGCCGGCTGTTCGGCCCTGACCGGCGTCGAGGCGGTCGCCAACGCCGTGCCGTCCTTCCGGGCCCCCGCCGCGCGACGGGCCCAGCGCACCGAGGTCGCGCTCGGCGCCCTCTTGGGCGTGATGCTGATCGGCCTGTCGGTCCTCATCGGGCGCTTCCACCTCCAGCCCGTCGAGGGCGTGACCGTCCTCGCGCAGCTCGCGGACGCCTCCTTCGGGCACGACGCCGCCTTCTACGTCGTCCAGTTCGCCACCATGGTGCTGCTCGCGCTCGCCGCGAACACCTCCTTCGGAGGGCTGCCCGTGCTGATGAGCCTGCTCGCCCGCGACAACCACCTGCCCCACGTCTTCGCCCTCAAGGCCGACCGCCAGGTCCACCGCCACGGCGTGATCTGGCTGGCCCTCGTCTCCGCCCTCCTCCTCGTCCTCTCCGGCGGCGACACCAACACCCTCGTCCCGCTCTTCGCCATCGGCGTCTTCGTCGGCTTCACCCTCTGCCAGGTCGGCATGGTCCGGCACTGGTTCGCGGAACGGCCGCGCGGCTGGCGGGCGAAGGCGGCGCTCAACGGCTTCGGTGCCCTCCTGACCGGGATGTCGGCCGTCGTGGTCACCGCCACCAAGTTCACCGAAGGCGCCTGGCTGATCGTCGTCGCGCTGCCGCTGCTCGTCCTCGGCTTCGAGAAGATCCACCGGGCGTACACCGAGATCGGCGAACGCCTGGAGCTCGGGCGGATCCCGCAGGCACCCCGGCGGTCCCGCTCCCTGGTCGTCGTCCCCGTGTCCGGTCTGTCCCGCCTGACCAGCCAGGCCCTCACGGCCGCCCGCTCGCTCGGCGACGACGTCCTCGCCGTGACCGTCACCCACCCGTCCCCCGAGGACCGTGAGGCGGCCGAAGCCCTGCGACGCGACTGGGAGTTGTGGAAGCCGGGCGTCGAACTGGTCGAGCTCCCCTCGGAGACCCGCTCGCTCGGACGGCCCCTGTCGGCGTACGTGCGGAAGCTGGCGCAGACGCACCGGGACGCGCAGGTGACCGTCCTGATCCCGGAGACCGAGCCCGCCCGCCTGTGGCAGCGGCTGCTCCAGAACCAGCGCGGATCCGTCGTCGCCCACGCCGTCCGCCGCGACACCGACGCCGTGATCTGCCGGCTCCGCTTCCGCGTCACGGCCGACCCGCGTTGACGCACCTCTGACGGCGGTTTGACGCGTCCCGTGCGGCCGCCGTCAAAGAGGCGCCAATTCCGGCGCCGGCAGGGGCGGAACGGGAGGAACGGGCACTAGTTTCCTGCCTGTCGCGCCGCCGGGGACCTCGACATCACTCACATGACGGCCGAGGGGGTCCATGGAGGGGGTCCCCGGCGACGACACCCCTCCCGCGCCCTGGCCGCGAGCTGCCCGGGGCCGCCACCTCCGAACCCGTCCAGAAGGTCGCTCCATGCCCCCTGCCGCCGCGCAGCACGTTCCTCCGGGTCCCGGGACCCCTCCGCCGACCCCGGTCAGCCGGCCCTCCCGGAGACGGTCCGGCCGGGTGAAGGTGGTGGACCCCGAGCTCCTCGCCTCCTCCGCACGCGAGGCCGTCGGCAAGCTCCACCCCCGCGAACTGGTCAGGAAACCGGTGCTGTTCGTCGTCGCCGTCGGATCCGTGCTGACCACTCTCTCGGCGCTCGTCCACCCCTCCGTCTTCACCTGGGTGATCAGCGTCTGGCTCTGGCTGACGGTCCTGTTCGCCAACCTGGCCGAGGCCGTGGCCGAAGGCCGGGGCCGCGCCCAGGCCGAGTCGCTGCGCAAGGCGCGTACGGACACGGTCGCGGTGCGGCTGAACCACTGGACGTACGGGGCGAACCTGAAACGGGCCGAGACGGAGGTGGTCACGCCGGCCGAGCTCCAGCCCTTCGACTTCGTGCTCGTCGAGGCCGGCGAGCCGGTCCCGGCCGACGGCGACGTCGTCGACGGGGCCGCGATGGTCGACGAGTCGGCCGTCACCGGCGAATCGGCGCCCGTCCTGCGGGAGGCGGGCGGCGACCGCTCCGGCGTCACCGGCGGTACGACCGTGCTGTCCGACTCGATCGTCGTGCGGGTCACCTCGCGGCCCGGACACAGCTTCATCGACCGGATGATCGCGCTGGTCGAAGGCGCCACCCGGCAGAAGACCCCCAACGAGATCGCACTGAACATCCTGCTGGCCGCCCTGACCGTCATCTTCGTCCTCGTGGTCGTCTCCATCCAGCCGATGGCCGACCACGCGCACGCCGCCCAGTCCACGACCGTCCTGGTCGCCCTCCTCGTCACCCTCATCCCCACCACGATCGGCGCTCTCCTGTCGGCGATCGGCATCGCCGGCATGGACCGGCTCGTCCGGCGCAACGTCATCGCCATGAGCGGACGCGCGGTGGAGGCGGCCGGAGACGTGAACACCCTGCTGCTCGACAAGACCGGCACCATCACCCTCGGCAACCGCGAGGCCGTGGCCTTCCTCCCCCTGCCCGGTGTGGACCACCTCGAGCTGGCCGACGCCGCACAGCTGTCCTCGCTCGCCGACGAGACGCCCGAGGGCCGCTCCGTCGTGGCACTCGCCCGGCAGTACGGACTGCGGCCGGCCACCGCGGCGGACCTCGGCCATCCGCGGTTCACCGAGTTCAGCGCCCGGACCCGGATGAGCGGCGTCAGCCTGAGCCGGGCGGGCGGCGCCGACTGCGCCATCCGCAAGGGCGCGACGGTCCAGGTCTGCGACTGGGTGACGATGCGCGGCGGGACCGTACCGCCGGAGGCGGTGGCCCGGGCGGCGACGGTCTCGCAGTCCGGGGGCACGCCCCTGCTGGTGGCGGTCCACGACGGGGACGGGCCGCGGGTGCTCGGGGTCATCCACCTCAAGGACGTGGTCAAGGAGGGGATCCGGCAGCGGTTCGAGGAGCTGCGCCGGATGGGGATCCGTACGGTCATGGTGACCGGCGACAACCGGCTGACGGCCCGGGCCGTCGCCGCCGAGGCCGGCGTCGACGAGTACCTGGCGGAAGCCACGCCCGAGGACAAGATGGCCCTGATCAGGCGGGAGCAGGCCGGCGGCAAGCTCGTCGCGATGACCGGAGACGGTACGAACGACGCCCCGGCCCTCGCCCAGGCGGACGTCGGCGTGGCCATGAACACGGGCACCTCGGCCGCCAAGGAGGCCGGGAACATGGTCGACCTGGACTCCAACCCGACCAAGCTCATCGACATCGTCGAGATCGGCAAGCAGCTCCTGATCACCCGCGGAGCCCTGACCACCTTCTCCATCACCAACGACGTCGCGAAGTACTTCGCGATCATCCCCGCGATGTTCGCCACGGCCTACCCGGGCCTCGAAGGCCTCAACGTCATGGGCCTGAGCAGCCCCCGGTCGGCGATCACCTCGGCGATCATCTTCAACGCGCTGATCATCGTCGCCCTGATCCCGCTCGCCCTGCGCGGCGTCCGCTACAAGCCCGCCTCCGCCCACGACCTGCTGCGCCGCAACCTGCGCGTCTACGGCCTGGGCGGGCTCGTCCTGCCGTTCGTCGGGATCAAGCTCATCGACCTGCTGGTCTCGCTCCTGCCCGGCATGGGCTGAGTCCGGGCCGCCCCAGACCCCCGGCCCGGCAGCGCCGCGGATTCCCCCCGGTGGGAGGCGTTCCCTAGGCCACCGGAAGGAAGGGCGTTAAGAGCGCGTCAGGATTCCGTCAGACGAGGCTATAGACGTATTGGCTGCGTTCTCGCTGCGTACGCTGGCCCAGCCGTCGACTCCGATGGCTGAATCCACACCGTACGACAGGAGCGCCCGACCATGGCCACCCCTGCCCGCTCCTCGCGCCTGCGCGCGTGGATGCTGGAAGGCTTGACCGCCCAGACCAGTTCCCCCGCCGCCAAGGAGGCGGCGGCCCAGCCGCACGGCCGGCCGTGGTGGCGGGTCATGTGCCTGACGGGACTGGACTACTTCTCCACCCTCGGCTACCAGCCCGGCATCGCCTTCCTCGCAGCCGGTCTGCTGTCGCCGCTGGCGACCATCGTCCTCGTGCTGCTGACCCTCTTCGGCGCCCTGCCCGTCTACCGGCGGGTGGCCGAGGAGAGCCCGCACGGCGAGGGCTCCATCGCCATGCTGGAGAAACTGCTCTCCTTCTGGAAGGGCAAGCTGTTCGTCCTGACCCTGCTGGGGTTCGCGGCGACGGACTTCCTGATCACCATCACCCTGTCGGCCGCCGACGCGACCGCGCACATGGTGGAGAACCCGCACCTCACCAGCACCCTGCACGGGCACGAGGTACTGATCACCCTGATCCTGATCGCGCTGCTCGGCGGTGTCTTCCTCAAGGGGTTCAGCGAGGCCATCGGCGTCGCCGTGGTCCTCGTGGCCACCTACCTGGGCCTGAACGTCATCGTGGTGGCGGTCGGGCTGTGGAACGTGTTCGCGGAGCCGCAGGTCATCACCGACTGGACGACCGCGCTGACCGCCGAGCACGGCAACCCCTTCATGATGATCGCCATCGCGCTCGTCGTGTTCCCGAAACTCGCCCTCGGCCTGTCCGGCTTCGAGACCGGCGTGGCGGTCATGCCGCACGTCCACGGAGACCCGACGGACACCGAGGAGAACCCCGCCGGGCGGATCCGCGGTGCCAAGAAGCTGCTGACCACGGCGGCCGTGATCATGAGCATCTTCCTGATCTGCTCCAGCCTCATCACCACCCTGCTGATCCCGGCCGCCCAGTTCGAACCGGGCGGAGAAGCCAACGGACGCGCCCTGGCCTACCTGGCCCACGAGTACCTGGGCTCCGCCTTCGGCACGGTCTACGACGTCTCGACGATCTGCATCCTGTGGTTCGCGGGCGCCTCCGCCATGGCCGGCCTGCTCAACCTGATGCCGCGCTACCTGCCCCGCTACGGCATGGCCCCGCACTGGGCCCGGGCCCTGCGCCCGATGGTCATCGTCTTCACGCTGATCGCCTTCCTGGTGACCTGGATCTTCAACGCCGACGTGGACGCCCAGGGCGGCGCCTACGCCACGGGCGTCCTGGTCCTGATCACCTCGGCGGCCGTCGCCGTGACCATCGCCGCCCGCCGCGCCGGGGAGCGCGGCTGGACCATCGGCTTCGGCATCATCTCGGCCGTCTTCATCTACACCACCGCGATCAACGTCGCCGAGCGCCCCGACGGCGTGAAGATCGGTGCCTGCTTCATCGGCGGCATCATGGCGCTCTCGCTCCTTTCGCGACTCGCCCGCGTCTTCGAGCTGCGCGTCACGCACATCGAGTTCGACGACATGGCGGAACGGTTCATCCGCGACACCGCCAACCGGACGATCCGGTTCATCGCCAACGAGCCGGACAGCCGGGACCTCGAGGAGTACCGGCAGAAGAAGGCGCAGATCCGCGCGGACAACGACATCCCCGCCGAGGACGACGTCATGTTCGTCGAGGTCACCGTCCTGGACGCCTCCGAATTCGAGTCCGGCATGCGCGTGCGCGGCGAAGTCCTCCACGACCGCTACCGCGTCCTGACCCTGGAGAGCTCCAGCATCCCCAACGCCCTCGCCGCCCTGCTGCTCCACGTCCGCGACGAGACCGGGCAACGGCCCCACATCTACTTCGAGTGGACCGAGGGCAACCCGATGGCCAACTTCTTCCGGTTCTTCCTCTTCGGCCAGGGCGAGGTCGCCCCGGTCACCCGCGAGGTCATCCGCGAGGCCGAACCCGACCGCTCCCGCCGCCCGCACGTACACGCCGGCTGACGGGCGGCGCACCCCGGCCGACAGGAATCCCGCCGGCCCGCCGCCAAGGCGGCGGGCCGGCGGGCCCTCGCTGTGGGGGAGGGGTGTCACGACCAGAGGGTCGCCCGTGTGCTCCAGGAAGCCGCCGATGGTGCCGGGCCTGCTGGGGTCCACGTCTCCTGTACGGCGTCCTCGGCCTCTCTGTACGGGCCCGGCATCCGGTAGCAGTACCCGGTCAGCTCACCCCTGAGCTCCTCGAGCTCCTCCACCACCGCGCCGGCCACCGGGCCAACCCCCATGCCGCACCGCACCCCTTCAAGACGGAAAATCGCACGTCGAGCACCGACGGACTGACACCGGGCACGCGTTTTCGCACACCTGCGGTGGGCAGGCGCGCAGGTATGGATCAGTCGCGGACACCCGTACTGGATGCGCTGGCCGCCTACCACGAGACCGGCCAGACGCCGTTCACCCCGCCGGGACACAAACAGGGAAGGGGAGCGGATCCCCGGGTGCGCGCCGTGCTCGGTGACGCCGTGTTCCACTCGGACATCCTGGCCACGAGCGGCCTGGACGACCGCACCTCCTCCCGGGGGATCGTCGAGGAGGCACAGGCGCTCATGGCCGAGGCCGTCGGTGCCGACCACGCCTTCTTCTCCACCTGCGGCAGCTCGCTGTCCGTGAAGTCCGCGATGCTTTCGGTCGCCGGACCGCACGAGGAGCTGGTGGTCGGACGGGACGCGCACAAGGCGGTGGTCTCGGGGCTGGTCCTGTCCGGCATCCGCCCCGTCTGGGTCGACCCGCAGTGGGACGCCCGACGACACCTCGCCCACCCGCCGTCCCCCGAGGCGTTCGAGGAAGCACTGGCCGAGCACCCCGACGCACGCGGCGCGCTCGTCACCACCCCCACCCCCTACGGCACCTGCTCGGACCTGGCGGCCATCGCCGAGGTCTGCCACCGGCGCGGGGTCCCGCTGATCGTCGACGAGGCGTGGGGCGCCCACCTGCCCTTCCATCCCGACCTGCCGACCTGGGCCATGGACGCGGGCGCCGACGTATGTGTCACCTCGGTGCACAAGATGGGCTCCGCACTCGAACAGAGCTCGGTCTTCCACCTCCAGGGCGACCTGGTGGCCCCCGAAGTACTCAGAGGCCGTGAAGACCTCCTCGGCACCACCAGCCCCTCCGTCCTCGTGTACGCAGCCCTCGACGGCTGGCGCCGTCAGATGGTCGAGCACGGCAAAACCCTCTACGACGACGCGCTCGCCCTCACCGGACGGGTCCGCGACCGGATCTCCCGCACCGACGGCATGCACGTCCACGACCGCACCGACTTCTGCGGCCCCGGCAAGGCCTCCGACCTCGACCCCCTCCAGATCATCATCGACATCAGCGCCACGCAGGTCACCGGATACCGCGCCGCCGACTGGCTGCGCACCCGCCACCGCGTCAACCTCCACGTCTGCGACCACCGGCGCATCAGCGCCCAGTTCACGCACGCCGACGACGACCACACCGCCGGCATCCTGCTCACGGCCCTGACCGACTTCGCCGCCCACGCGCCCGAACTGCGCACCGGGCAGCCCGTGCACGTCCCCTCGCCCCACGAACTCCGCCTGGAGCAGGTGGCGCTGCCCCGCGACGCGTTCTTCGGCCGCACCGAACAGGTCCCGTGGGAACGGGCTGACGGGCGCATCGCCGCCGAGATGCTCACCCCCTATCCGCCCGGCATCCCCGCCGCGCTGCCCGGTGAACGGCTGACCGCAGAGGTCCTGCGCTACCTGCGCACCGGTGTCGAGGCCGGCATGGTCGTGCCCGATGCCGTCGACACGGACGTCAACAGCGTCAGGGTCCTGCGCGAGCGGCCCTGAAACCCGCCGCCCCCACTCGGGGGCCGGGCGAGGGCCGTACGTACGCACTCGAAAGGAGACCGCCATGTCCCCTGACCCCGGCCCCCCGTCGGCGTCCTCGGCCCCCGACGGGGCGGCCGTGTGCCGGTTGCTGCTGGTGAGGCATGCGAAAGCGGTGCCGAAGCACCAGCCGTACGACGACATCGATCGTCCTTTGAGCAAGCGCGGAAAGGCGGAGGCACCTCTGACGGGCCGCTGGCTCGCGGACTCCGGTTTCGAACCCGATCTGGTGCTGTGCTCGCCGGCCCGCAGGACGCGGCAGACGTGGCAGCTCGCGGTCCCCGCCCTGGAGGACCCGCCCCCCGCCCTGTACGACGAGCGGCTTTACAACGCGGCGCCGAGCGTGCTCGTCAGCGCAGTGAAGGAGCGCGCACGGGGCCTCGGCTCCCTGCTCCTGGTCGGCCACAACCCGGGCATCCGCGAACTGGCCGCCGGCCTCTGCCGGGGTGGCCCGCCGGAGCTGCTGGACCGGCTGGGAAAAGGGTTCCCGACCTCGGGCGTCGTGGTGGTGGACGTGCCGGGCGGCTGGCAGCGGCTGTCTCCCGGCAGCGGGACCCTGGCGGCCCTCTGGTCACCCGGCGACTGACCCGGCCGCTCGGTTCGTCCCGGACCAGCCGTGGCGGGTTCACCGCCGGCTGCCCCGGCTCACCCGGCGGGGCGTTCGCGTGCGGTGGCGGTCAGGTAGAGGGCGGGTAGGCGGCGGCCTTGAGGCGGCGTGCGAGGTGCGAGGGTGGCCGGGCCGGATCGGCGTGGACAGGACCAGGTTGGCGCAGCCCGTGGTCGTGTCGCGGATCCCCGGCCGGGCGTCCCCGTCCCCCATGCCGACCCCGACGCCCGGTTTGACGTCGTGGTCGACGGTCCGGATCACTTTCCCTGTGACGCCGTGATCGGACAGGGCCGCTATGGTCGGTTCGGCCAGCAGCTGCGCACTCGACGGCTTCGGCGACGGCGAAAGCGTGCAGACCAGCGCGACGGCGCGCAGCGGTGTGGTGTGGTGTGGGTGATCGTGGTGTCCATGCGTGCGGGTACCCGGATCATCGCCGTGTCCCCCTGCCGCGCTTGGGCGCCGGACCGGGTGCGCCCCGGCCCCGCACAGCCCGGCACGGCCGCGTGGACCGGACGGGCGAGGAGGGGGCGATTGCCGCCGGACGGCGCGGGCAGGTGCCCGGCGTGGCGGGAGGCGGAGACATGGGCCGGACGGCACTCATCGTGATCGACATGCTGAACACCTACGAGCACGAGGACGCCGAGGTGCTCGTGCGGTCCGTCCGCGAAGCCCTTCCGGGCGTCGGAACGCTCCTCGAACGAGCGCGGGACGCCGACGCGCCTGTCGTCTACGTGAACGACAACTTCGGCCGCTGGCGCTCCCACCACGGGGAGATCCTCGAAGCTGCGCTCGCCGGCCGGTACGCCGGCCTGGTCGAGCCGATCGCGCCTGACGAGGACGCCCTCTTCGTCGTGAAGGCGCGGCACTCGGCCTTCTTCGAAACGCCCCTGGCCTACCTGCTGGGGCAGCTCGGGGTCCGACAGGTGGTGCTGTGCGGGCAGGTGACCGAGCAGTGCGTGCTCTACTCCGCCCTGGACGCCCACATCCGGCACCTCGACGTCGTCGTGGCCCTCGACGCGGTCGCCCACATCGACGCCGGCCTCGCCGAGGCGGCCCTGCGCATGATGGAACGCAACATGGCGGCCGAGCTCCGCCCCAGCGGCGAGATCACCTTCGAGGACACCCCGTCAGGCTGACGGCGGACCTCCGGCAGCCCTGCCCGATCCGTCGGCCCGTCCGACGAGGTCAGGGCTGCTGCGGCGGTCTCGAACTGCGGCTGCCGGGAGACCGGACCGGCTGCTCACCGGGTGCCTCACCGTCCGGCGGTCAGGTGTGGAGGCGGCTGTTGGGACCGTCCCGGTCGCCTGCGCTCTCGTCGTTGAACCAGTAGTCGCCCGCGGCGAGATAGCGGAAGGAGTGCACGGCTTCCCCGGGCAGTTCGACGGTGACCGCGCGCCTGCCGTCCTTCCGGGGCTTGAGGGTGTGGACGCCGGGCTTCCAGTCGTTGAAGTCACCGACCACGCTGACGGGGCCGGGCGGGCTGTCGGCGGGAAGGACGAAAGTGACCTCGGTGCGGTCTTTCTTCAGGGTGCGCTCCAGCACGGCCGGCTCCTCACGACAGCGGACGGGGTACGCCGACCATCGTCGTTCACATGGGCCCCACCCGCAGCCCGGGGAAGTCGCTGGACGACGGGTCCCGTGTGCTCCGGCGGGAAGAGCGGCTATGAGTCGGCCGGAGGAGGGCCGGACCCGTCGTCCTCGTCGCCCTCCGCCCGAGCCCGTACATCCCGCGGGGTCGGGGCCACGACGTGGCGTACCTCCGCGGACCGGTTGCGCGTCCGCTCGTCGGACTGCGCGTCGTCCTCGTGTCTCCTGGGAGTGTTCATGGCGCCTCCTCGTTCTCGGAGCAGCGGACCGGCAGGTCCGCATCGAGTGCGACGTCGAAGTCCTCCGCGCAGAGGCGCGGGGGCCCGCCGGCGGCCCGGGTACGTGCGCACCGGCGCATCGCCTCGACCTCCTCCCCTGCTGATGCTCGGCCGGAGCCGGGCGAAACCGCACAGGAGGAACGCGCCTCGGCGTCGTCGAGCGGGTACAGCCTGCCTGCCCGTCCTAGCCCTCGATTCCGGTCGTGGTGTGCGCGGCGCCGACGGGTTTGGACTCGGGGGAGCCGCGCTGGCGGAGGTAGACGGAGAGGATGGCCATGGCGGCCACGGCGAGGAGTTCGGACTGCCAGTTCTGCAGGGTCCGGCTCCAGAAGTCGGCCGAGACCAGATACGCGGCCCAGCTGACCGGCTCGGACAGATCCCGCAGCTGTTCGGCGTTGTAGGCGGCGGTGCCGGCGATGGACTGCGCCAGCCACGACAGCAGGAACAGCACCGCCATCACGGTGCCGAGGGAGCGCGAGTACAGCGTTTGCCGCCAGCCGCCGGCCCCGGCCCAGCGGGGGGAGTCCGCGCGGGCGTGCTCGCCCATCCGCTGCTCCGCCTCGCTCTCCGGGCCCGCCTTGTGGAGCTTCTTCGACTCGGGGGAGCCGCGCTGGAGCAGCCAGACAGTTCCGAAGATGTAGAGGAAGAACTGCAGGAACTCCGACTGCCAGTTCTCGGTGACGTCCACCGCGAAGTCCGAGGACGTCAGGTACTGGGGGAAGGTGACCTGCTGCAAGCCCGCCACGGTGAGCTGTTCGTTGAACTCGGCCCGGCCGGCGACGGCCTGGCAGGCCAGGACGACCAGGAACGCGCCGCCGAAGACCAGGGTGAGGCTGTTGTCCCGCCAGAAGCTGCCCGCCGGGTTCTGTCGTGTGGTCATCGCTGCAGCAGCCCGATCGTGGTGAAGTAGCCCAGCCCGACGAGGACGACCGCCAGGACGGTGACGAACAGTCCGCGCACGCTCAGCCCCCCTTGACCCGGCAGTCGTAGGGCTGCTCGGGCCGCGGGGTGCACCCGGCGGCGATGACCTTCCAGCCCCGGTCGAACTGGGACAGGAACAGCGTGTCCCCGGTCAGCCGCACCTTTGCCTGCCGTCCGTACACCTCCGCCACGGCGGACGACGCCCGGCCGGTGGCGACCGGCAGGTTCTCCTTCGCCAGGGCGCGGCCGCAGTCCTCCGCGGCTGCCACGTCCCGGCGGGTCCGGGGTGCCAGCAGCGAGCAGGCCTGCGCGTAGCGGGAGCTGCCCAGCGCGGTCTCGAAGGCGAGCGCCGCGGTGACGGCGTCGTCCTCGCGCGGACCGGGCGCCCCGCACCCACCCGCAGCGAGGACGGCCAGCGCCACGGCCAGCGTCCGACCTGCCCGGCGCACCCGCCGCCCCCTGCACGGGCGCCCTGCCACGGTGATCATCCGGATGCCGCGCTGGGGACCTTCAGCGGATCGCGCGGCGCCTGCCCCTTGGCCTCTTCCAGCTGGAGGCCGAGGTCGAGGAGGCGGTTGCGGCCCATGGCCTTGCGCACGTCGGGGAACCAGTCCTGTTCCTCCTCCTCGACGTGGTGGCGCACCCGCTCCATCAGTACGGTCATCTTGGCCTTGAACCGCTCGTCGGAGGCGTCCATCGTTTTCAGCTCGGAGAGCATCCACACCACCGCGTGGTGCTCCTCGAGGCTCTCCAGGACGTGGTCCTCGGTGTCGGGGGCGGCCTCGCGGGCGGCCGGGTAGAAGTACTGCTCCTCGATCCACGCGTGGACGGTGAGCTCCCCGATCACCTCGTCCGCGATCCGGCGACGCCCGGTGGTGTCCTCGTCGTCCGTCTTCTCGAACCGTTTGAACAGCTTCTCGACGGTCTTGTGGTCTTCACGCAGCAGCACGATGGCGTCCACAGGACATTCCTTCCGCAGGCCGGCATGACACGACCACGGCCCCGTCGACGGTGGTCCCGGTTGACTGACTTCCCCCTGCGGCGGGTCCGGTCCCGCATCGCAGCGCACAGTCACCCGTCCCGGGTACCGCCGACGGCCGCAGCCGCAGCCGCAGCCGCAGCCGCAGCCGCGGCCGTCGCCGGTCAGCCCGCCACGCGGGCCATCCACGCCTCGACCTCGTCCGCCGAGCGCGGCAGCCCCGCGGACAGGTTCTCGTGGCCGTCGGCGGTCACCAGCAGGTCGTCCTCGATCCGGACGCCGATGCCGCGCCACTCCTCGGGGACCGTGAGGTCGTCCGGCTGGAAGTACAGGCCCGGTTCCACCGTGAGCACCATGCCCGGCTCCAGCACCCCCTCGACGTACTCCTCGGTGCGGGCCTGGGCGCAGTCGTGGACGTCCAGGCCGAGCATGTGGCCGGTTCCGGCCATGGTGAACCGGCGCTGCAGGCCGAGCTCGTACGCGCGGTCCGCCGGGCCCTCGACGAAGCCCCACTCGACGAGCTTCTCCGCCAGGTACCGCTGCGCCGCCACGTGGAAGTCGCGGTACGCGGCACCCGGCTTCACGGCGGCGATGCCCGCCTCCTGGGCTTCGTACACCGCGTCGTAGACCATGCGCTGCACGGGCGTGAACGTGCCGCTGACGGGCAGGGTGCGGGTGACGTCGGCGGTGTAGAGGGTGCGGGTCTCCACGCCGGCGTCCAGCAGGAGGAGCTCACCGGGCCGTACGGGGCCGTCGTTGTCGGTCCAGTGCATGATCGTGGCGTGGTCGCCCGCGGCGCAGATGGAGCCGTATCCGACGGAGTTGCCCTCCAGCCGCGCCCGGCGGAAGAAGGTGCCCTCGATCCACCGCTCGGAGGAGGCGATCGCCCGCGAGAGCTCGCCGACGCAGTCGGTGAATCCGCGCACGGTGGAGTCGACCGCCTTGCGCATCTCGCCGATCTCCCACTCGTCCTTGACGAGGCGGAGCCCGCTCAGGGCCTCCTCCAGCTCGGCGTCGCGTCCGGCGTCGGTGGTGACCGCGGCCTCCAGCGCCGGGTCGACGCCGCGGACGATGCGCGTGGGCACGCCGGACGCGGCGGCCAGGTCGCCCACCGCCGTACGGACGTCGCGACAGGCCAGTCCGAGCACGCGCTCGGACTCGGCGAGGGAGCGGCGACGGCCCATCCACAGCTCGGCGGTGTAGCCCAGCCAGAACTCGTCGGTGTCACGGCTGTCGCGCGGCAGCAGGTAGCAGTACGCGTCGTGGCCGCCGTCCGGACGGGGTTCGAGGACGAGGGCGCCGTCGCGGGCCTGGTCGCCGGTCAGGTGGACGTAGCCGGAGTACGGGCGGAACGGGTAGACGTCGTCGTTCGAGCGGGTCTTGAGGTTGCCGGACGGCACCACCAGCCGCTCGCCGGGGAAGCGGGCGGAGAGGGCGGCTCGGCGGAGTGCCGCGTACGGGGCCTGCCCGTCGACCGCGAGGTCGTGCCGTTCGGTGTCCGCCCAGCCCGTCCTCATCAGAGCGGACAGTTCGGCGGAGATCTCCGAGTAGAGGCCGTTCTTGCGCGCGTTCGCCACGACGTACACCTTCTTCCGGACGGTTTCGGCGGCCGGGAGGCCCCGGCGGTGCCCGGACCGTACTGCGGCGGGCCGCCCTCCGGAGACCCAGTCGTGCCAGTGGCACTGATCGGTCACCGATGCCCCGTGGTCGCCGATAATGCGGTGCATGGCGAACGCGAAACTGGACGAGGCCCTGCGGATGCTGGGGATCGGCCCCACGGCGGGTCGCGTGTACCTGTCCCTTCTGGAACTGGCCCCCGCACCGCTCTCCGAGCTGCGCCGGGCGGCCGGCCTGGAGGAGGGCGAGTTCGCCACGGCGTACGGCGAGCTGGTCGACGCCGGGCTGGCCGGCGCCGCCGAGGAGGGCGCGGACGTGGGGGCACCTGTCCCTCCCGCCGCCGGCCTGGAGATCCTCGCCCGGCGCCGCGCGGCCGAGCTGGACGCGTCCCGCATCGCCGTGGGCGGCGCGTTCGAATCGTTCCGCCGCCGGCGGCTCACGGCCCGCGACGACAACCTCGTCGAAGTGGTCACCGGTGACGCCGTCGGGCCGAGGCTCCGCCAGGCCTGGGCCAGCGCCCGCGAGCAGATCCGCCAGCTCGAATCGCCGCCCTACTTCCCGCAGACCGAAGCCCTCGACGACGCGCTGGCGACGCTCGCCCGGGGAGTGACGCAGCGGGTCGTCTACTCGAAGGCGTCACTGGAGACGCCCGGCCGGCTGGAGACGGCCGTCGAGCCGTGCATCGAGGCAGGGGAGCAGGCCAGGGTGGCGCCGACGGTGCCGGTCAAGCTGCTGATCATCGACGAGTCGTACGCGCTGGTGTCCCTGTCGATCAGGGAGGCCGACGTGCACAACACGACGCTGGTGGTCCAGCCGTGCGGCCTGCTCTCGGCCCTGGTCGCCCTGTTCGAGCAGACCTGGCAGCAGGCCCTGCCCTTCCACGGCCGCGCCACCCGCCCGGCCGGCCTCCAGCCCGCCGACCGCCGGCTGCTCCGCCTCCTCGCCGGCGGCGCGGGCGACGAGGTCATCGCCCGCGAACTGGGCATCAGCCGCCGCACCTTCTTCCGCCGGCTCCAGATCCTGATGGCCCGCCTGGGTGCCGGGAACCGCTTCCAGCTCGCCCTCCAGGCCCAGCGCAACGGCTGGCTGTGAGCCATGGTGCCGGGCTCGGGCACCTACGGGCTCGGGGGTCGCGAAACACCCACGGCGCGCGGCCGGTACGGGGTCGGTTTCGCGGGCGCGGATCGGCGGATCGGGCGGATCGGCGGATCAAGAGTTGCGCCGCTCGTCGCTGTCCTGGCGGAGCCGCTCGGCGTGGCGGGTCATGGCGTCGATGCGGTCGGCGAGTTCGGTGTCGTCGGGCCCCAGGTGGGGGCGGGCGCCGGTCAGGGGGCCGACGAGTCGGGCGGCGTCGTCGTCGGCGAGGGCCAGGTTCAGCTCGCCGACGGCTCCCTCGGCGTCGGAGGGAAGGCCGGTGAGGGAGGTGACCTGTCCCGCGAGGCGTCGCAGGTCGGCCGCGTTGTCGCGGGCCCAGGCGGTGACGGTGCGGTCGGCGGCGCGCGAGTCACGGGTGGCCTGGACCCGTTGTTCACCCGTGCTCCCCGCAGCCCCGGGGCGCAGCCGCAGGTAGCGCCGTTCGGCGGCCTGGCGGCTGGCGACCCCGAGCGGCGCGGCGAGCTCGACCCAGCTGGCGCCCTGGCCGCGGGCCGTTTCGATCAGGACGGCTTCCCAGCCGGTGAGCTGCTCGCGGACCTCGCGCAGCATCAGCAGCGCGGCCAGGGTCTGCTCCGGGCCGGCGGGCCCGGTCGTCGGTGCGCCTGCGGAGGAGTGGTGCGCGTCCTGGACCGCCCGGCGGATGGTGTCCAGTGCGGCGACGGCCTCGGCGGCGCGGACCGGCTGGATCGGGGGAGGGTTCTCGTTCACGGCGCCTCCACGGCACTGTCATCCATCAGGCGACATTTCTCTTGTCATCGTTTCGATGACATGTTACAACAGAGGCACGTTGAAGCGCATTGGCAGTTCCTGCCTGAACCGACTGGAGGTGTTTCGCGATGTTGATGCGCACCGACCCGTTCCGCGAGATCGACCGGATCGTCCAGCAGCTCTCGGGTACGTCCGGGACCTGGTCGAAGCCGTCGGTCATGCCGATGGACGCCTACCGGGAGGGCGAGGCCTACGTGATCGCCTTCGACCTGCCCGGTGTGAGCACCGAGGCGATCGACATCGACGTCGAGCGGAACATGCTGACCGTGAAGGCCGAGCGGCGCCCGGCCGCCAAGGGCGACACCGTGCAGATGGAGCTCTCCGAGCGGCCCCTCGGCGTCTTCTCCCGCCAGATCGTGCTGGCCGACACCCTCGACACCGAGCGCATCGAGGCCGACTACGAGGCGGGAGTCCTGACCCTGCGGATCCCGATCGCCGAGCGCGCCAAGCCCCGCAAGATCAGCATCGGCGGCGACGCGGGCCGCAAGCAGATCTCCGGCTGAGCCTGCCGCACCTGGGGCGGAGGGCGGGAGACCCGATCCCCCTCCGGCGCCCGCCCTCCGCCCCCTTGATCTTCCACACCCCTTCGTTCTCCGGAGGTGATGTCGATGCCGATGCGCAGGGAGTCGTTCCTCGCCCATGTGAGGGAACGCGGTGAGTACGAAACCTTCGAGGAAGCCGACCGTGCGGCGCGCGTCGTCCTGGCCCTGCTGGGCGCGCACCTGGTCGGCACGGTTCGGGCCGAGCTGGCCGCCCGGCTCCCCGAGACCTACGCCCTGATCCTCCTCAACCCGCTGCAGGCAGCCGAGCCGCTGTCCGCGGAGCGCTTCGTCCGCGCGACGGCGGCCTGGATCGAGGGCGCCACCGAGGAGACGGCGCTCTGGGACATCGGGGCGGTCCTGTCCACCGCGGCCGCCGCCGCGGGCGACGCGCTGACCCGCGAGGTCCTGCTCCAGCTCCCACCCGGCTACGACGTCCTCTTCGGCCACCCCCAACCCGCCTGACCGCACCGGCCGCAGACCGGATCCTCCGCACAGAAAGGCAGCCACAGCCGTGTACGACCAGCCTCCAGCGAACCCGTCCCACACCCTCATGACGTTCGACCAGATGCTGGAGAGCGTGCGCTACGAGGGCGCCTACCCCACCCGCGAACGCGCCGCGGACGCCGTCCACCACGTCCTGGCCGCCCTCGGCCGCCGCCTCACCGGAGACGAGCGTGTCGACCTCGCCCGGTGCCTGCCCGTGGAAGCCGCGCTCACCCTGACCGCCCAGATCCCCGACGGCCACCCCCTCACCGGCTGGGGTTTCGTCAAGGAACTGGCCGCCCGGACCGGCGCCACCCCCGCAACCGCCCGCTGGGACACCGGCGCCGTCCTCGCCGTCGTCACACGCCTGGCAGGACCCGACCTCCTCACCAGGATCCTGCGCCGACTCCCCGACGGCTACGCCCTCCTCTTCGGCCGGGCCGAACTGCGCCGGCACCAGCCCGCCGCCTGACCGAGCCGCCCGCATGGCGACACCGGGGGCCGGGGGCCGGGACCGCACCGTGTTCCCGGCCCCGAAGCGGGGCGGCACCGTCCCCCGCAGCAGGGCCGGCACGGCCCTCGGACGTGCCCATGCGGCCTCAGGCGGGGCTCGGCGGCCGCCTCTTCCGCGGGCCCGCTGTTCAGGCGGGCCACGGCCTCGTCCGCGTAGCGCAGGACGACCTGGTCCTGCTCGGAGGAGCATGTCGCAGCCGCGCCCGCCACCGGTGCTCCACTGCAGGGCCTCGCCGTGGAAGAGGGCGGCGGCGAAGGGTGCTGTTG
This sequence comes from Streptomyces sp. NPDC093801, assembly GCF_040701585.1. NCBI lineage: Bacteria > Bacillati > Actinomycetota > Actinomycetes > Kitasatosporales > Streptomycetaceae > Streptomyces > Streptomyces sp. NPDC093801. Next base: position 8,472 of record NZ_JBFBDP010000037.1, on the reverse strand, counting down.
CCGTGGCATGCTCGCCGTATGACGGACCATGAGCAGCCGGTGGTGCCGGAGCCCGGCGCCGACCCGGCGGCAGGCAGCGGCGACCTGGTGGCGGCGGTGGTCCAGGAGGTCCTGGCAGGGCTTTCGGGTTCCGTGGTCTTCCTCCAGCCGCAGTACGGGGCCGGCGGCGAGGTGGCGGACTTCCGGCTCGTGGCCGCTTCGCCCGGGGCCGTCGACATCGGCGGGCGGCGCGGCCCCGCCCTCCTGGGGCTGAGCGTCCTGCGGACGTATCCGGGCATCGACACCACCGACCTGTGGCGCGGCTACCTGGGAGCGCTGGAGACGGGGGCCGCCTACGAGGGGCAGCTCGCGTACGAGGAAACGGCCGCCGGGGTCCCGCACCGCTCCCGGTACGGCGTGCGCGCGGTGCGGTGCCGGAGCGGGCTGATCGTCTCCTGGAGCCGTCTGGACGCCAATGAACGCGAGCAGCGCCGGCTGGCGCTGATGCAGCGCGTGGGCCGCATGGGCTGGGTGGACCGCGACTTGGTCCGCGGGGAGATCACCTGGTCCGACGAGGTGTACTCGATCTTCGGAAGGGACCGGTCGCAGGGGCCGATGACGCTGGAGGAACTCTCCACCCACGTCGAGGCCGAGGACCGTGCCGCGGTGGAGGACGCGATCGGGCGCCTGCTGAAGACCGGGGAGCCGATGGACCGCACGTTCCGCGTCCGTCTTCCCGGCCACGGCGTCCGCCACGTGCGGGTGGTCGCCGACACCGAGACGGACGTACAGGGCCGGCCCGTCCGGGTGCACGGCTTCTTCCAGGACCTCACCGCGGCCAGGCACGCCGCACAGCAGCTGCGGGAACAGCAGCAGGCCGCGCTGGCCCAGCAGAGCCTGCTCACCGCCGAACGCGACCTCGCCGCCCGCCTCCGGCACACCCTGCTGCCGGTACCCCGCCGACAGTTGGACCTGGCCGGCCTCACCGTCGACGTCGCCTACCGGCCCCTGGAGGAGGGCCTCGATCTGGGCGGCGACTGGTACAGCGCCATCGAGCTGCCCGACGGCAGCGCCCTGTTCGTCGTCGGCGACGTCGCGGGCCACGGACTGGACGCGGTGGCCACCATGGCCCTGCTGCGCTTCACCGCCAAGGGCATGGCCCTCACGGGCACCCCCCTGCCCACCGTCCTGGACAACCTGAACACCCTCCTGCTGCACACCCCGGAGCGGAGCGGCACCACCGCCACCATGATCATGGCCGTGTACCGGCCTGCCGACTCCCGCCTCACCTGGGTGTGCGCCGGCCACCCGCCGCCCCTTCTCGTGCGCGACGGCCGGGCCCGCTTCCTGCCCTCCACGTCCGGCATTCTGCTGGGCGCCGGCGAAGGACCCCGCTACGAGGTCTCCACCGTCGACCTGCTCCCCGGCGACCACCTGGTCCTCTACACCGACGGCCTGGTCGAAAGGCCGGGCGAGCCCATCGACGAAGGCCTGGCCCGCCTGGCCGCCGCAGCCGTGGTCCACGCCGGCACGCCGCGGTTCCTGGACTCGATCGTGCGGACGCTGGTCGCCCCGCAGGCCCGTCGCGACGACATCTGCGTGCTGCACATCAGCTCCCCAGGCCGGTGATGCGACACGGGCTCAGGCACGCGGCTCGGCAACGCCGGAGGGAGCGGCGGGCTGGTTCTCGTCCGCCGGAGCGGCGCGCGTGAGGCCGCATCCGCCGCTGCGCAGAGCCTGGGCGCCCGCGCCGGGTGCCGTGAGGTACTCCAGCGTGCCGGTGAGCTCCAGGAGGCGGTCGAGCTGTACGGTCCGCGCGTCGAGGTGGAGCCCCGCGCCGGCCGTGCCGGTGCGTCGCCGGACCATCAGCAGCGCCGCCAGGCCGCTGGAGTCGACGGCCGACAGCCCGGCGCAGTCCAGCCGCAGGTCGAGCAGTCCGGGATGCGCGGCGAGCAGCCGGTCCACGGCTTCCACGAGCAGGTCGGCGTGGAGGTGGTCGAGGTCGCCGCTCAGTTCGACGCGCACCGTGCCGTGCGAGGCGGAGTACGTCAGGCCGAGCGGGGCGGAGGGCAGGCTCGTCATTCAGCGGTCCCGGCAGTGGTGAGAGGGGTACGGGTCAGACGGGCGGCTCCGGCCCGGAGGGTGGCGGTGGCGCGGGGGAAGTCCTGCAGTTCCCGCTCCAGGAGCTCCAGGGCGGGCAGCAGTGAGGCGGCGGGAACCCCGCGGGCGTCCAGGACTCCGGCGGTCCACACCAGGAAGCCGCAGAAGAGGTCCTCGTCACCGGTGTAGAGGGCGGCGGCGAGGAACTCGACGATGTGGGAGAGGTCCTCGGCCGTGCGCTCGCGCTGGACCTCGGTGTAGGTGCGCATCGCCGGGTAGGCGTCCGCGAGTTGCCCGAACACGGAGCCGACCAGCCGCGGACGGCTGCGGGCCACCAGCGTGTACTCCTGGTCCTTCAGGTGGGGCAGGTCGTCGATGGCCTGGTGGCCGGGCCGGACCCGCGGCAGGGGGCCGCGGGCCAGCTCGTCGGCGGCGGCCCGGGCGTCGGGTGCCCAGCCGTCCGCGCCCAGCAGGCGGGCGTAGCGGCCCCCGGGCCCGAAGGCGGCCCCGCCCACGATCACGGGGGTCCCGACGGCCTGGCAGGCGGTGATGGTGGCGTGCGCGGCGGGCAGCCGTGTCGCGAGGGAGCCGGAGAGGGCGACGGCGTCCGGCCCGGTCCGGTGCAGGTGCGCGACCAGGTGCGGGGCGGTGACCTGCGCCCCGAGGTAGTCGACGTGCCAGCCCCTGATGCGCAGTACCTCGGCCAGGAGCCGGGCGGGCAGGGCGTGCCATTCGCCGTCGACGCAGGCCACCACCACCCGGCCGCGCGTCGGCTCCGTGTGCGCCGAGGGGTGCAGGGCGATGGCCGTGACGGCCCGGTCGTTGATGGCGGTGGCGGCGTGCTCCTGGGCGACCGTGATGCGGTTGGCCGCCCACTCCCGGCCCACCCGCCCCTGGACGGCGGCGATGACGTCGAGCAGGAGCTCCTCGGCGCCCGTGCCCCCGTCCAGCGCGCGGACCACCGTGCCGATCGTGGCGGCCTCGTCGAAGGCCATCACCGACTCCCACACCCGCGCACGGAGTTCGCCCGGCGCAGGCGCCGGCGCCGACGCGGAAGTCGCGGTGGCGGCCGGCGCGGGCGCCGTGGTGTCGTACGGGCTCATGCGGTGAACCGTCCGCGGGTGTGGCCGTCCACGGCGCTGAGGTGGTTGGTGCGCGGCGCCGAGATGACGACGACGGCCATGTCGTCGTGGCGCCCCGCCCCCACCCACTGGGAGGTGAGCATCTGAACGTGCTCCACCACCGCCTCGGCGGGCATCGCCGCGCACTGCGACAGGGCGCGGCGCAGCCGCTCCTCCCCGAACATCACACCGCCCATGGGGCCTCCGCGTGCCTCGCTGATTCCGTCGGTGTACAGCACGCAGGTGTCCCCGGGGGCGAGTGTCACGCGGGCGGTCTGCGTGGTGATCTCGGGCAGCGCACCCACCAGGGTGCCCTTGGTGGGGGCCTCCTCCACCCGGCCGTCGGAGCGCAGGATCAGGGGCGCGGGGTGCCCGGCGCTCGTCAGGCGCAGCCGCACGGCGTTGCCGTCCCGGGCCGCGGAGGCGAGCACCATGGTGGCGAAGCGGGCGTTCTCGGAGTTCAGCAGCGAGGTGTTGAGCAGGCTGAGCATCCGGTGGTGGTCGTCGGCCATCGGCAGGAGGGCGTGCAGCGTGTTGCGGATCTTGCCGGTCATCACCGCGGCTTCCAGCCCCTTGCCGCACACGTCTCCGAGGACGACGAGGGAGGGCGCGCCCTCGTCGGTGGCGGGGTGGACGTCGTAGAAGTCGCCGCCGACCCGCTCGTGGTCCTTCGACGGCCGGTAGCCGCCGGCGTACTCCACCCCCGACACCTGGTGGAGCGAGGGGGGCAGGAGCTCGCGCATCAGGGTGTCGGTGATCGACGCCTGCTCCGCGTAGAGCCGGGCGGCCGACATCGCGGCGCCGGCGCGCGCGGCGAACAGGCGCGCGAACACCTCCTCGCCCTCCGTGAACGCGCCGACGCCGTCGCCGCGCAGCAGCACCAGGGCGCCCGCGGGCACACCGTGCCCGGGCAGGGGTGTGATGACGATCGACCCCAGGGCGCCGAGGCCGTCCGGGACGAGCCAGGCCGGCGCGGCCGACGGGTCGAGCCACCGGGAGGGGACGGGCGGGAAACCCTGGAGCGCCTCGGCCAGCCCGGGCACGTCCCCTGGGTCGACGGCGGCGCGGGACACGGACGGGCTGCCGCCGCGGACGCAGGAGACGACGGGAAGCCGGCGGCCCTGTACGGGGGCGATCACCAGGGCCGCGTCGGCGAGGTGGTCGGCGGCCATCCGTGCCGTGACGTCCATGCAGCGGTCGAGGTTCAGGGAGGACAGCAGCAGGTTGGAGGAGCGGACCAGGAACTCGGTGCGCTTGCGTTCCGTCCACAGCGCTTCGCGGGCCAGGCGGTGGTCGGTGTCGTCGACCAGCCACCACACGACCGTGCCGTCGTCACGGGGTGTGGGGTGCGCCTCGTAGGAGCGGTCGCCGACCCGTCCCCGGACGGCCCCGGCATCGGCCGGCGGGCGCTGCGCGGGGAGGGGGGTGGCGTAGCGCGCGTGCGCCGACGCCAGCCAGCCGGGGACCGCGTCCGGCATCGGCGAGCCCGGGCGGGCGTCCGGGAACACCAGCCCCGCCGCCTCGTTGGCGTGGACCACGACCGCGTCCGCGTCGGCCACCAGCACCGGGTAGGGGGCCTGGCTCCACGGCCGGGCCGCGGCGGGCGGGTTCGACGTCGTCTCGGTGGAAGGAACCAAACGTTGAAGGCCCGCTGCGCGGACCCCTCACCTCTTCATCGCGTTCATCACGGCGGAAAGACCGGAAGGCCTCGGAACAACAGTTGTCCTGCGGCAACCATCCTCCATGGGCCGTCCACCGTGCAACCGGGCCCCGGGCGGACGGGGTGTCGAGGGTTCCTCCCCGGGAGTGACGGAGGAGAGGGGCTGCGCGCCGGGCGGGTGCCCGGTATCCGGTACCGCACCCGATGGAGGAGAATGGTCCGGTGACCGGAGGGGCGGCGGTCGTCACCACGACCGCAGAACGCGATGCGACTGTGATCAGCCTGCACGGCGAAGTCGACGAGGACGACGCGCCGTTGCTGGCCCGTGCCCTCGCGCGGGCGTCGGAGGGCGGCCCGCCGCGCACCGTCGTGGACCTGTCGGGCACCCCCTTCGTGGACTCCTCCGTGCTGCACGCGCTGCTCGCCGCGCAGCGGGCCCACGCGGCCGCCGGCTCCGTGCTCGTCCTCGCCGGCCCGCTGCACACCGCCGTGCGGCGGCTGTTGGACGTCACAGGAGCCGCACCGGCGTTCCGCATGGCCGACAGCCTGGCGACCGCGATGACATGCTGACCACCATCCGGCGTGCCCGAACGGGGTGTTCCGGTACGACCCGTACGGCCATGGGCAGGCGATGAGCATGAACCACCCACTCCCGCCGCCCCACGCCCCCCAGGGCTCGCAGCGGCACGGCGGCGAGGCGGTCGGCGACGGGAACGCCGCACCGCCCGACTCCGCGGCCGCGGCCCGCGAGCGCGTCCGCGAACTGCTGCTGCTCGCAGGTGTCGGCCTCGACAGCGTCCCCGCCGCGGACGCGCTGCTCGTCACCTCGGAGCTGGTCACCAACGCGATCCGGCACGGCCACGGCGTCACCGCCTTCCGGGCCGACATAGAGGACGGCGTCCTGCGCCTGTCGATCGCCGACGCCAACCCCCGCCCGCCCACGGCCCGTACGGGGACGGCCGACCACCCCGGCGGATACGGCTGGCCCCTCGTCCAGCGTCTGGCGGAGCGCGTCGACTGCCGTACCCGTGCCGACGGCAAGACCATCACGACGGCGCTCCGTCTGAGCTGACCCCGCCCCGGCGGGAGCCGTGCGAGCCGGGCCCGCCGCCGGGCGGGGGAGCCGGCCGGTTCAGGCCGACCTGGTGGTGAAGGACTCCGGGGACGGCAGCCGCAGCGGCTTCGCCACCGCGGCGCAGAAGGCCGCGAGCCCCGTCGCCAGGGCGGCCCGGGACGCCTCCGGCATCTCGGCCATCGCCTCGGCCAGCACCTCCTGCCTGCGGGTGCGCAGCCGTTCGAGGTACGTCAGGCCCGAGGGGGTCAGCCGGAGCAGCACCTCGCGGCGGTCCTCGGCCCCGGGGTGCCGTTCGAGGAAGCCCACGGCCTGCAGGCGGTCGCAGAGCCGGGTGACGGACGGCGGGGCCGCCTCCAGCAGCCTGCCCAGCTCGCGCAGGTTCAGCCGGCCGTTCGCCTCGACGAGGAACAGCACCCGGGCCTGCGCGGAGGAGACGGGCGGGGCGCTGGCGGTGTCCCGGCCGCGCTCCCAGACCACCTCCAGCAGCTCGATCAGCTTGCTCATCTCCGCCACGGCCGGGGCGGCGGGCCCGCAGGAGCCGATCGACCGCTGACTCATGTGACACTCCCTACCGGACGTACGCGCGGCCCTTCCTCGGTGGACCGGCGGCTTCGTCGTCCCCCATCTTGGCAGTTGCGAGAGAGACAGGAACGGGGCCGGTGACCGAAGTCGTACGCGCAGAGGGCGTCGGGGGCGGGGGTGGCGTCGAGCGCGTGCTGCGCGGCGCTGCTCCGCACGAGGTGTTCGAGGAGGTCCGGGGCATCCTGGTCCGGGACCACGGGGCGGCCGGGGCCGAGCTGCTGATGGCCGACTACGCCTCGGCGCGGCTCCAGCCCGTCACCGCCCGGCCCTTCACCGCCGAATCCGTGTCGGCGTACAACGGCGCCGAGGGCCGTGCCTTCGGCGCCCAGGAGCCGCACGTGGTCCCCGGGGCGAGCGGGACCACCGTGCACCTGCCGGTGACCGTGCGCGGCGACCGGCTCGGGGTCCTGAGCGTCCGCTTCCCGGCCGGCGTCGCGGTCGGTGAACTCCTCGGCCCGCTGCAGGACGTGGCCGACGCACTGGCCCACGAGATCCTCGTCGCCGACCGTGACACCGACTTCTTCCTCCAGGCGCGCCGGGCCAGGAGACTCACCCTGGCGGCCGAGATGCAGTGGCAGCTGCTGCCGGGGCGTTCCTGTTCCCGGCCGGAGTACGACCTCGGGGCGCAGCTGGAGCCCGCGTACGCGATCTTCGGCGACAGCTTCGACTGGTCCGCCTCCGCCGACCACCTGACGCTGACCGTCAACAACGGCATGGGCGAGGGCGTCGAGGCGGCGCTGCTGACCAGTCTCGCCGTCAGCGCCCTGCGCAACGCCCGGCGGGCCGGCCTCGGCCTCGCCGATCAGGCGGCCCTGGCGGACCAGGCCCTGTACGGCCACTACCAGGGGAGGCAGCACCTGCCGATGCTGCTGCTCCGCTTCGACCTGGACACCGGCGAGGCTGAGGTCATCGACGCCGGGTCGCCCCGGCTCTGGCGGCTGCGCGGGGGCGCCGTGGAGCCGGTCGGGCTGGAGGCGCAGCTGCCGCTCGGCATGTTCGAGGACACCGTCTACACCTGTCAGCGCTTCAGGGTCCTGCCGGGGGACCGGCTGGTCCTCTTGAGCGACGGCGTCTACGACGTGCTCTCCCCGGCCGGGGAACCGTACGGCCTGCACGCCCTGACCCGGGCCGTCCTGAACACGCGGCTGCTGCCGCCCTCGCAGGTGCCGCGGGCGCTCCTGGAAGAGCTGCCGGGGTACCGGGGCGGTGTGGACGCCGCCGACGACGCGATGGTCGTCTGTCTCGACTGGCACGGCAGGCCCGGCGCGGGGCCCGGGGGCGGCGGGCGGTAGCGCCGGGGGCCGACCGCGCCGGACGGTGGCACAGTGGGGGCATGCCCCGCCCCGGCCGCTCCGGCGCGCACGAGGATCCGGCCGCGGTCCTCGCCGCCGCGGCGGACCTCCTCGCGGTCCTGCACGCCCGGGGGCAGGACGGTGTGACACCGGCGGTGTCGCCGTCTCAGCTGCGGGTGCTGCTCGCCGTCGAGGGCGCCGAGGGCGTCAACCTGCGGGCCCTGGGCGATGTGCTCGGATCCCGTCCGCCGTCGGTCACCCGGCTCTGCGACCGGCTGGAGGCCATGGGGCTGCTCACCCGCTCACCCCACCCGCTCAGGCGGCGCGAGGTGGAGGTGCGGCTCACGGCCCGGGGACGGGCGCTCCTGGAGGAGCGGCGGGCGATCCGGCTGCGGGAGCTGTCGGCGGTGCTGGGCCGGATGGCGCCCGGGGCGGTGGACGCGCTGGTGGCGGGCCTGACGGCGTTCCGGGAGGCGGCCGCCGGCCTTTCCCCGGCCGACGCGCCGACCGCCGCCACGGGCGCCTCCGCCGGGCCGGCCAGCGCACCGGCCCGGTTCTCGGACGGGGCCTGAGCTTGGCGTTTAACCTCGCACGTCACTCAACCTGCTGATCTGCGGTTCTTCCCGGGACGGCGGAGGCGGCCGTTCTCCACGCTTCGAGGTG